>NZ_CP194337.1:1232955-1541193 GCF_051903265.1 Curtobacterium sp. SP.BCo
GTGATGGCCGCGATCCAGGAGCTCAGCGGTCAAGAGCCCGCGAACGCCTACAACAACCCGCCGGCGACGATCGTGGAGCGGGTGCGGCAGGTCCTGCGGCGAGACGACCCCACCGAGGCCGTCGAACCCGACTGATCCGCGGGTATCACCGAAAGTGCTATTGCACATTCGAAATATCAGTGTTTGAATGTGGGTGTGCCCAGGGGCACACCCCTCCCACGGTCCGACCGAGAACGGACCGTCCAGACACCTGATCGGAAGGCCCGCAGCATGTCCTCCACGCCGCTCTTCGACTCCATCGCCCGCCGCGCCGACCACACGCCGTCCGCAGGGACCACCCCGACGCCGAGCATCGCCCGGGCGACCTTCACCCCAGCCCCGACCTCGCCGATGTCCGCACCGGTCGAAGCGACGGACTCGGTCCTCGTGCCCGCCGCCCTCGTCGCGGCGATCGAGGAGATCCCGGTCCGGGCCACCGCGGCCTTCCAGACCGAGCACGCCGTCCGGGCCGAGCACCTCGCCCTGGTCGAGGCCGTCGCCGACGCGATCACCCGTGCCGTCGTCGACGCCGTCGCGATCGAGCTCGAGCACATCGCCCGCGACGGCGTCGTCCGCGCCTGACCCGGCCCCGGCGGACCCGATGACCACGACGACGGACGGCGCGCAGCTCCGACCACGCGGCGCAGCCCGGCACGCCGCGACGGCGCACGCCACACGCGGGACACGTGCTGCGCACGACGCCCGGGTGTCGCGTCGCGTGCGCCGGGCGGCGGCGCACGCGTCCGTCGACGCGGACGCCCACCACGCCACCGGGGCGGCGGTGCCCACCCCCGCCGTCCCGGTCTCCACCGGCACCCGACCGACCGCGCGCCGGACCGCGGCCGACCTGCCCGGGGCGATCCGCTCCTCCAGTCGGTCGACCGGCCCCGACGAGGCGAGCGCACCCGGAGCGCCCGCATCCGAAACCGCCGCCCTGCCGTCGCGCCGAACGCTGCGCGCCCAGACCCGGTCGAGTCGTCCCGGTGAGCTCGGGCGCGCCGTCAGCCGGGCGATCACCGTGCCGCTCCGCACGATCGGTGCGGCGGTCGGCTCCGCGAAGGCCGTGCCGGTGACCGCGACCGCCGTCGCCGCGTGCCTCTTCGTCACCGTCGCCACCCCGCAGACGGCGGTGGCCGCGACGCCGCAGGGTGCGCTCCCGGCGTACGACGCGCAGGAGTACACCGCGGCGACCGGCAGCGCGATCTCCGTGGAGCGTGACGCGTTCGCGATCGCTCGGGTCCCGCTCCGCTCGGCTCCTGCGGCCGGTGCCGCTGTCGGGACGCCCGACGGGGCGGAAGCCGTCCGCCCGGTCGCCGGGTCGATCCCCGCAGCCGGCGGCTTCGGCTCCCGGTGGGTCCGTGGGTGTGGGGCGTGCTCGACCGACCACCGGGGTCTGGACTTCGCCGCTCCCACCGGTACGGCCGTCGTCGCGGCGATGCCCGGACGGGTCGTCTCCGCGGGGGTCCTCGGCGGCTACGGGAACCAGATCCTGCTGCAGCACGCCGACGGCTCGCAGACCCGGTACGGGCACCTCTCGCAGATCGGCGTCCTGGTGGGCCAGACCGTGTCGGCCGGGCAGCGCATCGGCGCCGTCGGCAACACCGGGGTCTCCACCGGGTCGCACCTGCACTTCGAGGTGATCGTCGGCGGATCGCCCGTGGACCCCGCCGTCTGGCTGCAGGGCCGCGGGCTGCTCTGACCGTCGGCGCGTAGCGTCGGTGTCGCAGTGGCAGGGAGCCCCTGCGGAGACGGAGACACACGTGCGGGTGACGGTGCTGGGGACGGGGACGATGGGTGCCGGAGTGGCGGGGTCGCTGCTCCGCGAGGGGCACGAGGTGACGGTCTGGAACCGGAGCGCCGACAAGGCCGCCCCGCTCGGCGACCGGGGCGCGACCGTCGCGGAGGACCCCGGCGGCGCGGTCACGAGCGCCGAGGTCGTCCTGCTCACGCTGTTCGACACCGACGCGGTGGTGGACGTCCTCGAGGCCGCCGCGGGCGATGCCCCCGAGGACGCCGTGTGGGTGCAGTGCTCCACGATCGGCGTCGCCGGCACCGAGACCGTCGTGCAGCTCGCGGCGAAGTACGGCATCACCCTCGTCGAGGCGATGATGCTCGGCACCAAGGCCCCGGCGGAGCACGGCACCCTGACGATGCTCGCTGCAGGACCCGCGGCCGAGCTCGACCGGATCGACCCCGTCCTGGACGCCGTCGGCGCGAAGACCATCCGGGCCGGCGAGCAGGTCGGTGCCGGTACGGCGCTCAAGCTCGCGGCGAACGCCTGGATCGCCTCGATCACGGCCGCGACGGGGCAGTCCCTGGCGGTCGCGACGGCCCTCGGGCTCGACCCGGCGCTGTTCCTGCAGGCGATCGAGGGCAGTGCGAGCGACTCGGCGTACGCCCACACCAAGGGTGCGGCGATGATCGACGGCCGGTTCCCGGCGCAGTTCGCGCTCGACGGACTGCGGAAGGACATCGGCCTCATCACGGACGCGGCGCGGGACACCGGGGTCTCCACGGTGCTCCTCGACGCACTCGGGCGGGTGTACGCGGACGCGAGCGCGGCCGGGCACGGCGGCGACGACATCGCGGCGGTCGGCACGGCCTTCTAGCCGGGCGCAGCGGCGCCCCGCGCGGCCCGAGACTCGGCGCCGTCTGCCCGAGACTCGGGTCGGTCCGCCCGAGACTCGGGTGCAGCGACCGTTCTCGCGCCGCGGGTCACGAGAACGGTCGCCCACGCCGAGTCTCGCCCCGGCGGCAGCGGGCGGGCCGGCGGGCCGGCGGGCCGACGCGGGCCGCCCGGCCGGCGCCCCGGCAGCCGTCAGCGGCGGAAGAAGCGCCGGACCGCGTTCGTCAGCCGACCCACGGTCTCGTCGTTCATGGTGTTCGCGAGGTCGAACGCCTCGCGCGCGGGATCGGCACCGGCCCGGATGCGCCGGAGTGCCGCGTCCGCCCGGGCTCGGGCATCGAGCTCAGCGAGGGGCATGTCGTCCTCGGGGTCGTGCGGCGCGGGCATCGCGGTGCCATCGGTGCCCGTGTCTGCCATGGGAGCAGGCTACGCGCGGTGCCCGTCGACGGCGTCCACGTCGTCGACCACGCGCACCATCTGCTCCAGGAACGACACGATCACGGCCATGTCGTCGTGGGACAGGTGCTCGGCCGCTTCGATCGCGCGGGAGTCGAGCTGGTCGATGACCTGCAGCACCTGGCGCATCGAGCCGCCGGATGCCGTGAGGATGACCCCGCGCCGGTCGTTCGGGTCGGCGTGTCGTTCGACGTGACCGCTGCGGACGAGCCGATCGACGAGCGCCGAGGTCGACGCCGCGGTGATCTCGAGCTCCTCGGCGAGGTCCTTCGCGTTGACCGTGCGGCCGTTCTCCTCCGCGTCGAGCAGCGCGCGCAGGGCCAGCAGCGCGTTCTCGCCGATGCCGAGTGCCTCGCGAGCACGCCGCTGGGCAGCACTCTCGGCACTCCGGTACCTGCGGAGTGCGTTCAGCACGTCCACCGCGTCGACCCTGGAATCATCTCCGTACCAGAATCCCGCGGTGCCGGTCATCACCTCGGAAGTCATGGACTCAATGCTAGACGCTCTAGTTAGATTGTCTAGCGAGTGCGTGGACCGGCCCGTCGGATCGCAGCACGAGCGCGACTGCAACACCCGTGACGCGGGGATGAAACACCCCGGCAATCCCCGGTCAGTAGGTTCGCCGCATGGAGCCGACGTGCTGAGCCGACTCGCGGGGAGCGTGTTCCACGTCGGGAACGCCGTCGAACGCACCGACGTGGTGGCCCGGATGCTCGACGTCTACGTCGCGCGGGGCGAACCCGCCAGCGCGGAACAGGACCGCATGGTCGCAGCGGAGCTCCGGGCGGTGGTCGGAGCCGCCGGTCCGGCGAACGACCCCGACCGAGCGGCGACGATCGACTCGCTCGCCCTCGACCGGCACGAGTCGGCCTCGATCGCCTCCGCTGTGGCGGTCGCCCGGGATCACGCCCGACGCGCCCGCGAGGTCGTCTCCACCGAGCTGTGGGACTGCCTCAACGTCACGCGCTCCCGGATGCCCCGGAAGGTCGCTCCGGACCGGGCGCACGAGTTCCTCGGGTGGGTCCGGGAACGCAGCGCCCTGGCGATCGGGGTCGTCGAGGCGGACGCGAGTCGTGACGAGGTCTGGGAGTTCTTCACCCTCGGGCGTTCGTTGCAGCGCTGCGCGACGACGGCGCGGTTGCTCGCGTCGGGGCTGCTCGACCCCGGGTCGGGATCGTCCTGGGCGACGGCGCTCCGGGCGTGCGGTGCCGGCGAGGCGTTCCAGCGTGGCCGGGACCACCACGCGCCGGGGGCGGAGGACGCCGCGGCCTTCCTGCTGCTCGACGAGCACAGTCCGCGGTCGCTGCGGTTCCTCGCGCGGCGGGCGGACGAGTGCCTCGCCGACGTGGCGCCGTCGTGCATCGCGGACGAGGTGCATGCGTTCGCGCAGACCCGGGCCGATCTCGAGGCGGTGTCGGCGGACACGGCGCTCCTCGCGGCGCGGTCGGCGGGGGAACGACTCGCCGCGGCGGCCGACCGTGTGGTCGCGGCGCTCGACGAACGCGTCTTCGCCGCGCCCGAACCGGCCCACTGACCGCTCCGGTCGGGCTCGGCCAGCCGCGCCGGCCTCGGCCAGCCGCGCCGGCCTCGGACGGCGGCGCCGAGCCTCGGCTCGGCGGACCGGACTCGGGTCGGACGGGCCGTGCGGTGTCCGCCCAGCCGAGCCTCGGCTCGCGACCCGGCCACGGGCGGACGGGAGGCGCGGGGCGGCGCCGCACCGTGCCTCCCGGCCTGCAGACGGTCGGGTCAGACGGCGCTGGAGCGGTCCGCGACGGCCTCGTCGCGCTCCAGGTCCTGCCGGAGCGCCGCTCGCGAAGCGGGTGTCCCGACCACCGGGATCGCGTGCGTGATCGCGAGGTGCAGCCGGTTGTCGGCGTCGTACCGGACCCGGAACCGCTCGTACCGGATGAGCCAGACGAGTGCGATCGCGAGCGCCACGAACCCGGACGCGGCACCGACGCCGATGGCCCACCGCGGACCCCAGGCGTCGGCGACGGCGCCGACGATCGGGGCGCCGATCGGGGTGCCGCCGGCGAAGATCGCCATGTAGAGCGCCATCACACGACCGCGCATCGCGGGCTTCGTGGTGGTCTGCACCAGGGCGTTCGCCGTGGTCATGAACGTCAGGGACGCCAGCCCGACGAACACGAGCACGACCGCGAAGGTCCAGTACGTCGGGGCCACCGCTGCAGCACTGCAGGCGAGCCCGAACCCGGCGGCCGCGATCACCAGGGTGCGCATCCGCGGGCGGTCCCGTCGGGCGGAGAGCAGGGCGCCGGCGACCGAGCCGATCGCCATCACGGAGTTGAGGAGTCCGAACTCGCCGGCGCCCTTGTGGAACTCGACCCGGGCCATCGTCGAGGTGAAGATCGGGAAGTTCACGCCGAAGGTGCCGACGACGAAGATCATGCACAGGACGACGATGATGTCCGGCCGGGTCCGCACGTACCGGAAGCCGGCGGTGATCTGCCCCTTGCCGCGCTTCGCCCGGATGCGGTCGGCGAGTTGCGCGGGGTCGACGAAGCGCAGCGCGACGAGGACGGCCAGGAACGAGCCGGCGTTGATGACGAAGACCCAGCCGGAGCCGATCGCAGCGATCATCACACCGGCGACCGCGGGACCGATCAGCCGTGCCGCGTTGAACGACGCGGAGTTGAGGGCGACGGCGTTGGCGACGTGCTCGCCCTGCACGACGTCGGACACGAAGGCCTGACGGATCGGGGTGTCGAACGCGGCGACGATGCCGAGCGCGAGTGCGAACCCGTAGAGCGACCAGATCGTCGCGGTGTCGGTGAGGACCATGATGCCCAGGCCGAGCCCGAGTGCCCCCATCAGGCCCTGGGTGAGCATGAGCATCTTGCGGCGGTCGAACCGGTCGGCGGCGAGGCCCGTGAGGGGGAGCAGCAGGAGCTGCGGGCCGAACTGCAGCGCCATGGTGATGCCGACGGCGATCGCGTCGTTGTCGGAGAGCTTCGTCAGGACGATCCAGTCCTGGGCGGTGCGCTGCATCCAGGTGCCGACGTTCGACACGAGGGCGCCGGCGAACCAGATGCGGTAGTTGCGTCCGGACAGGGAGCGGAACATGGCGGTCACTGCTGGGCCAGCCTCCTCATGATCTCGGTGGCGTCGGCCAGGGTCTGCCGTTCGGCCGCGGTGAGTGCGGCGAGGCGCGGGGTGAGCCAGCCGTCCCGGCGACGACGGGTCTCCTCGACGAAGGCGGCACCGTCCGGCGTCGCCGCGAGGAGGACCTTGCGGCGGTCGTCGCCGTGTCCGCCCTTGGTCGCCAGACCGCGGTCGACGAGCACCGCGATGGTCTTGGTCATCGACGGGGGTGTGACGCCGTCCTGCCGGCTGAGCTCGGCGAGTGTCATCGGCCCGTCCCGGTGCAGTCGCGCGAGGGCGGAGAACTGGGCGTCGGTGACGGTCGAGTCGGCCTTCTGCGCGCGGAGCGTCCGGGAGAGCCGGTTCACGGCGATGCGGAGGTCGGTGGCGTCGGTCACGAGTCGTTAGCCTACCTCATTAGTTCAGTGAACGAACTGGTTTTCGGGTGTATCGTGATTCTGGGCAACAGGTGTTGTCCAGAGAGAAGGAATCATGTCCGAGTTCGAGGGCAGGGTCGCCATCGTCACCGGTGGCGGCAGCGGCATCGGGGAGTCCGTCGCGAAGGAGCTCGCCGCGGCGGGCGCGAAGGTGGTCGTCACCGACATCAAGCTCGACGCCGCCCAGCGCGTGGCGTCCGAGATCGAGGCGGCCGGCGGGACCGCTGCGGCGTTCGAGGCGAACTCCGCCGTCGCCGCCGACAACGATGCGATGGTCCGCTTCGCCGTCGACACCTACGGCGCACTGCACCTCGCCGTGAACAACGCCGGCATCGGCGCCGCCCCGCAGCCCATCGGCGAGTACGACGTCGAGGCCTGGGACCGCGTGCGGTCGGTCAACCTCGACGGCGTGTTCTACGGGCTCCGCTACGAGATCCCCACGATGGTCGCCGCCGGTGGTGGCGCCATCGTGAACATGGCGTCGGTCCTCGGCACGGTCGGCATCGCCCAGAACGCCGCGTACGTGGCGTCGAAGCACGCGCTGGCCGGCCTGACGAAGGTCGCTGCGCTCGAGTACTCCTCGCAGGGTGTCCGCACGAACGCGGTCGGCCCGGGCTTCATCGACACCCCGCTGCTCCGCAACGCGATGACCCCGGAGGCGATCAGCGCCCTCGAGGAGGAGCACGCCACCAAGCGCCTCGGCACGGACAAGGAGGTCGCCGCGCTCGTGCTGTTCCTGCTCAGCGACAAGGCGTCCTTCATCACGGGCAGCTACCACCTGGTCGACGGCGGCTACAGCGCCCACTGAGTGCGGCGCCGCGGGTCGCCGGACGCGCCGCGGGCCGTTCCGCGCGTGGTGAGCGGAATCGCGCGTACCAGGTCGTTCCTTTCGACCAGGTACGCGCGATCCGGCTTCCCATCGCGGGCGGGATGGGAAGGACCGCGCGTCAGTGGAACTGCGGGATCGTCAACCAGATCCCCGTGAGTACCGCGGCGACGCAGACCGCGAAGCACACGACGGCACCCGCCATCGCGAGCGGCGGGGTGTGCCCGGAACGCGGCGTCTCCTCGGAGTACTGCGTGCGCTCGCCGCCGGCGTCCACCGGCTGCCCCGTCCCGAGCAGCCGCAACCCGATCGTGTAGACCAGCACCACGCCGACGGCCGCCACGAACCCCACGCCCGCGACCGTCCCGATCGCACCGAAGTCGATGTCCATCGTCGTTCCCCTCAGTTCCCGGTGGTGGCCGGCTCGCGCTCGGCGGTGTCGGCAGCGGTGACGTCCTCGTGCGAGATCGGCTTGCGCTTCGCGAGGCGGTAGAAGGCCAACCCGGCGGCGAGCGCGAACACGGCGACCAGGACCAACCCGATCACCGACGTCGAGGCGACCCACGTGGCGAGCGCCCCGACGACCGCGGCCGCGGGGAGCGTGATCACCCACGCGACGACGATGCGGCCGACGACCGACCAGTGCACGTCGGCGAGCTTCTTGCCGAGGCCCGAGCCGATCACGGAGCCGCTCGTGACGTGCGTCGTGGAGAGCGCGAACCCGAGGTGCGACGACACCAGGATCGTGGCCGCGGAGCTCGTCTCGGCCGCGAAGCCCTGCGGGGACTGCACGTCGGAGATCTTCTTCCCGACGGTCTGCATGATCCGCCAACCGCCCATGTAGGTGCCGAGTCCGATCGCCAGACCGCACGCCAGGATCACCCAGAGCGCCGGCCCGCTGCCCGCGGGCTGGTAGTTCGCCGCGATGAGCGTCAGCGTGATCACGCCCATGGTCTTCTGCGCGTCGTTCGTGCCGTGGGCGAGCGACACCAGCGACGCGGAGATCGTCTGCCCGTGCCGGAAGCCCGTCGCGGCACCGTGCGTGGTCGCGTTCTTCGTCAGCGCGTACGCCAGGTAGGTCGCCACGAGTGCGATCACCCCCGCGATCACCGGCGACAGCAGCGCGGGCAGCACGACCTTCGAGACGACCGTCGCCCAGTCCACCGAGTTCAGGCCGGCGCCGATGATCGACGCCCCGATGAGCCCGCCGAACAGGGCGTGCGTGGACGACGACGGCAGGCCGAAGTACCAGGTGGCGAGGTTCCAGAGCACGGCACCGACCAGGCCGGCGAAGATCATCACGGGGGAGATGTGGATGCCGTCCTGGCCCTCGCGGATGATGCCCTGCGAGACGGTCTTGGCGACCTCGGTGGAGAGGAACGCGCCGACCACGTTGAGGACGGCGGAGATGAGCACGGCGGTGCGGGGCTTGAGGGCACCCGTGGCGACCGAGGTGGCCATGGCGTTCGCGGTGTCGTGGAAGCCGTTCGTGAAGTCGAACACGAGGGCCACCACGATCACCAGCACGACGGTGACGAGGACGTCCATGCGCGAGACGGTAGGCCCGCCCGGAGCCCGCTGCGTGAACGCCGGGTGAACACGGTGCGGGACGTCGCCGTCTGCGAGGATGGCAGCGTCTGGAAGGATGCGAGTGTGCCCACCTTCTCCGCAGCGCGAGGCGACGCCTCGTTCACCGACGCGCACGGCGTCGAGATCGTCTACTCGACCTGGCGTGCGGCGCGTCCGAAGGGCATCGTGCAGATCGCGCACGGCGTCGGGGAGCACGGGCTCCGGTACGAGCCGCTCGCGCAGGACCTCGTCCGCGCCGGCTACACCGTGCACGCCAACGACCACCGCGGCCACGGGCGCACCGGACTCGGGCAGTGGGACGGCGACCACACCAAGCTCGGACGGCTCGGACCCGGCGGGCTGCGTGCGGCGATCGCCGCGGTCGAACAGATGACCGCGGTCGCGAAGGAGGACACCCCGGGTGTCCCGCTGGTGCTGCTCGGCCACTCGTGGGGGTCGCTCATGGCGCAGCGGATCGTGAACACCTCGTCGGCGTCGTACGACGGGGTCGTGCTGTCCGCCACCGCGTACCGGCTGCCGGGGTGGATGAACAGCGGCGACCTCAACGCCCGGCACGCCGGCTCCGGGCCGACGAAGTTCGAGTGGCTCACCCGTGACCGGGCGGTCATCGACGCGATCGCGGTGGACCCGCTCGCCGTCGAGGCGGACGTCATCCGGCTGTTCGGCGTGCGGGACGCGATGCGCCTGCTCGGCGTCCCACGGCGCGGCATCCCGCACGACGTCCCGATCCTGCTGCAGGTCGGGTCGGACGACACCCTCGGCGGCCCGCGGTCGATCGAGCGGTTGGCCCAGGCCTACCGCCGTCGGGGCGGGCTGTCCGACGTCTCGGTCCGGGTGTACGAGGGGGCCCGGCACGAGGTCTACAACGAGACGAACCGCGACGAGGTCGTCGCCGACCTGGTCACGTGGCTGGACCGCGTGACGGCGCGCTGACGCGACCGCAGACGGACGGGAGGCGCGGGGCGGCGTCGTCCCGCGCCTCCAGTCCGACAGGTGGCGGGCGTAGGCTCGTGTCGTGCACGGTGAGTACAAGGTCCCGGGAGGCAAGCTGGTCGTCGTCGACCTCGAGGTCGTCGACGGGGTGATCCAGGACTTCCGGCTCGCCGGGGACTTCTTCCTCGAACCGGACGACGCGCTGCCGCTCATCGACGACGCCGTGAACGGTCTGCCGGCCACGACCGACGCCGCGGGGATCGCCGCAGCCGTCCGGGCCGCCCTGCCGGAGGACGCCGTGCTGCTCGGCTTCACGCCCGAAGCCGTCGGGGTCGCCGTGCGCCGGGCGCTCTCGCGCGCGTCGACGTGGCAGGAGTACGACTGGGAGATCGTCCACGAGGGACCGATCAGCCCGAACGAGCACCTCGCACTCGACCAGGTCCTCACCGAGGAGGTCGGAGCGGGCCGACGCGCGCCGACCCTCCGGATCTGGGAGTGGGACCAGCCCGCCGTCGTCATCGGGTCGTTCCAGTCCCTGAAGAACGAAGTCGACCCCGAGGGCGCGGCGAAGTACGGCGTCGAGGTGGTCCGACGGATCTCCGGCGGCGGCGCGATGTTCATGGACGCCGGCGCGATCATCTCGTACTCGCTCTACGTCCCGACCGACCTCGTGCAGGGCATGACCTTCGCCGACTCGTACGCGTACCTCGACGAGTGGGTGATCGAGGCGCTGAAGTCCCTGGGCATCGAGGCGTACTACCAGCCGCTCAACGACATCTCGTCGACGAAGGGCAAGATCGGCGGGGCCGCCCAGAAGCGTCTCGGCACCGGGTCGCTGCTGCACCACGCCACCATGAGCTACGACATGGACGGCGAGAAGATGGTCCAGGTGCTCCGCATCGGACGCGAGAAGATGAGCGACAAGGGGACGACGTCGGCCGCCAAGCGCGTCGACCCGCTGCGCTCGCAGACCGGTCTCACCCGCGCCGAGATCATCGACCGGCTCATCGCCACGTTCACGAAGCTGTACGGGGCGCACGAGGGGCACGTGACCGAGGCCGAGCGGGCACGGGCGCAGGAGCTGGTGCGGACGAAGTTCGCGACGCGGGAGTGGCTCGAGCGCGTCCCCTGATCAGCGGGCGGCGTCGCCCGTGCCGTCCGGGTCGTCCTCGTCCGCTGCACCGTCCTCGTCCTGGACGAAGCCGGATCGCAGCGTGAGGTCGACGCCGTCGGGGCGGAAGGTCGTCCGACTCAGCGGTGCGTACGCGTGCCACTGGCTGGCGGTCATCACGACTGACCCGTCGTCTCCGTCTTCGTCGTCGTCATCGGCGTCTTCGTCCTCGGGGGTCTCGGGGCCCCGCGTACCCAACAGCTTCCTCGTCAGCGACGAGCGTTCGGTGAGCAGGGAGTCGAGCGCCTCGCGGAGGTCCTGGTCGGCCGGTTCGCCACCGCGCAGCGCCGCCCCGAGGACACTCCGCCGCATGAGCTCCTTCGCGAACGAGCCGGTGGTGCCCTCGGCCCGTTCCGCCGCATCGGCGAGGGCCTCGTCGGAGAACGGGAGTGTGCCGGCGTAGCGGCGGAAGAGCCGGACACGCTCGGGCAGGGCGGGCAGCGGGATCTCCACAGCGAGGTCCACCCGGCCGGGGCGGTCCGCGAGCGCCCGCTCGAGCACGGACACCCGGTTCGTGGTCATCACGAACGCGACGTCCGCGTCGCCGTCGAGCCCGTCGAGGGCGTCGAGCACCTCGAAGAGCAGCGGCTGTGGGGAGCTGTGCCGCTCCATCGCCACGAGGTCGATGTCCTCCATGACGACGAGCGACGGCTGGAACGTGCGGGCGATCTCCGCCGCAGCGCCGATCGCCGCGATGCTCGACCCGGTGAGCAGGACCGCGGTCACGCCCTCCGTCCTGGTGAGCAGGTGCCGGATCGTGAGCGTCTTGCCGGTGCCCGGAGGCCCGTACAGCAGCACGCCGCGCTTGAGGTGCTGCCCGGCGGCCAGGAGTGCTGCACGCTGCTCCCCGATCTCGACGACGTGGTCCACCACCTCGTCGAGCACACCGTCACCGAGCACAACGTCGTCGGCGCCGACCTCGGGTCGTCGGAGGAACGTCGCGCCCGCGTCCGACCCGTACTCGGACTGCACGAACGACAGCACCTGACCGCGGAGCACGCTCCGCTCGATCATCAGCGCCCGGAGGCGGAGCAGGAACGCGCTCGCGGTGTCCTGGTCGGGCGAGAGGATCTCGAGCGTCGCGCGGCCGCGTCCGTACTCCGGCTTGGCGGACCGCTGCACGACGGCGACGGGAGCGCCGTCGAACGTCAGGAACCGCAGGCCGAAGGAGACGACCCGGCGGGTGGTGTCCGCACCGGTCGCCCGCGTCGCGTAGCTCACCGGACCCGGGGCCCAGCGCATGTGCGGATTGGCGATGAACTCACTGACGGAGCTGTGGAAGCGGCTGTCGTCACCGGCGATGCCGATCAGCGCGTCGGGTTCGGTGCCGGCGAGTTCCTCGAGCGCGATGTCCGCGTCGACGAGCCGGTGGTCGGGGAGCTCCTCGGTGACGACCGGGACCGACTGCGGGTCGACCCCGAGGTGCGCGCCGATCCGTTCCCCGATCGGGGTCAGCACCGCCCGCTGCTCGGAGGCGGCGAGTTCGTTCGCCGCCTCGATGTAGCGGGCGAACGCCCGCATGAGGTCCCGGTCTGCGTCGTCGAGCACGTCGCCATCCTGGCACGCGGCCGGTTGCGCGGACCAGGGCGCACCGTGCCGTGCCGTGCATGCGGCCCGGCGGTCCGGACGTGGTCGGCCGCCCGGAGAGGGGGGATCCGGGCGGCCGCACGACCAGTGTGGGTGTCCTCCTGAAGAACCACGTGTGTGGATCACGAGAATCCTCCGCGCGGCTGATGTCCCCGCCGGATCGCCCCCGTAGCGTCGTGTCCGTGAACTGGTTGATCCTCCTGGGGGCGGTGGCCGCCGCGGCCGTCGTGATGTGGATCGCCGATCGCGTGGGGTGGATCGATCTCTCGAACAAGGCCACGCGCAGCGGCGGATCCGGCGGCGTCATCTCGATGATGGACGAGGTGTTCGCGCCGACCCGACACGAGACGCAAGCGGAGTACGAACGGCAGTCGCGCCTCCCGAGGGAAGCCCCGACGCCGGCGGACGACGACCACGACCTGCTCAGCGGCAGCGTGCTCATCCGGGTCCCCGCGGTGCGCGCGGGGGGCCGCCACGAAGCGCGCGCCGGTACCCACGAGCGCAGCTACTGATCTCTGCCGGAATCCAAAATACAGAACATTTGCATCTGAACGGTCACCCTCGGCATGATGTCCTCCGGGGTTGCGTTCCGGCAGCCCCGCGAGGGCTGGGGGAACGGTGGCGGGGATCGACTTCGACGACGGAGTGGCTCGGATGCTCGTCACCGCGGCCGCCGATGCCGACGATCGGCTCCGAGCGAGCGCGTCAGGTCGCCGGTGGGCGACCGAAGGAGCCGCGACCGACTTCTCCGGCGCCTACGCGCAGCGGTTCACCGCCAGCGCCGAGGCCGAGTCAGCCGACCGCGTCCGGCTCGCACGGGCGCTCGACTCGCTCGCCGAGCAGGTGCAGACCGTCACCGCGGAGGCGCACCGCGAGCGGACCCGTCGGAAGGACCTCGCCGACTGGCGTCACCGTGACGACGAGCGACGACGAGCGGCGGAGTCGAACACGCTCGCCCCGTTCGGCATCGCCGCCGAGTCGATGTTCGACCCGAAGCCGTCCGAGACACCGATCCGACCGACCCCGATCGTGGCGTCGTTCTCCGCATCGGACCGGCCGCGCAACGCCGGCGCGTCCAGTCGCGGTCGCAGTTCGGCGGACCCCGATCGGCTGCGGGCGTTCGCCGCGGTCGCTCGGGCATGGGACGGCGACCTCGTCGAGACCTCGGGCAGGCTCCGGGTCGCCTGGTCGGCGTTCACCACGCACTGCGCGTGGGCGACGGTCGACAGTGCGACGCTCTTCCGCGGGTTCGAGCAGTACCTGCAGGAGAACGCAGCCGACGCCGACTGGGTCGAGCGCATCGCGGAGGCGTTCGAGCGTGCTGGCTCCGGACATCCACTGTCGAACGCCGTGCTGGACGTCGCGGCAGCCGCGACCATCCCGGCACCGTTCCGGAAACTCCTCGCCGGCGGCGTGTCCCCGGCTGCAGCCGCGCGCATCTGGTCCGGGCTCGGTCTCACGCGCGACAGCGGGCACGACCTCGCCGCGCTGCCCGTGTCCGTCCTGTCGATGCTCGGGAACCTCGAGGGCATCCCGTTCTGGGTGCGGGACACCGCGAACCGGACCGTCCTGGCTGCGCGGCTGCGGCGGCGGAACCTCGACCCGGTCGAGAAGGCCGCGCTGCGGAACATCAGGAGTTCGCTGCGGAAGGACCGGTTCCTCATCGCGCTGACGGCCGACGTCCCCCCGCTCGCCGCCGTGTCGATCGGCGATCTGGACACCGCGGAGAACGTGACGTGGGCGGTGCCGGGGATGGGGTCCAGTTCCGTCACGATGACCGGGTGGACAGAAGTGTTGCAGAACCTCCACGACAAACAGGGAGGCGTCGGCGGCCCCGCCCAACGTGCGGTCATCGCCTGGATCGGATACGACGCCCCGCCGGTGCCGAGCCTGAGCGAACCGAACCTCGGCGTACTCCGCGAGACTGCCGCCGCGTCCGGGGCCGGGAAGCTCGCGGCCTCGATCCGCGGACTGACCGCAGCGCGCGGTGGCGCCATGCCGAGGTTGCACGTCCTCGCCCACTCGTACGGCACGACGACTGCGTCGCTCGGCCTCACCAAGCGGGGTGTCCACGTGGACACGTTCACGTCCATCGCTTCGGCAGGCATCCCGCAGAGCATCGCCGACGCGAGCAGCCTCAGCGCGGAGCACGTTTACGCGGGCCAGGCGAAGAACACTCTGGTCGGTGTTCCCGGCCAAGGCGACCAGTACGCGTACGTCGGGCGCGACTTCAGCTTCCCCTACCGGAAGAACCCGGTGAGCGAGAGTTTCGGAGCAGAGACCTTCGGGACGGACGGAACCGGTGACCTCAAGCCGGTGAAGGACCACGGCGTCCACACCGACTCCGGGAACGGATACCTTGACCCGGGCACGGAGTCCCTCCGGAACGTCGCGCTCACCACCACGGGCCAGGGCGCCCAAGTGACGGGAGGACGTCGATGACGAGCACTGCGAGCTGCCCTGACGAGTCAAGGGGCAGAGGTTGACGATCAACACACCGAGGGCGACGTCGGTCGTCGTGGCCATCAGCGCCAGCGCTGCCATGCTCACGGGCTGCACTGGAGGAACCATGAACGCACACCCGACGCTGCAGCCCGAGGACGCCAAGAGCCGTGTCCAGACACTCGTCGATGCATCAACGGCTGCGCTGGGCGGTCGGTGGGTCGCGGAGGAAGAGGAACCGAGACTGGGGACGTGCATGAACGAGCGGGGTGAAGGTGAGGGTGTCAAGTACACGTACATCAAGCGCCGTGCGGAGCACGGTGACACCGAGCGCGACATTGCGATGCTTGAAGACCTGTGGCAGAGCAAAGGCCTCGTCACCGAGCGTTTCGAGGACGGGCACGGCGTGACCATGGGGATGAACGGCCGGGGTGCCGCCGCCCAGGTCATCGAGTTCTACTCGATCGACAACGGCGATTCCGTGTCTGGCACATCCTGGTGCGCCGCCGGGGACTACGTCGAGATGCGCGAGCGCGGCGAGGAATGACGAGTGACCCCGGCCAGGGTCGCGGGTCGGGTGCGCGCCCCGATCAACCGGCGTCCGCCGTGGGGGAGCAGTCGAAAGCGCTCGCGACGGCTGGGCGGGCTGCCCTCTCCGGCGTCGTGCTCGCGAGCGTCGTCGGTGTTGCGGGCTGTACCGGCGAATCCATGAACGCACACCCGACCCTGCAACCCGAAGCTGCCAGGAGCGGCATCCAGACACTCGTCGATGATTCGACGGCGGCGCTCGGCGGACGGTGGGTCGTCGAAGAGGGGCCGAGTCTCGGGACGTGCGTGAACGAGCGGGGTGAAGGTGAGGGTGTCAACTACACGTACATCAAGCGACGTGCGGAGCACGGCGACACCGAGCAGGACATCGCGACGCTCGAACGACTGTGGCAGAGCAAGGGCTTCGACACTGCGCGGTTCAAGGACGGTCACGGTGTGACCATGGGCGTGAACGGCAGCGGCGCTGCTGCCCAAGGAGTTGATCTCTACTCCCTGGACAGTGGCGATTCCGTGTCCGGCACATCGTGGTGCGCGGCCGGGGACTACGGCGAGATGCGCGACCGCGGCGAGGAATGACGGACAATTCCGGCCGGGGTCGCGAGTCGGGTGCGCGCCCCGATCAACCGGCGTCCGCCGCGGAGGAGCAGTCGAAAGCGCTCGTGACGGCTGGGCGGGCTGCCCTCTCCGGCGTCGTGCTCGCGAGCGTCGTCGGTCTTGCGGGCTGTACCGGCGAATCCATGAACGCACGCCCCGCCCTGCAGCCCGAGGACGCCAAGAGCCGTGTCCAGACACTCGTCGATGCATCAACGGCTGCGCTGGGCGGTCGGTGGATCGCGGACGAAGAGGAACCGAGACTGGGGACGTGCATGAACGAGCGGGGCGAAGGTGAGGGTGTCAAGTACACCTACATCAAGCGACGCGCGGAGCACGGTCACACCGAGCGGGACATCGCGACGCTCGAACGACTGTGGCAGAGCGAGGGCTTCGACACTGCGCGGTTCAAGGACGGTCACGGTGTGACCATGGGCGTGAACGGCAGTGGCGCTGCGGTTCAGGGAGTCGGTTTCTACTCGTTGGACGGCGGCGACTCGGTGTCCGGCACATCCTGGTGCGCGGCCGGGGACTACGGCGAGATGCGCGACCGCGGCGAGGAGTGAACCACCCGCGTCAGCGCGTCGTGAGCTCCTGGTAGTCCGGGTGCCGATCGATCCACGCGGCGACGTAGCTGCACTGGGGCACGACGCGGAGCGAACCCGCGCGGACGTCGTCCAGGGCGTGCTCGACGAGGATCGACGCGTGCCCACCGCCGCGGTGCGCCGGGTCCACCTCGGTGTGCACGAAACGGATCTCGTCGCCGTCGACCTCGTACGCCGCGAAGCCGATCACCTCGCCGTCCTCGACGAGGGAGTACTGCTGCTTGTCGGTGTCGTTGCGGACCTCGGGTGCTGCCATGCAGGCGACGCTACGCCCCTCCCGAAGAAGGGCCTGTGGATGGGCTGTGGACCTCGCTAGGGTCGCACCGTGCAGCACGAGTCGACCCCGCCGTTCCGCTTCCGATCGCCGGCCGGGTGGCCGACACCGTCGCCGGAGTGGGCGGAGCTGCACCAGGCTGCGGAGCCCGCTCCCGGGTGGACTCCCGCGCCGGGCATCCCTGCGGCGCCTGCGAAGTGGCGCTTCTGGGTGCCGGCACCGCGTGCGTTCCGTGCGTACCTGCCCCCGCTGGCGCGTCGACTCCGGGTCCTGCAGTGGGTCGGGCTCGCGGTCGCTCTGGCGTCGCTCGCCGCCGTGCTGGTCGTGGCGGCGCTCGGCGGCCCGGCGGTGCTGGCCCTCGCACCGCTGGTCGCCGGTGTCGCCGTCCTGGTGGTGTCGTCGTGGCGGCACGGTGACCTGGCGGCGCGGACAGCGCTGTCCGTCCGCGACGACGCCGCGGCGTGGCGACGGTCCGAGCTGCCGGCCCGTGCGCGCGCGGCCCGTCCGGACGTGGACGACGCGTCCGCCGTCGCGGCGTGGGAAGCGGCGGCCTGGGGGCTGCCCACGGCGAACCCGTTCGTGGAGGCAGCGCACACCGCACCCCCTGCGCAGAGCACACCGCCGTCGTTCCGTCGGTGGAACCGCGCGGTGCTCGGTGTCACCGCGGGGGTCGCGGCCTGCGTCCTCGTGATCGGCGCGAGCGCGGCCGTCGCCCCGGTGGTCCGCACCGTGCAGGAGCAGGGATCCCTGACCCTGGCGCACGGACTCCAGGACGACGACCCCGACGAGGCCGCGCCGGACGCCGACGAGGCCGACCCGAACCCGTGGACCTCCGACGACGGCACCATCACGGTGTCGTTCCTGTCCGACGAGGACACCTGGCAGGCGACCTGCGGGGCGATCGACTTCGCCGACGGCTGCTGGGCGTGGCAGATCGACGGCGAGTGTGACGGTCCCGCCGTCGTCACCGTCGGGTTCTCCGCCACCGAGGGCGGCACGGACTCCCGCACCGACACCCGCACGGTGCTGCTGACGTCCGGGACGCCGCTGGTGCTCACCGAGCAGGGCTCAGAGGAGTGGAGCAGCATCGTCGACGTCACGTGCTCCGCGCCGCCGAAGAGCCCCGTCGCGCTCACGAAGACCCAGCTGGACTCCGACGACCAGGACGAGGACGGCTCGTGGCCGGACGGCTGTGTCGACTGGGGCTGCGCCGGCTGGGAGCTCACACCGCAGGCGGACTGCCCGTCGGCGACGGTCCAGTTCTCGATCGACGAGGAGATCGCCGAGCTCCCGGACCCGCACGACGTCGTGGTGGCCACACCGCTGCACGCCGGGGAGCCGGTCGACGTCTGGGCGGGCGGCGCCTGGTCGTCCGACCACGACGCGACGCTGGCGCAGGTCACCTGCGGCTGACCGAAGCGGCGTCGGCGCAGCTCACCTGCGGCTGACCGACGCCGGGTCGATGCAGCTCACCTGCGGCTGACGGACGTCGCGTCGGCCGCGCTGACGCGGCGGCACCCGTGCACCAGAATGGTGCAGGTGCACAGCGGACACGATCGCGGCCCGGACCGGGTGGTCCTCGGCGACAACCTCGACGTACTGCCCACGCTGGCGGACGGGTCGTTCACGCTCGTGTACCTCGACCCGCCCTTCAACACGGGCCGGTACCAGCGTCGGCACGCCAGCGCCGCGGTGCGCGAGACGGCCGCCCGTCCGCACAGCCCGAACGACCGCCCCGACCGGCCCGATCGCCGTGAGACCGTCACCGGGTTCCGGGGCGGTACCTACGAGCGCGTCCGCGGCGACCTGATGCGCTTCGACGACCGGTTCGACGACTACTGGTCCTTCCTCGAACCCCGCCTGCTCGAGGCCTGGCGACTGCTCGCCGACGACGGCACCCTCTACCTGCACCTCGACTACCGCGAGTCGCACTACGCGAAGGTCCTGCTCGACGCACTGTTCGGCCGCGACGCGTTCCTCAACGAGATCGTGTGGGCGTACGACTTCGGTGCGAAGTCACGGTCGCGCTGGCCCACGAAGCACGACACGATCCTGGTGTACGTGAAGGACCCGGACCGCTACTGGTTCGACTCCGAAGCCGTCGACCGCGAGCCGTACATGGCCCCGGGCCTGGTCACCGCCGAGAAGCGCGAGCGCGGCAAGCTCCCGACGGACGTCTGGTGGCACACGATCGTCTCGCCGACGGGCAGGGAGAAGACGGGCTACCCGACGCAGAAGCCCGAGGGGGTGCTGCGGCGGATCGTGCAGGCGTCCTCCCGCGAGGGCGACTGGGTCCTCGACTTCTTCGCCGGCAGCGGGACGACCGGCGCGGTCGCCGGAGCGCTGGGCCGCCGGTTCGTGCTCGTCGACGACAACCCGGTCGCGGTCGACGTGATGCGCCGTCGGCTGCCGGACGCATCGTTCGACGTCGTGGAACCGCCCGCCGTCTCCGCGAGCTGACGCGGGGACGACGGGCGGTCCCGTCGGTGCTCGGCTACTCGGCCGAGTGGCGGCCGTGCGCGTGGTCGTCGTCCGGCCGGGAGGCGCGGCTCGCCTCCGAACCGTCGGCTGCGGCGGGCTCGGTGGTCACCTCCGGAGCGACGGCCGCGTGGGCGGCCCGGGTGCGGATCGCCCCGGTGGTGGCCGGCGGTTCGTCGACCGGTGCGGCCGCTGCGTGCGCGCCGTGAGTCGTCGCGTTCGGCAGCGGCGCACGGGTCGTCCCCGCGTCCGCCGCCGTGTCGGCAGCGCCGGTCGCCGGACTGGGGGACGCGTCGGACGGTGCCGGTCGGGCGGAGGATGCCAAGCCTCCCGTCCGGTCCATCCCGACGGCAGCGGCGGCGGACCGGGGCTGCGACGGGACGTCCGGCGAGGTCGGGACGACCGCCATCGAACCGGTGTCCGGCGAGACGAGCGATCCGCTGCCCGCAGCCGCGTGCTGCGCGTCGACCGTCAGTCGGTCGGCGTCCGCCTTGTCGGACGCCGCCTTCTCGGAGTTCGCCCGGTCGGTGTTCGCCTGCTCCTGCAGCGCCGACACCTTGCGGAGCGGCGGCACCCGGAAGAACCAGGTGAGCACGAACGCGAGCAGGATGACCGCGAGGCCCACCCAGTAGACGACGACGGCCGAGTCGCTGAAGCCGACGAGGAACGGACGGGTGAGTCGCTTGTCCGCGCCGTTCAGGAACGAGGTGTCGCTCGTCGAGGAGCTCGAGGACGAGTTCGCTGCCGAGTCGCCGCTCTTGAGCTGCTTGACGAGCGTCGGAGCGACCTCGTCGACGACGTTCTGACGCTGGTCGGCGTTCGAGTAGTCGACCTGCAGCGTGCCGTCGACGACCTCGGCCTTCGCCTTCGACGCGGCGGTCTCGAGGGCCTGCTGCTCGGCGTCCGGCTTCGCGGCGGCCACCTGCGCGGCGATCACCGAGTCGGCCGAGGCCGCGGGGATCTGCCCGGCGGCGACCTTCTGCTCGACCGCGGCGGTGACCTGCTTCGTCACGGCGGCGTCGGCGGCCTCCTTGGCCTGGACGGCGCCCTTGTTCAGGCCGTCCTGGACGTTCTGCTGCACCGGACCGACGATCTTGTTCCAGATCTGGTCCATCACGCCCTTGTTGTCGGACGCGTTCGCCACCGAGGGCGTGAGGGCGGCGTTCAGGGCCGGCTTGAGGTCGCTCTCGTTCTGCATCGCCGTCGTGATGTTCGTCGGCATGAGCGTGAACAGGACGGACAGGAGCACAGCGGTGCCCATCGTGCCGCCGATCTGCCGGAAGAACGTCGCCGCGCTGGTCGCGACGCCGATGTCCCGCGGGCTGACGGAGTTCTGCGCCGCCAGGGTCAGCGTCTGCATGAGCTGCCCGAGCCCGAGGCCGATGCCGAACATGCCGAGCATCAGGAACCAGAGCGGACGGTCGGCGGTCAGGAAGGTCAGGACCGTGAACCCGATCGCGGTGAAGGCCGTGCCGGTGATCGGGAAGACCTGGTAGTTGCCGGTCCGGGAGATGATCTGACCCGAGGCGATCGACGAGATCATCAGGCCGAGGACCATCGGGAGCATCGCGAACCCGGACTCGGTCGGGGTGACGCCCTTCACGATCTGCAGGTAGAGCGGGATGGTCAGCATCGCGCCGAACATGCCGAAGCCGACCAGGACCGACAGCACTGCGGACATCGAGAACACCCGCGACCCGAAGAGCTTCAGCGGCAGGATCGCGTCGTCCTGCATGGCGCGTTCGACGAAGATGAACGCGATCAGGCCGGCCGCACCGATGCCGTAGCAGGCGAACGCGCCCGCGGAGCTCCAGCCCCACTCGCGGCCCTGTTCGGCGATGAGGAGCAGCGGCACCAGCGTCACGATGACGAGCGACGCGCCCCACCAGTCGATGCGCGGCTTGCCCCGGTTGCCGAACTTCGGCAGGTGCAGGAACGTGAGCACCATGAAGAGCGCGATGACCCCGATCGGCACGTTGATCAGGAACACCCAGCGCCAGCCGGAGATGAACAGCAGTTCGCCCGAACCGGCGAAGACCCCGCCGACGAGCGGGCCGATGACGCTCGAGATGCCGAACACCGCGAGGAAGTACCCCTGGTACTTCGCGCGTTCGCGCGGGGCGAGCATGTCGCCCATGATCGCGAGGGGAAGCGACATCAGGCCGCCGGCGCCGAGGCCCTGCAGGGCACGGAAGCCGGCGAGCATGAGCATCGAGGTCGAGAACGACGCGGCGAACGAGCCGACGATGAAGATGCCGATCGCCGTCAGGAACAGCGGTCGTCGGCCGAAGATGTCGGAGAGCTTGCCGTAGATCGGCGTCGTGATCGTGCTCGCGATGAGGTAGCCGGTCGTGACCCAGGCCTGCTGGTCGAGGCCGTGCAGGTCGTCGCCGATCGTGCGGATCGCGGTCCCGACGATCGTCTGGTCGAGGGCGCCGAGGAACATGCCGGCCATCAGGCCGTAGATGACCAGCAGGATCTGCCGGTGGTTCATCACGGCGTTCGACGCGGTGGTGGGTGCCGCGGGTGCGGTCGCGGTCTGGGTCATGTGCGGGATCTCCCGAGGGGCTTGGAAAAACTTTGCGCTGGCTGCAAAGTTACATCTGCCGCAAGGTGGCTGGTCACGCCGAGGAGGGTTCCTGAGTGGATCGGCAGCACCGGCGCCGGAATCGAGGGCTCTCGACGAAGCGCACAGTACGCCTGGCTGCGGCTCCGGGTTGCCGTAGCGTGGGTGGGATGACGACGACGCTCGACGACGAGATCGCCCGCACCGTGCACGCCGCGGCCGACCGGGTCCGCACCGCACTCGGGGCCGACATCGGCGGCCGGGTCGAACGCGCCCTGACGCGGACCCTCACCGACACCATCACCGTCGACGGGGACGGCGCCTTCGTCATCACCGGCGACATCCCGGCGATGTGGCTGCGCGACTCGACCACGCAGATGACCCCGTACCTGCGCCTGGTGGGAAAGTCCCCGGCGCTCGCCGAGGTGCTCTGGGCCGTCGTCGCCCGCCAGTTCCGGCTCATCGACCACGACCCGTACGCGAACTCCTTCAACCGGGAACCGAACGGCGCGCACTACGACGAGCACGACCTCAACGCGGACCCGCTCGTGTGGGAGCAGAAGTACGAGGTCGACAGCCTCGCCTACCCCGTGACCTTCGCCCACGCGCTCTGGAAGCGGACCGGTTCGACGACGGTGTTCGACGAGCGTGCGCAGCGGGTGTTCCGGACGATCGTGGACCAGTGGACGCTCGAGCAGGACCACGACCGCTCCCCGTACCGCTTCGTGCGCCCCGGGGAGATCCCGACCGAGACGCTCGCACGCGACGGACGAGGGACACCGGTGGCCGTGACCGGGATGACGTGGAGCGGCTTCCGGCCGTCCGACGACGCGTGCACCCACGGCTACAACGTGCCGGCGAACCTGTTCGCGGCGCAGGCACTGCTCGCGATCGCGGCGATCGCGCGGGCCGTCTGGGACGACGACCGCCTCGCCGACGACGCGGACGTGCTCCGGACCGCGATCCTCGACGGGGTCGCCCGCCACGGGATCGTGACCGGTCCCGCCGGTGCGCCCGTCTACGCGTACGAGGTGGACGGCCTCGGCGGCGTGCTGGTGATGGACGACGCGAACACCCCGTCGCTGCTGTCCCTGCCGCTCGACGCCCCGGACGTCGTGGACCGGTCCGTGTGGGAAGCCACCCGGACGGTGGTCACCTCGCCGGCGAACCCGTACTGGTACACCGGCAGCGTCGCGTCCGGGATCGGCAGCCCGCACACGCTCCCGCGGCGGGTCTGGCCGATCGCGCTCGCCGTCGAGGGGCTCGTCACGGACTCCGACGAGCGGCGCCGCGAGTTGCTGGCGCTGCTCGTGGCCACCGACGGCGGGACGGGCGACATGCACGAGTCGTTCGACGTCGACGACCCGACGCAGTACTCCCGCCCCTGGTTCTCGTGGGCGGACGCGATGTTCTGCGAGCTGGCGCTCGCGACGGCCGGGGTCTAGGCGCCGAGCGCGGCGTCCACGATCTCCTTCGCCTCGCGCTGCACCTGCTCGAGGTGCTCCTGCCCGACGAAGCTCTCCGCGTAGATCTTGTAGACGTCCTCGGTGCCGGACGGGCGGGCCGCGAACCAGGCCTTGTCGGTGACGACCTTCACGCCGCCGACCGCCGCGTCGTTCCCCGGCGCCTTCGAGAGCTTCGCCGTGATCGGGTCGCCCGCCAGGGTCTCGGCGGTGATCGCGTCACCGTCGAGCTTCGACAGGCGCGCCTTCTGGTCCTTGCTGGCAGCGGCGTCGACGCGCTGGTAGACCGGGTCGCCGAAGCGCTCGGTCAGCTCGGCGTACAGCTGCGACGGGGTCTTGCCGGTCACGGCGATGATCTCGGACGCCAGGAGCGCCAGGATGATGCCGTCCTTGTCGGTCGTCCACGCCGTGCCGTCCTTGCGGAGGAAGCTCGCGCCCGCCGATTCCTCGCCGCCGAACGCCACCGAGCCGTCGATCAGGCCGGGGACGAACCACTTGAAGCCGACCGGGACCTCCCACAGGCGACGGCCGAGCGACTCCGCGACCTCGTCGATGATGCTCGACGACACGAGGGTCTTGCCGATCGCGGCGTCCTCGCGCCAAGCGGGGCGGTGTGCGTACAGGTACTCGATCGCCACGGCGAGGTAGTGGTTCGGGTTCATCAGACCACCGTCGGGCGTGACGATGCCGTGCCGGTCGGAGTCGGCGTCGTTGCCGGTGAGGACGTCGAACTCGTCCTTCCGGGCGACCACGGACGCCATCGCGCTCGCGCTCGACGGGTCCATCCGGATCTTGCCGTCCCAGTCGAGGGTCATGAACGACCACGTCGGGTCGACGTCGGGGTTCACCACGGTGAGGTCGAGGCCGTAGTGGTCGCGGATGCGGTTCCAGTACGGCAGCGATGCGCCGCCGAGGGGATCGGCACCGATCCGCACGCCCGCACGCTTGATCGCGTCGATGTCGATGATGTTCTCGAGGTCCGCGACGTAGGTGCCGAGGAAGTCGTACCGGTCCGGCGAGGCCTGCTCCGTGCGCTGCACCTCGGCATTGCCGCCGGCGATGATCGCGTTGGCACGGTCGGCGATCCACGACGTCGCGTCGCTGTCCGCCGGGCCGCCGTGCGGCGGGTTGTACTTGAAGCCGCCGTCGCGGGGCGGGTTGTGGCTCGGCGTGATGACGATGCCGTCCGCCGTGTCGCTGTGGCCGGCCTTGTTGTAGGCGATGATCGCGTGGCTCAGCGCCGGGGTCGGCACGTAGCCGTTCTCGCTGTCCGCCAGCACGTGCACGCCGTTGGCCGCCAGGACCTCGAGCGCCGTGCGCTCGGCGGGGCCGGAGAGGGCGTGGGTGTCGCGACCGATGAACAGCGGACCGTCGGTGCCCTGCGAGGTGCGGTACTCGACGATCGCCTGCGTGATGGCGGCGATGTGGGTGTCGTTGAACGCGGAGTCCAGCGACGAGCCGCGGTGGCCGGAGGTGCCGAACACGACCTTCTGCTCGGGGACCGAGACGTCCGGCACACGCTCGTGGTACGCGGCGATGAGGGCGTCGAGGTCGACGAGGTCGTCTGCAGTGGCAGGGGTGCCGGCGCGGTCGTTCATGCGTCCATCCTGGCATCGCGGGACACGGCGCGCTCAGGATCTCCGTCGCCGAGCGCATCCGACATGTCACCGGACGTCACTAAGGTGGGGTGCATGGGGGACGTGATCCGCGCTGACGCCGCGCTGCTCGCCGAGGTGCAGGCCGGCGACGGCGCAACACTGCACACCGCGAGCGGGGCAGTCGTGTCGTGGGCAGCGCTGCACCTCCTGGCGGCGAACGGGTTCCGCTGGGCGCCGGAGGAGCCCGACGTCGTGGATCCCGGGCCGACCGGTACCCGGCTGCACATCGACCTCACGATCGAGCACGCGGCGCGCGCTGGACTGGAGCTGGCCGCGACGCCAGCGCGGTTCGTCGCGCGTGCGCTCGGCGTGGACCTCGCCGTCGGTCTTGCCGAGGACACGACTGCACTCGACCCGTCCCGTCTGACCGCGATGGCGGAGCGCCGGTCCCCCCGAGATGCCACCTTCATCGTGACCAGCACGGGTTCTCGTCCGCTCGGCGGCGTACTCACGGTCCGACGTGGCCCGCGGTCCGTCTTCGAGACGCTCCGGTGCACGGTCGCGTTGCCGGGGACGACCGACGATCTCCGCGTGGTCCGTGACGGACTGGAGGCGGGCCTCCAGTCCGTCATGCAGGATCGCGGTCCGCGCTCGGCGCAGTTCTCGACCAGCACTGGTCGCGTCGACGGGGTCGTCGACACGACCGTCGTGGGCCCGCCGGTCCCGCTCGGGGTGTTCTCGGGCATGGACGCAGCTCGCGATCAGGGGCTGATGCGTGTCCTGGCGTGGCTCGGAGGCCGACGGATCGGACCCGTGCGCGCGCCGGGAGTGGTTTTCTGGTTCGAGGGGAGCGGGCAGGCGCGCTGGCGAGGTGCGGCCGCGCTCGCCGACGGTGTCCGTGGATCACGAGCAGATGTCGCGCATTCCGCCGACTTGCGCGGTGGCGGCACGGCCGGGAACGATGGCTCGGGTACGGGGGGAGCGGTATGAGTGCACAGGGATGGCGGATCGACCCGGCAGGGGTCGAGTCCGTGTTGACGGACGTCAGCGCGTCGGTGAACGGGACGGCGAGTGCACTGCAGTCGGTGCAGGGTGGCGTCGCTGAGGTGGCCGGCGGAGCAGGCGACATCGTGAACGAGGCGCTCGGCGCGTTCCTGACGAAGACGCAGGACGACGTCGATCAAATCACGTACCGACTGATCGGCGGTGTGCAGGGTGTGACGAACGCCGTGGATGCCTACCGTGCGGGAGATCTCGAGATGGCGGCGAACGCGCAGCATGCCGGGCTGTCGGCGCACGAGAGTCACGACGTGTCGTTCTTCATCCGAGCGGCGGAGGCACGACGATGAGCGGCGTCGGGTACGGCGACCACGGACTGGTCGACCCGGACGGGATCCCGGGGGCGGATCTCGACCTGGCGGCCGTGTCGTCGGGCGCGGGGACCATCAAGTCCGGTGGTGACTCGATGCAGACCGTCGCCGACGACCTGCCGGCGAAGTGGCAGCGGCTGGCCGGCGTCTACGAATCACCGGAGTCCGGCCAGGTGATCGCACTGATGAATCCGGTCACGGATGACGTCCACACGATCGGCTCCGTCGCGCGGAAGGTCGCATCGGCACTCGAGACCTACGCGTCGGCCGCCGCCGATCCGAAGCGGAAGCTCGACGAACTGCGGGTGGAGGCTGCTGCGTTCGTCGCGAAGGTGCAGCACGGCGTCCCCCGGTTCGAGTCCGCCTTCACGCCGAAGGCCGAAACGCCCGTGTCCGGGTCCTGGAACGGGTACCAGCCGGTGGAACCCAAGCCGCAGTCGAAGACCGTGCCGTGGTACGAGGACGTCGGTACCCGGTACGAGAACGACCAGCTCGTCCAGCGGATCAACGAGCAGGTCGCGTTGTTGCAGGCGGCCCAGGCGGAGTGCGCCCTCGCGATCAAGAAGGCTGCAGGTGCATCCGTCAAGAAGGCTTTCGCGGCGCCGTCTGAGAGCGACCTCAATGCCCGGGGTGTTGACCTCCCCTGGTCGCGCGTGGGGACGGCCGAGGGCAAGACGTGGGCCGAGCAGTTCGAAGACGGCTTCAAGGACGATCTGCTGAAGACCCTGAGTGGCCTCCTGCACCTCGGAGGCTGGGATAACAGCGGCGACTGGACTTGGGGGAACCTCGGGTCGGCGTGGAAGGGCGCGGCCGACGGCGCTGTCGCGTTCAGTGTGTTCGTGGACCCGATGGCGTGGCTCGACGCGGCGGTGAATCCGAGGGGGCAAGCAGGGCAGACACTCGGGGCGATGGGTGATGCGGCGCAAGACTGGTGGAAGGATGCCCGCGAGCATCCGGGCATCGCGGCCGGAGCGGCGGCATCGGCCGTGGGGACGAGCTTCCTCGGGCCCGAAGGCTGGGCAGGGCGTGCGGGGCGGGCTGAGAAGATCCTCGGCGATCTGGATCGAATCGGGCAGCGCGCATTGCGATCCGATGTCGAGCATTGGCTCAGGTCAGGTGCGTCCGCTGCCGATGTCGAAGCCATGGACGATCTCATCCAACGGGTCCTTCGTGGAGACCACGACGCGGCAGGGGCTGGGAGTGCCTTCGATCGGATGTTCAATGTGGAGGTCGGGGCGTACAAAGCGGCGCACCCGGAGTCCGGCCTACTCGGCCCGAGATTCGATCCGAACTCATTCGCTAGGACGGGCGGTATACAGGGAGTCGATGCAGCCGGTGGGCACGTCGCCTCGCGACATATCGTCAACCCGGAGACTGGACAACATTTTACGCCCGAAGAGATCCGAAATTCGCCGAAACCCAATCACACCGTGTTCTCCGGGGGTGTGGAGCAAGTGAATTCACTCGTCGGTGACTACCTCGAAAAGAATCGAGCAGACATTCAGAGCTGGCTGAACGGCGGCGCTCCGGTCTTCGATCGGAGCATGCGCTTCGACCATCCGATCGGGTATGGTGAGGTCAATGGGAATTGGAACCCCGAGATTCGCACGCTCCGCGTCGTAGTAGTTCGAATGCCTGGCGACTCGGCTGGCTTCCGAATCGTCAGCGCCTACCCAGATGGAACGGTGAAGTAGTGGACAGCCAGACTTTAGCTCGCAGCGCTCCGCAGATGGCCAACGTCATCGGGGGTCTCTTCTACCAGGGCTGGTACGAGGATCGTTCGGCCGACGAAACATTGGAACTGGCGTTCGGATACCGACCACAGGCGGAGCGGGAAGCGATCGTGCGTGAGATCGATGCACTGCTCGCGGCGCTCCCGACGACAAGAGATGTCGAGAACTTCTTCCTCACGTTCAATGTTGACGTGGACTTCCGACGGGATTTCGGTGGAGACGTCCGCGCTTGGCTCGAAGCTGCACGCGGCGTCGTGATGGGATTTGCGTCCTGATCGACGCGAACCAGCCTTTTCTTTGTATTGTTCCGGGTGCTAGTTGTGGCGATTCATTCATGATTTCCTTCCCTACACGAACAGTGCCTTCACTGGGTCGGTGTCCTACCTGGATCGGCATCGTCGAGCGAGCGCTTGATCATCGGCATGAGGACATCCAACGTTGGTTCCAGGATGTTCGTGATGGAATGGCAAACGGGAGCACCGGGGGCCATGACCTGGTGCGGGCAAGATGTGATCAGCTGAGGGTGGTCACCGAGGAACGGCTTTTACGACGGTCGTGAGGTGCGTGTCGCGTTGCAGTTCGACCCGAGCTCTGAGGCCGGTTACCGCCTCCAGACACCCTTCCCGCAGATTGAGAAGAAATGAACTGCATGGAAGCATCACCGCAGTACCCCGCCTTCGATTCGCTCATGGGCGGTGCCTGCAACCAAGACTGGAACGACGAGAGGTCTTCCGCCGACGAAGTTCTGTCGGAAGCCCTCGACAATCATCCGGCAACTCGAAGTGCATTTCTGCCCGAGCTCCTGTAAATTCGGGCAACGTGTTCGGAGTCTGATCTGGTGGACTTGTTGGAATCGATGGGGAGTGGGTTCCGACCCGAGATTGATGCGCATCTGAGCGCTCTCGGTTGGGTGGACCATCTCGTCAAACGCATCAATGCTCTTGACGCCGCCGATGTTCGAGCAGTCTGAACCGTCGACGCGCTGAGCACAGAGCGAGCGGCCGCCCTCGCCGGGGTGAAAGGGGGACAACCCGGAGTGGACGACCGCTCGCGGTCTGGGGGAGTGCGTCAGGCGGTGCGGAACGATCCCGTCGCCGTGCGCAGCGAACCGGTCGCCGTGCGCGTCGAGGACGTTGCTGTTCCGGGCCGACGGAACTGCGTGTCGACGAACCGACCGAGCGCACGCCCGATGCCGGTCCCGGTGTAGCTGCCGACCGGGCGCCACGCCGCATCGACCGCGTAGGCGCCGATCTCGTCGCGTGCTTCGAGGCCGGTCACGTACGCGCCGCCGAGGGGGTTTTGACGGTTCTGCATGGGTGCTCCTCGTCGTCGTGCCGAGGGTCGTCGGTCACCGGGCCGGCGACCACGACGCCGTCGGCCTGATGACGATCAGTCTACTTCCTTCTTTTGCATCATGCAAAGAAAGGAATGCTCAGGCGACGAGCTCGCAGAACGTCCGACCCTCCGCGGTCCAGCTCTGCCGGGCGACGAGACCGATCGACTCGGCGCGGTCGAGCAGTGCGTCCACCCCGATCTCGGCCCACGGGAACCCCTCGCTCTCGTGCCCGTCCGCGTCCACCACGCGGGCGGTGTAGGAGCGGTCGGCGGTGCGGTCGACGTGGGTCTCGACGATGACCCGTCCGCCGTCGCGGACGATGTCCCGGCAGCGTGCGAGCAGTGCCGTGGGATCTCCACCGATGCCGATGTTGCCGTCGATCACCAGGGCGGTGTCCCAGTGCCCCTCGTCGGGGATCGCGTCGAAGACCGAGCCCTGCAGCGCGGTGCCGCCGGACCGTCGAGCGATGGCCACGGCCTCGGCGGACACGTCCACGCCGAGTGCGGGGATCCCGAGGGTCTGCGCGGCGACGAGCATCCGACCGGGACCACAGCCGATGTCGATGACCGGGCCGTCGGCGCCGTCGAGGAGCGACCGGTCGACCCGGTCGGCGGCGGCGTTCCAACGCCCGACGTCCATCGTGACGGCCGAGCCCGGGCGGGAGGTGTCCGTCAGTCGGATGCGGCCGTCGGTGCGGAGCGCGCGGGCGTAGGGCTCGCCGCCACCGGCGCCGAACGAGACAGGGGCTTCCATGGTCATGAGTGGCTCCTGACGGTCGCAGTGCGGAGGGAACGCAGGGCCGCGGCGAACCGCGAGTCCGGCACGAGGGCGGCGACGCGGTCGGCGTCGGGCACGGTGTCGACGTCGAGCAGCTCGTCGAGGATCCCGACGTCGAGCCCGGCGTCGGTGAGGCGGGCACGCTGGACGGCGCCGGTGTCGTCCTGCGACATCGGCACACCGCGGAGCAGGTCGCCGGCCGGATCCCGGAGGTACAGCGACCAGAAGCCGCCGTCCTCCGCGGGCCCGAACCAAGCGTCACGCTCGGGCTCGTCGAACACCGGCGCGAGCGCCTCGGCCGACACCTGCGGGGTGTCCATGCCGACGAGCAGCAGGGGGCCGTCGATCGCGTCGAACAGGAACCCGAGGCGTTCGTCGAGGCCACCGCCGGGCTGGTGCAGCACGTCGAAGCCGTCGGCACCCTCGGGCAGGACGTCGCCGTCGAAGAAGAGGACGCGTCGCGCGGCGGGCAGGGCCTGCACGGTGGCGAGCGTGTCGGCGAGGCTCGCGGCAGCCACGCTCGCGGCACCCTCCGGGGTGAGCGCCGGCGTCAGCCGGGTCTTCACCTTGCCGGGCAGGCACTCCTTCGCCACCACGGCGACGGTGATGTCGGCGGTCACGAGCGCACCCCCTCGGTGGTCGACGCGGCGGGGGCCGGTGCGACGACCCGGACCCGCGCCTCCCGTCGGTACTCGCGGAGCAGCCGCGACATGTCCTTGACCGCGTTGACCGTGCCGCGGAGCGTGCCGGTCACCTTGCTGTCGCCGATGCGCTGGGCGTACCCGATGTCCGATTCGTCGACCCGCCACCCGGCCGCGTGGGCGGCGAGCACCATCTCGAGCGGGTACCCGCTGCGGCGGTCCCGCAGGTCCAGGGCGACGAGGTCCTCGCGGCGCATCACGCGCATCGGGCCGAGGTCGCGGAGGCGGTACCCCGTCGCCCGGTGCATGAGCACCGCGAGGACCCGGTTCGCGAAGCGGGCGTGCGGCGCCCAGGCGCCCGCCGTGGTCGGTACGCGGCGGCCGAGCGCGAGGTCGGTGTGACCGGTGGCGACACGGGCGACGAGCGGGACGAGTTCGGCCGGGTCCATCGATGCGTCCGCGTCGCAGAACGCGACGTACTCGGCGGTCGCGGCGGCGACGCCTGCGGCACAGGCGGATCCGAAGCCCTTCACCGGTTCGGTGACGACCGTCGCGCCGTGTGCGCGCGCGACGTCGGCGGATCCGTCGGTCGAGCCGTTGTCGACGACGATCGCCCGGTAGCTGCGCGGCAGGCGGCTCAGCACCTCGGGGAGGGCATCCGCCTCGTCGAGACAGGGGAGGATCACGTCGACGTTCATGTCGTCCATTCGGTGCGGGGCGTCGGAACGGTTGGTCCCCGGGCGCTCCGCGCGCGTCGCCCCCGCCTGGGTGCGGTCGGTCGCGTCGGCCGGCTGTCGATCCATACCGTCGAGCCAACACGAAACGACCCTGCGGGGTACAGGTTCGGCGTCCCCCGGTGGCCGTTCTGCGCGTGGGGTGTCGGCAGTGTCCCGTGAACGGGGGACAAGCGGGGTGCGCATCCGGGTGCCGGACGCCACCGCCTGGAGGCCCGGCGCCGGTCTCGGGGACCGGCGCCGGGCCTCCAGGCTGGTCGCCTCCAGGGCACGGAACGGGCCCGGCGCGCGGCTCCTGCTACTGCACGGCCGCGCGCAGCGGCGCCGTCGCGAACTCGCGCATGCCGCGCTCGAAGTCGACCTCGGCACGCCAGCCCAGGTCCGCGGCGATGCGGTCCGACGACGCCGTGACGTGCCGGACGTCGCCGAGGCGGTACTCACCGGTCACGACCGGTTGCGGACCGTCCGGCCCGGCGATCGCCGCGGCCATCTCGCCGATGGTGTGCACGACGCCGGAACCGACGTTGAACGCACGGAACGTCTCGGACGGCAGGTCCGCTGACGCGGCGATGGCGGCGGCGTTCGCGCCCGCGACGTCCTCGACGTGCACGAAGTCACGGCGCTGCCGGCCGTCCTCGAACACGCGGGGAGCCTCGCCGCGGGCCAGGGCCGAGCGGAACAGGGAGGCGACACCGGCGTAGGGGGTGTTCGCGGGCATCCCGGGTCCGTAGACGTTGTGGTACCGCAGCGCGATCGCCCGACCACCGGTGGCGCGTGCCCACGACGACGCCAGGTGCTCCTGCGCGACCTTCGTCTGCGCGTACACGTTCCGCGGGTCGAGGGCGGCGGACTCGTCGATCAGCCCGGGCAGGAGCGGTCGGCCGTCGTCGCCGATCGGGTCGAAGCGGCCGGCGTCGAGGTCCTCGCGGCGGCGTGCCGGCGGTCGGACGGGATCGCCCGCGGCCGTCGTGTACGCCCCTTCGCCGTAGACGACCATCGAGCTGGCGACCACCAGGCGGCCGATGCCGTGGCGGTCCATCCCGGCGAGCACGTGCGCGGTGCCGGCGTCGTTCGAGGACACGTAGTCCGGGGCGTCCTGGAAGTCGACGCCGAGCCCGACCTTGGCGGCCTGGTGGCAGACGACGTCGACGCCGTCGAGCGCGGCGTCGAGGGCGATCCGGTCGCGGACGTCGCCGTGCACGAACTCGATGCCCTGCTGCTGGTGTGCGGTGACGATCTCGCCGGGGTCGCCGTGCACGTCGTCGCGGAGTGAGTCGAGCACTCGGACCTCGTGGCCGTCGGCGCGCGCTCGGCGGACGATCGCGGAGCCGATGAACCCGGCGCCGCCGGTGACGAGCAGGCGGGTCACGCGGTGGCTCCGCTGGTGGGGGTGGTGGTGCCGGCGGTGTCGCCGGTCGGGCCGGCGGTGGCGAGGGCGCTCGCGCTCGCTGCGGCGGGGACGAGCTCGCGGGGGGTGAAGTCGTCCGGGATCGCCGCGACGATGGACCCGATGGCGCGGACGATGACCTCGTTCGCGCGGGCCAGGCGTTCCATCACCATGGCGTGCGTGACGGGGGCCTCGCCTGATCCGCCGCCGCTGACTGCCGTCCGGTCCGTCTGGTCAGTCTGGTCCGTCTGGTCCGTTGCCGTCTCGTCCGCTGCCGGTGCGAGGCCTGCGTCGGCGTCGGTCACGAACGACAGGTTCACCGTGCCGATGCCGAGCTCCGCCGCGAGCGGGACCTCCGGCGTCATCGTCATGTTGATCGTGTGGCCGCCGGCCTCGCGCATCCAGATCGACTCGGCACGCGTGGAGAACCGCGGCCCCTGGATGACGACGCACGTCCCGGTCGGCCGGAACGGCACGTCGAGCTGCGCGATCGCGTCCACCGCGACACGGCGCAGCACCGGGTCGAACGGGTCCGCGAACGACAGGTGCTGCACGGCGTCCTCGAAGAACGTGTCCGCGCGACCCCAGGTCCGGTCGATGAGCTGGTCGGTCACCACGAAGGTCCCGGGGGCGTAGTCGGGGTGCAGGCCTCCGACCGCACTCGACGACACCACTGCCCGCACGCCGAGCGACCGCAGGGCCCACAGGTTCGCCCGGTGGTTGATCCGGTGCGGCGCGACGGAGTGCGCGCGGCCGTGGCGGGTGAGGAACGCGACGCGCTTGCCGCTCATCGTCCCGATGCTGATCGGACTCGACGTGGGGCCGAACGGGGTGTCGACGTCGATCTCGTCCGCGGTACCGGGTTCGAACAGCTCGTAGAGTCCCGAGCCGCCGATCACCCCGATCCCCACGGTCGTCTCGTCCACAGCCCCGGTCGTGGTCACGTCGTTCTCCACAGGTCCTCCGAATGGTCCTCGGCGCGTTCTGCGCGCTCGTTACGCTACTGAAGCCGCCCCCGGACAGACCGGGAGCGGGCACACTTCTCACCTGTTCGGAGGCGCACGTGCGAACGATCGGTCAGCACCGTGACGAGATCGCGGCCCTCGTCGCCCCGGTCCTGGCCGGCAGACGCGTCCCTGATTGCCTGCAAGCACACGCTGTCCAGGACCTCGCGACCGGTGCCGGCGCGGGACGCGGGCACCGTGAGCTCGGTCGGGCCGTCGCCACACCCGTCGCGCTCCCACCGTTCGACAACAGTCAGATGGACGGTTTCGCGGTCCGGGCGTCCGACGCCGGCCGGGAACTCCGAGTGGTCGAACCGATCGCCGCGGGTGTCGTCCCGCCGTCGTTGGAGCCCGGGACCGCAGCGCCGATCATGACGGGGGCCCGGATCCCGCTCGGCGCCGACGCCGTCTTCCCGGTCGAGTCCACGTCGCCCGGGGCGTTCCCGGCCGCCCTCGCCCTCGAGCGTGTCACCGTGCCGGACGACCTCGTTGTCGGGACCTTCGTGCGGGCGACCGGAACGGACCTGCCGCTCGGCGGGGAGCTCGCACCCGCCGGGGCGTCCGTCACGCCGGCCCTGCTCGGCACCCTCGCGGCCGCCGGGGTCACCAGCGTCGACCTCGTCCGGCGGCTCCGGGTGCTCGTCGTGTCGACCGGCACCGAGCTCCAGGGCGTGGGCGACGCGACCATCGGCGACGCGAACGGCATCGCCCTGCAGTCGGCGCTCGCCGAGGTCGGGGTGGAGTCCCGCACGGTCCGGGTGCCCGACGAGGAATCCACGTTCCTCGCCGCGCTCGACGATGCGGTGGGGGACTGGGCGGACCTCGTGCTCACGACCGGCGGCATCAGCGCCGGGGCGTACGAGGTCGTGCGGCAGGCCCTCGAACCCCGGGGACTCGCGGTGACGCCGGTCGCGATGCAGCCCGGCGGTCCGCAGGCGTTCGGCTCGGTCGAGTTCGCCGGTCGTCCGGTACCGGTGGTCTCGTTCCCCGGCAACCCGGTCTCCGCGCTCGTCTCGTTCGAGGTCTTCCTCCGACCGCTGCTCGCCGCCGACGCCGGCGTCCCCGACGACCGTTCTGCCCAGGTCCTCCCCGCCGCCGAACCCACGACGTCGCCGGAGGGCAAGCACCAGGTCCGGCGCGGTCGCGTCGAGGACGGCCGTGTGCACTTCGTCGGCGGCCCCAGTTCGCACCTGCTCGCCCACTACGCCGCTGCCACCCACCTCGTCCACGTCCCGGTCGGCACCGCCGCCGTGGCACCCGGCGACCCGCTGACCGTCTGGAGCCTCCGTTGACCGAATCAACACCTGCCGCCGACGACCTCTCGCACGTGCGCGCCGACGGCACCGCGCACATGGTGGACGTCTCCGCGAAGGACGTCACCGCCCGTTCGGCCACGGCGACCGCGACGCTCGTCACCCGGCCGGACGTCGTCGCGCGCATCCTCGACGGCTCGCTGCCGAAGGGCGAGGTCATCGGCACCGCCCGGATCGCCGCGATCATGGCGGTGAAGAAGACCTCCGACCTCGTCCCGCTCTGCCACCCGCTGCCGATCGCCGGCGTCGAAGTCGACATCGCCGGACACGATGACCGCGTCGTCGTCGAGGTCTCGGTCCGGACGACCTCGCGCACCGGGGTCGAGATGGAAGCGCTCACCGGTGCGAGCGTCGCGGCGCTGACCGTGTACGACATGGTGAAGGCCGTCGACCGGGCGGCCTCGATCACGGACGTCCGGGTGCTCGAGAAGCACGGCGGTCGCTCCGGGGACTGGAGCAACCGATGACCTCGCAGCCGACCACGGGCCGGGCCGCCGTCGTGGTGGTGTCCACGCGGGCCTCCGCCGACGCCGCACTCGACCGCACCGGCCCGGTCATCGCGGGCTGGCTCCGTGAGCGGGGCTTCACCGTGGACGAGCCGGTCATCGTGGCCGACGGGGGGCCGATCGCCGAGACGGTCTCGGCCGAGCTCCTCGCGGACGCGCGGGTCGTGATCAGCACCGGCGGGACGGGCGTCACCCCGACCGACCGGACACCCGAGGCCATTGCGCCGCTCATCGACCTGGAGCTCCCCGGCATCACGGAGGAGATCCGTCGCCGGGGGCTCGCCGGTGCCGGCCCCACCGCACTCCTCAGTCGCGGAGTCGCGGGCATCGCGGGCGGCGGCGCGCTCGTCGTCACGCTGCCCGGGTCCCGAGGCGGCGTCGCCGACGGGTTGGCGGTGCTCGACGGCCTGCTCGACCACGTGCTCGCCCAGGTCTCCGGCGACGGACACGCGCCGCGGAGCGCCTCGTGACCGGCGGAGATGTCGGGGCCGACCGCGTCGTGACCAGCGAGGGCACCGCGGTCGACCGGGTCCTGCTCGCCGACGTCGTCGACCGGGGGATCACCGTCGACGAGGTCAGCGTCGCGGTCCAGACCGAGCAGGACGGCGCGGTCGTCACCTTCGCCGGGGTCGTCCGTGACCACGACGGCGGCAAGGGGGTGACCGCGCTCGAGTACGAACGGCACCCGAGCGCCGGTGACGTCATCGCCGAGGTCGCCCGGACCATCGCCGAGGACCACCCCGAGGTGCGCATCGCGGTCCTGCACCGGGTGGGGCCGCTCGGGGTCGGGGACGTGGCGCTCGCCGCAGCGGTGGCGTCGCCGCACCGGGCCGAGGCCTTCGCCGCGTGCGGCGCCCTGGTCGACCTGGTGAAGGAGCGCGTCCCGATCTGGAAGCACCAGCGGTTCACCGACGGTTCCGACGAGTGGGTCGCGGCGCTCTGACGGTTCCTCACGACATCTGGTTGGCTCGGAGTCGATGACCGACACCGCAGCCGCAGCCGAGTGGCGCTGGGCGCAGGCCGACGAACAGGCTCGCCTCGTCCTCGCTGCACCACCGCTGCGGCATGTGTCGATCCCGCTCGTCGTCGGCGGTCTCGTCGCTGTCCTCGCGGTGCTGATCGGGATCGCGTCCGTGTCCGATCCGGAATCCGCGGGGCGATGGGTGACCGGGATAGCCGGTGCCGTCGTGGGACTCGGCCTCATCGGCGTCGACGTGGTCTCGACGGTCCAGGGCCGAACACGTCACCCGGAACGGGCGGCAGTGACGAGGTCGCTCTCCGGTCGTGAACGGCACGCCGTCGATCGCGTGATCCGAGGGCGAGTGACGGCGCCGGACGACCGTGCGGCCGTCGTGCTCGGCACCGCCGTGCAGACCGCCGCGGGACGGTCGTTGCCGTCCGTCACCGGGCAGGTCGTGCTCTTCACCGGGGTCGCGGTCTCCGGGACGTGGATCTGGTTCCTGTACACCGCTGCCGCCGTGGTCTCCGCGATGGCCGTCGCGGTCGCGATCCGCGATGTCGTCCTCGCGCGGTGGTACCTGGCTGCGGAGCCTGAGCGGCTGCGCAGCAGACCGTTGCCGGATCGCAACTCCGGCACGCGTTCGGGGCGTAGCGGCGGTTCCTAGCCGATCCATAGAATCCGAGGTCATGAGCGTGCTGCTGTACGGGGCCGGGGTGGTCCTGCTGGTTTTCGCCCTGATCGACATCCTGACGAAGGGCGACGACCAGGTCCGGGGGCTCCCGAAGATCGCCTGGGTGTTCCTCGTCATCCTGGTGCCGGTCGTCGGCAGCATCGTGTGGTTCACCGTCGGGCACGACTGGAGTCAGGGCGACCGGAACCACGGCCGCTACATCGAGCCCAGGCGCCACGAGGACCAGTACGCGAGCCTCGGTCACGCCCGCGCCGCCCACGGGGACAAGCGCGTCACCGGTACCGAGCAGGAGCTCGCCGAACTCGAGCGTGAGATCGAGTACTGGGAGGCCCAGGCGCGACTGCGCCGTGCCAAGGAGGCCGCCGGCGAAGGCGAGCCGGCTCCCGGGAGCTGAGCCGCGCCTCCAGGCCCGCTCCGCACCCGCCGCCTCGGAACGACAACGCCGATGTCGCACGACAGCGGTTCTGTCGTTCCTGCGCGCCCGCAACTGTTGCGTCCGCGCGCCTGCGACAACGCCGATGTCGTACGACAGCGGACTCGTCGTTCCGAGTCCGCTCCGCTCCCACCACCCGCTCCCGCCACCCGCTCCCACCACCCACCCGCACCACGCACCCCCGCACGCCGCCTACCCTTGACGGGTGGCTCATCTCCTCGGCGCCGAGAACCTCCATCTCGAGTTCCCCACCAAGGTCGTCTTCGACAGCGTCACCCTCGGCATCGACGAGGGTGACCGCATCGGCGTCGTCGGGCGGAACGGCGACGGCAAGTCGACCCTGCTCGCCCTGCTGTCCCAGCGGCTCGACCCGGACGGCGGCCGTGTCACGCACCGTCGCGGCGTCACCGTCGGGTACCTCGACCAGCGCGACGTCCTGCCCGCGGGCGAGACCGTCGGCAGCGTCGTCGTCGGCGACCGCGAGGAGCACGAGTGGGCCGGCGACCCGAAGATCCGCGACATCATCGGTGGCCTCGTGTCCGACATCCCGTGGGACGTCACCGTCGACGAACTGTCCGGTGGGCAGCGGCGCCGCGTGGCGCTCGCCCGGCTGCTGGTCGGTGACTGGGACGTGCTGTTCCTCGACGAGCCCACGAACCACCTCGACGTCGAGGGCATCCAGTGGCTTGCCGAGCACATCAACCGCCGGTGGTCGACGAACCAGGGCGGCCTGGTGGTCGTCACGCACGACCGGTGGTTCCTCGACGCGGTGTCGACCGACACGTGGGAGGTCCACGACGGCGTCGTCGAGCCGTTCGAGGGCGGCTACGCGGCGTACATCCTGCAGCGCGTCGAGCGTGACCGGCAGGCCGCGGCGAGCGAGCAGCGCCGCCAGAACCTGGCACGCAAGGAACTCGCGTGGCTCCGCCGCGGTGCCCCCGCACGCACCAGCAAGCCGAAGTTCCGCATCGACGCCGCGAACGCGCTCATCGACGACGTCCCGCCGATCCGTGACACCGTCGCCCTGGCGAAGACGGCGACCGCCCGGCTCGGCAAGGACGTCGTCGACCTGCTCGACGTGAGCGTCTCATTCGACGGCACCCAGATCCTCGACCGCATCGAGTGGCGGATCGCGCCGGGGGAGCGGACCGGCATCCTCGGGCCGAACGGTGCCGGCAAGTCCACGCTGCTGAACCTGGTCTCCGGGCGGCTGCAGCCCACGGACGGTCGGGTGAAGACCGGCAAGACCGTGCAGGTCGCCGTGCTCGACCAGCAGCTGGCCGACCTCGCGCAGTTCGCGACGGACCGCGTCCGCGAGGTCGTCGCCCGCAAGAAGACGAGCTACGTCGCGGACGGCAAGGAGATGACGCCGTCACAGCTCCTCGAACGGCTCGGGTTCACCTCGGAGCAGCTCTCGACGCCGGTTCGCGATCTCAGTGGTGGGCAGAAGCGGCGGCTGCAGCTCATGCTCATCCTGCTCGACGAGCCGAACGTGCTCATCCTCGACGAGCCCACGAACGACCTCGACACCGACATGCTCGCCGCGATGGAGGACCTGCTCGACACCTGGCCGGGCACCCTGCTCGTCGTCTCGCACGACCGCTACCTGCTCGAGCGCGTGACCGACCAGCAGTACGCGGTGCTCGGTGGGCACCTCCGGCACCTGCCGGGCGGCGTCGACGAGTACATGCGGCTCCGTGCGGCAGGCACCGGTGGCGGGACCGCTTCGGCGGCTGCCGCCGCGTCTGCCGGGAGGCCCGACACGGCTGGCGGGACCGGCTCGGGCAGTGCCGGGGCCGGCTCCACTGCCGCCGGGTCCGGTTCCGGGTCTGCCGCGTCGTCGCTGTCCGGTGCGGACCGTCGCGCGGCCGAGAAGGAGATGTCCGCGCTCGACCGGCGGATCGCCCGCGTGGGGGAGGACCGGAAGAAGCTGCTCGACGCGTTCGCGACGCACGACCAGTCGGACTACGCCGGCCTCGGAGCGCTGCAGGGGCGCCTGACCGAGCTCGAGGCCGAGGTCGAGCAGCTCGAGGAGCGCTGGCTCGAGGTCGCGGAGTTGCTCGGGGTGTGAGCCTCGGCCGGTCGTCCGGCCGGTCGTCCGTCCGACCGGTCGGCCGTCCGGCCGTCCGGTCGGTTGGTCGTCTGGCCTGCGTCTCAGGCGCCGACGCAGCCGATGTCGGACTCGTCGTGACCTTCCCCGATGCCGATCCCGAACGACCCCGGGTCGGTGACGGACTGCAGGGCCCCGAGCGTTCCGACCGTGGTGACGACGACACCGTGCAGGCGTCCGGCGTCGGCACCGTCGCGCAGCACGAGTCGGCCGACGACGTCGAGCTCGCCGTGCGCGGGCACGACGTACCCGCTGTCCACGGCGACCGTGCGGCCGTACTCGGCAGGACGGTCAGCGTCGTCTGTGACGACGAGGCCCGGGCTCGATGTGGCGGGGTGCGCCGCGATCGACAGGTGCGAGAGCGTGACCCGGTGCAGTTCCGCGGGACGGACGTCGCGGACCCGGACCCCGTGCCCGGTGTCGTTGCGGAACGAGGTCATGAACCACGTCGACGCGGACGTCGAGCCGTCGGGGAAGGTGCCGCAGATGCCACCACCCCGGACGTCGGTCGTCAGTCCGCCGCTCGGAGCGGTCACCACGCCGAGGCCGATCGCGAGCACCACCGCCCCGGCCGTGCACGCCCCGAGGATCACCCGCCCCATGTCCATGGGGCAACCGTAGCGGGTCGTCAGGTGTTCGGCGATGCGTCCGCGGGGTCACCGCCGCCCGGGTTCGCGACGACCTCCCAGAGGTGGCCGTCCGGGTCCTGGAAGAAGCCGGAGTACATGCCCCACGGTCGCGTGTACGGTGCCGCGAGCATCGTCGCGCCCGCCGATCGTGCCCGGTCGAGGAAGGCGTCGGCGGCCTCGCGCGAGTCCACGAAGTGCCCGATCGTGCTGCTCGGGTCGGTGGAGAGCCGCGTGCCGGAGTCCTTCGCCATGTCGTCCCGGCCGTACACGCTCACGATCAGGCCGTCGTCGAGCGTGAACATCGCCGTGGTGCCACCCGCCTCGGTCTCGGTGGCCGGGTACTCGGTGCCGATCACCCCGCTGCCGTCGACGCCGAGCAGTGCGCGGTAGAACTCCGCCGAACGAGCGACGTCGGCGACGGCCAGGGTGATCGCGTGCATGCGCCGGAGACTAGTCGCCGAGGCCCAGGATGAGCCGCCGGAGCAGCCCGGAGAGCTGGTCCTGCTCGGCGTCGGACACCCCCGAGAGGATCCCCCGCTCGGCGGCGAGCAGGTCGGCGATCGCGGCGTCCACCGCTGCGCGCCCCTCGGCGGTCAACGACACCAGGATGCCCCGGCCGTCCTTCGGGTCCGTCCGCCGGGCGACGAGCCCCCGTGCAGCCAGCCGGTCGACCCGGTTCGTCATCGTGCCGCTCGACACCAGCGTCTGCTGCAGGAGCGTCTTCGGGCTCAGCTCGTACGGCTCGCCCGCGCGTCGGAGCGCCGACAGGACGTCGAACTCCCACGGCTCGACGTCACTCGCGTCGAACGCTGCCCGTCGTGCCCGGTCGAGGTGTCGGGCGAGCCGGTCCACGCGCGACAGGACCTCGAGCGGCCCGAAGTCCAGATCGGCGCGTTCCCGTCCCCACGCAGCGACGATGCGATCGACCTCGTCCTCCTGCGGCATCCCACCATCTTGGCGGATGCGGGGGTGCACGGCCAGCCGCGCGGTCATGGGAGGATGGTCTGGCGCCTCCGTGCGCGTTCCGCCTTGGTGTAATGGCAGCACGACGGCCTTTGGTGCCGTTAGGTCCGGGTTCGAATCCTGGAGGCGGAGCCCGGGCCAGTTCGGTCTCCGGAACGCTCCTCGTTCATCATCAAGACCGGACCCGGCATCACGAAGACGACGCCGGCCATCAAGCCGAAGAACGTCGACATCGCCGCTGACGTCCTCACGACCTTCGGTGTTCCCGTCCCCGCGGTGCTCGACGGACAACCGCTCACCACCACGTCCACCGATCCGTTCGACACCATGGTCGGATCCCTCAGCGGCCCGGTCGACGAAACGGGCATCCCGGCATCGACGAAGGGATGGACGCACGCCGTGCCCACCGGGTGGACCATCGACAACACGAAGATTGGCACCGGAGGCGTCACCGAATGGCGCGGGTGGTCCTTGACGACCGATGACTTCTGGACCAAGACCGACCCGGGCCAGTCCCGTGAGAGCAACGTCCGAGCGCGCGGCGTCTTCGCCGTCGCCGACTCCGACGAATGGGCCGACAAAACCCACACCGGCCAGTTCAACAGTCGCCTCGTCTCCGCCCCGTACACGGTCACCGGTGGGGAGACCGCAACGGTCAGCTTCGGCTCCCACTACCGGAAGGAAGGCAACGAGACCGCCTCCGTCCTCGTCTCCTACGACAACGGATCCACCTGGACCACCACGTCGACGTTGACCGCAGACGCCATCGCCGCCGAGCAGTCCGTCACGGTGCAGGTGCCGACCGGAAAGACGAGTATGAGGGTCGCCTGGGCGCTGATCAACGGGGACAACAACTGGTACTGGGCCATCGACAACCCCGAGGTCGTGTCCTAGCCCTCCGGAACGATCACGGGCCGGGACGAGTGAGACGTCGCGGCCCGACCGACGAACACATGTCCGCGCGAAATCCCACGGCGGATCGATCCGACGCTATGTTCATTCACAGGGTGGCGGAGGGGAAGACCATGTCTGTAGTGCGCAACCAGCGGTTGAAAGTACGTCCTCGGGTCTGGATCGGGCTCGCGATCTGGGTTGCCGAGCTCCTGCTCGTCCTGGCCGTGCAGTCCGCATCGGGCATTCCGTACGACCAGTGGGGGGACAGCGCTGGGAACCTGTTCCTCGGAGCCGGGTTGTCACTCATCGTGTCGGCCGTGCTGCTTGCGATCACGGTCACGCTCCTCGGGTGGTGGCGACCGGTGCTCCACGACCGGGAACGCAGCCACCATCGCTGGCCGATCGTGTTCCCGGTCGTCGTGGCACTCGCTGCGGTGATGCTCCTGGCAGGTACCGACTGGGGCGCTTACAGCGGAGCATTCCTCGCAGCGTCGCTGGTTCTCTGCCTGGTCGGATTCACCGAGGAGATCGTGAACCGGGGACTGCTCATCGTCGCCCTCCGCTCACGACTCGGCGAAGGCTGGGTCTGGTTCCTCTCGACCGCGCTGTTCGCAGTCAGTCACCTCGTCAACATCGCGCTCGGCGCCGACGCCGGGCCGACGGTGCTCCAGGTCGTGTTCGCGTTCGCCACCGGCACCACGTTCTACATCCTGCGCCGCGTCACCGGGTCGCTCGTGTGGGCGATGCTGCTCCACGCCCTCTGGGACTTCTCGGTCTTCGCCGCCGGCATCGGGAAAGCCGGCGACATCGCAGCGATCGGAAACGTCCTCGAGACCATCGCCGGCTTCGCCGCCGTGGTCTTCGTCGTGTTCGTCATCCGCGGAACCCACGAACGCCTCGCCTCGGGGTCCAGCACAGCCGCGAGTCGGGAATGACAGTCAATCCGCCCAAGACGGTGCGACACGAGCGGGCGAAGGGGCTGCTGCATGTCGGCTGACCGTTCAGATGCCTCGTCCGCTGTCGTCACGCGGTCGGACTCCGGATGGCCGGGGTTCTGGAACCGCGGCGGCTGGTGGAGAGCCGTCGCTGCGGTCGTGGTGTACCTCGGCCTGTACCTCGGTTTCGGGTGGGTCCTGGGTAGGACTGTTGGCGGCGCGGTGCACCGTGGTGATCTCTTTTCGGATGCGTTGAGCGTCTTCATCGCGGTCGCGCTCCCGGTGATCTTCGGGTCCGCCGTCCTCCTCGCGTTCGCGCTGTCGGTGCGCTGGCTGCCCAGACCGCTCTTCGGCCGTCAGCCGGTGCGCGGCTCTTGGTGGATGTGGATCGCACCGGCCCCGATCGTGGTGACGATCCTGCTGCGCGTGTTCGGCAGCGACTGGGGCTCGTACTCCGGTGGCGTGATCGCGACGACGTTCCTGGCGGGCATCTTCATCGGCATCTCGGAGGAGCTCCTCACACGGGGCATCGTCGTGACCCTCCTACGTCGCCATGGGTACCGAGAGTGGGCGGTCGCAGTGCTTTCATCGCTGATCTTCGCGCTCCTGCACACGTCGAACCTGCTGTCCGGGCAGTCGCTGCTGACCGTCCTGCCGACGATCGGGTTCACGTTCGGGTTCGGGATGATGATGTACCTCACCATGCGGGTCACCGGCAGCATCATCTGGCCCATCGTCCTGCATGCGCTCACCGATCCGACCACGATCCTCGCGACCGGCGGGATCGACGTCAGCGGCACCAACACGAGTCCGCTGCTCACGTTCGCAGGCCTGTCGACGTTCGTGTTCCTGGCGTTCGCGTTGATCGCGATGATCGTCATCCGCGGCAACGCGCACGGCCGCGCCGCAGCAGGAGAACCAGAACGGCACACCGCCGCCCGCGACGCAGGCACCCCGGTGAACGGAGTGACACAGTGACCACCACACCCACTCCGACAACCATGGACCGCATCCCAAGGCGCAGCTGGATCGCCGTCGCAGCGTGCGCCGTGTACGTCCTCATGGCCGCCGGTGTCGGCAACCTCTTCAGCGCACTCGTCGACGGTGAACACCATCCGGTCGCCGACTGGCTGACCGGGACGCTCATCCCCGTGCCGATCATGATCATCGTCGGGCTGTACTTCGCCTGGCGGTCCGGATGGTGGGCCGACATCTGGCGCGAGCCCAGCGTCGCGGTGGGTCGACCGCGCCGCTGGTGGTGGCTGACCGCGCCGCTGCTGTCCGTCATCGCGACCGGCATCCTCTACGCCACGGTTCCGTGGTCGGAGCTCAGCGCCGGCATCATCACGGTGGTCTTGGTCGGCTCGATCTGTGTCGGCATCGGCGAGGAACTGTTCTTCCGGGGCATCCTCCTCACCGCGTTGCGGGCCAACCATTCCGAGTTCTTCGCCCTGATCGTGTCGTCGGTGCTCTTCGGCATCGCCCATGTGGTCGGATACCTCGTCGCCGGTCTGCCCTTGGGTCTCATTCTGTTCCAGGTGGCGTTCCTCAGCATGAACGGTGCGTTGTTCTACGCGGCACGCCGTGCAACCGGGAAGCTCTGGGCGCCGATGGTCCTGCACGGTCTCAACGACGCGGCACTGTTCCTGCAGACGTCGGGCCGTTCCGATCAAGCACCCGACACGCCGGCGAGTGGATTCATCGAGCTTGCCCTGATCGCCCTGTCCGTCGTGATTTCGATCAGCGTCCTCCGCGAAACGATCCGGACGCGCCGGAGGACGCGCACGCTGGCCGGATCAGTCTGAGCTGTCCGGAGGCGGATCGGCCGGATGGCGCGTGACGATTGCCGCAGTCGGCGCGGTGCGACCACGTCGTCCAGCTCCTCGCCGTTGGTCTTCCGCAAGCGACGAGCGAACTCGCTCGCGCCCGCCGAGGGATCGCTCAACGGCCATACGGGAGCGACATCGGTCGTTGCTCCTGCTTCTCCTCCTCGTTCCAGTAGCGGGTGAGCGCCGCTTGGCCCGGGCGCGCCGTGGCGAACACGACGAGAGCGAACCCGATGAAGACGACGAGGAACGCCACCAGACGGTCGAGCCTCCCGTCCGAGCGTGCCATCCACATGAAGCCGATGATCGCCGTCATGAGGGGGACCGTTGCAGGTTCGGTTGACTCCTGAGCGGTACGAGGGGGCACCTCTTCACGCAGAGAGCACCGGACCGTGGCCGGGGGCAACAGAACTCTGCAGGACGAGTGCTGCCGCTCCGATCGCCGCCGAATCGCGCGGGTTCGCGGCGATCTCGATCGTGATCCCGTGCGCCTGGCGGGCGAACGAGGCGTGCTCCGTCCGTGTCCGTATGGCCTTCGCGTAGAGCGAGCCAGCGATGGCGAAGCTCGGCCCTGCGAGCACGATGCTGTCGAGGTCGAAGGCGTTGCTGAACGAGACGACCGCGGCCGCGAGCAGGTCGGCGGACCGTCTGATGAGCGTGATCGCGGCTTCGTGGCCGCCGACCGCTGCGCGCGCGAGCCGATCGAAGTCCTGCCCGGTGCTCTCCTCGGTGAAACGGAGATCCAGTCCACGGAAGTCCTGCCGTGCCCGGCGAGCTTCGTCCAGGACTGCGGCGGGGGCAGCGTAGCGCTCGACGCAGCCGGTGTTCCCGCAACTGCACAGGATGCCTGCTGCGTCGATCGACATGTGCCCGAGCTCTGCGGCGTTGGAGCTCGCGCCACGGTGGAGCGCGCCGTCGAGCACCACACCGGCGCCGATACCGGTGCCCATGTACACCGTGGCGAAGGTCTCGGTGCGCGGCACACGACGCGTCCAGAACTCGCCGATGGCGGCCGCTGCGGCGTCGTTGTCGAGGAGCACGGGTACCGGGAGGAGCTCACCGAGCGCGTCTGCGAGTGGGAAGCCTTCCCACTGACGGAGCGTCGGCGACCGGAACATCGTGCCGAGGGTGGGCGAGAGCGGTCCGGGCACGACGACGGCCACACCGGCGATGCTGTCCACCGGGATCCCCGCCGTCCCCACGAAGATCCGGAACTGCTCCGCGAGACGCTCGACGACCCGCTGCGGGTCGCTCAGTGACGCTCCGTCGACGAGCTGCCGGGCGACGGTGCCGCCGCCGACGCCTGCCGCCACGAACGTCATCGCTTCGAAGCCCAGTTGCACGCCCACTGCGTAGAGGGCCGAGGGATTGATCTCGAGGAGCGTGCGGGGCTTGCCGCCCGAGGACGGTACGCGCCCGCTCTCGCGGATCACACCCGACGCGAGGAGCTGACGGACGATGTTCGAGATCGTCGGCTGGGTCAGGTTCGTCGCCTGGACGAGCTCGACGCGACTGATCGGACCGGACGACCGGATGATGTCGACGATGAGTGCACGACTGCCCGGACCAGAAGCGATCGTCTCGGATCTCGCCATTCCGTCGTCCTCCCTGCATCTCGACACCGGGGCCGGCTCGCAGGGTCCGGCGATGTCACACTAGCTGTGCCAGGAACCCGCGCTGACCGGAGGACGACCAGATGCAGACTGAGGCAGGCTCTCTCCGGGCGGACGACGCGGGGCTCCCGATCGGTCTCACCTTGGTGCGCGCCTCGGAGATCTACGGTGCGGAGCCGTGGTTCCACGAGTTCACGGCAGGCATCGACCAGGTCGTGCGACCGATCGGGCACTCGGTGCTGCTCCGTGTGCTCGGTTCGCGGACGGATGAACTCGAATGGTTGCGACGTTGGCACGCTGATCGGGCAGTCGCCGGTGTCGTGCTCGTCGACCTCGTCGAGGACGATCCGCGTGTGCAGCTCGTCGCCGACGTCGGGCTGCCTGCGATAGCCGTTTCGTCCCCGGCGGTCTCCGACGGGCTCCCCACCGTCTGGACGAACGACGATGCGGCGATGCGGACTGCTGTGCGCGCGCTCGCCGGCTTCGGGCACCGCTCGATCGGTCTGGTCAGCGGGCCGGCGGAGCTCGCGCACACCGTGACGCGGGCCGCGGCGTTCGCTGACGCGTGTTCGGAGATGGAGATCGCCGCTCACTCCGCCTCGGGAGACTATTCGTCGGAGTCCGGTGGACGCGCCTTCGAGAGTCTCTTCGTCGACGAGCAGGGGTCGCCGACCGCGGTGGTGTTCGACAACGACCTGATGGCGCTCGGCGGTCTCGCTGCCGCTCGTCGGGCCGGCCTCCGCATCCCCGAGGACGTGTCGCTCGTCGCTTGGGACGACTCCGCGCTCTGCCAGCTCTCGGATCCGCCCCTCTCAGCGCTCAGCCATGACGTGCAGCGCATCGGCCGGCTCGTCGGGGAGGCGTTGGCGGCGATCCTCCAGGGGAAGAAGCCACCCGTGGTGGAGGCGCCGCCCATCCGGTTCGTCCAGCGCGACAGTGTCGCCGGAGCGCCGCGTTGACCGGCGTAGTCCGGTCCTTCCGTTAACATCGATTAATAATCTAAGTCTTGACTTCTCGATCCGAGGGCTGCACGCTGGTGCAATCCGAAGCGCTCAGGCCAGCGATCAGCTCGCGGCAGCGCCGATGAACGAAGGAGTTCGCCATGAAGAAGACCCTGCTCGCCGCCACGGGAGGCATCGTCGTCGCGGCGTTGGCGCTCTCCGGCTGCTCTGCTGGATCCTCCAACGACAGCGGGAAGCCGTCCGGGACCATCACCGTCCTGACGAACCGCACCGACCTCGTCAACACGACCTTCAAGGACTACGCGAAGCAGTTCGAGGAGAAGTACCCCGGGACGACCGTCAAGTTCGAAGCCCTCACCGACTACGAGGGTGACGCGAAGATCCGCCTCAACTCGAAGGACTACGGCGACGCGCTGCTCATCCCGAGCTCGACGGTCACGAAGGACAAGTACTCCGCGTACTTCGAGCCGCTCGGCAAGACCAGCACGCTGGAGGAGAAGTACAACTTCGTCGGAGACGGCTCCTACGACGGCGAGGTCTACGGCCTGTCGACCTTCGGCTCGGCGATGGGCATGGTGATCAACAAGACGGTCTGGAAGGACGCTGGGATCACCACGCCGCCGAAGACGGAGGACGAGTACTTCCAGGACCTGCAGGCGATCAAGGACAAGACGTCCGCGATCCCCTACTACACGAACTACAAGGACGGGTGGCCGCTGGCGACGCTCGAGGGCAACCTCGGGACCACGCAGGGCCCGGACGTCCGGATGAAGCTCGCCTCGGAGAACAGCCCGTGGAAGCCCGGTACCGACCAGTACAAGATCGACGACCTGCTGTACCAGACGGTCGAGAAGAAGCTCAGCGAACCGGACCCGACGACCACGAACTGGGAGGAGTCGAAGGACCTGCTCGCGCAGGGCAAGATCGGCTCGATGATCCTCGGCTCATGGGCCGTGACGCAGATGCAGGACGCGGCGAAGAAGGCCGGCAAGTCGGCGGACGAGATCGGCTTCTGGCCGATGCCCTGGCAGACGGACGGCAAGTTCACGTCCGTCACCGCGACGGACAAGCTCCTCGCGGTCAGCAAGAACTCGGACAACAAGGCGACCGCCCGCGCGTGGGTGAACTGGTTCATCAACGACTCGGGCTACGCCAAGAGCCAGGGCGCGATCAGCCCGGTCAAGGCGGACCCGACCCCGGACACGCTCTCCGACTTCAAGACGCTCGGCGTCGAGTACCAGGAGCTGAACCCGGACCCGAAGGGCAAGGAGGCGCTCCTGACCGACATCGCCAACACTGCCCAGGTCGACATCTTCGGCAACGTCTACCGACAGAAGCTCATCGACACCGCCCGCGGGGCAGCGTCCGGTGACGAAGAGTCGTTCTTCGCGAACCTCAACAAGGAATGGGCTGCAGCCCGGACTCAGGTGTCGAAGTGACCGGTCTCGCACCGACACCGTCCTCGGCGGGGGCAGCAGGCGCTGCCCCCGCCGGGGAGCGGACCCGCACCCGCCGAACGACGCGTCGCACCAGCCGCGGATGGCGGAGCACGCCCTGGCTGTTCCTCATCGTCCCGCTCGCGTTCCTGATCGTCCTGACCTACGTCCCCGTGGCGAACATGTTCTGGTACAGCGTCACCGACTGGGACGGCCTCTCGCCGGAGAAGGACTTCGTCGGTCTCGGCAACTACGTCCAGATCTTCACCAAGCCGGCCATCTTCCAGGTCTTCTTCGTCAGTCTCTACTACCTCGTCGGCGCTGCAGCGCAGCTGATCATCGCGCTCTACCTCGCGACTCTGCTCAGCTTCACGACCCGGCTCGGGAACCTGTTCAAGGGGATCATCTTCTTCCCGTACCTGATCAACGGTGTCGCCATCGGTCTGGTCTTCCTGTACTTCTTCCGTCCCGGTGGCACCCTCGACGCGATCCTCGGCCTCGTCGGGATCCAGCACACACCGCAGTGGTTGGGCGACCCGAGCATCGTCAACATGTCGCTCGCGGCGTCGAGCGTCTGGCGGTACATGGGGCTGAACTTCGTGCTGTTCCTCGGCGCGATCCAGTCCGTCCCCTCCGAGCAGTACGAAGCCGCGGACCTCGACGGGGCGACGTCGTTCGACAAGTTCCGGTACATCATCGTGCCGAGCATCCGGCGGATCCTCGGGCTCTCGTTCATCCTCGCGATCGCCGGCGCGCTGTCCTCGTTCGAGATGCCCTACGTCATGACCGGAGGCGCGAACGGGTCCGAGACGTTCGTCATCCAGACCGTCAACACGGCGTTCAAGTTCTCCCAGGTCGGTCTGGCCTCCGCGATGGCGGTCGTCCTGTTGGCGATCGTCCTCGTCATCACCGGCATCCAGCGATGGCTGTTCCCCGACGAGAAGAAGGAGCAGAGCTCATGAGCGCCACCACCCCACTCCGAGCCCGTGTCGGTCGCCGAGCCGGCACGACGGCGAAGTACCTCAGCCTCGTCATCGCCTCGCTCTTCGCGGTCGTCCCGCTCGTGACCATCGTCATGCTGGCGTTCAAGACCGATCGCGAATACCGGACGACCAGCCCGCTGACCCCGCCGTCGAACTGGTTCAACGTCAGCAACTTCGTCACCGCGTTCACGCAGGGCGGGATGGTGCAGGGGTTCATCAACACCGGCATCATCCTCGTGGTCTCCGTGACCGGTACCATCCTGATCGGGACAATGGCCGCGTACGCGATCGACCGGTTCCGGTTCCGCGGACGTCGGCTCGTGTTCGGCGGGTTCCTCCTGGCCACCCTCGTGCCGTCGGTGACGACCCAGGTCGCGACGTTCCAGGTGATCAACGCGCTCGACCTGTTCAACACGCGGGGCGCGGCCATCGTGCTCTTCATGGGCACCGACATCGTCGCGATCTACATCTTCCTGCAGTTCATGCAGTCGATCCCGGTGTCGCTCGACGAGGCCGCGATGCTCGACGGCGCCAACCGGTTCACCGTCTACTGGCGCATCATCCTGCCCCTGCTCCGACCTGCGATCGCGACCGTGATCATCATCAAGGGCATCGCCGTCTACAACGAGTTCTACATCCCCTTCCTCTACATGCCGTCGCAGGACCTCGGCGTCATCTCGACGTCGCTCTTCCGGTTCATGGGGCCCTTCGGCGCCCAGTGGGAAGTCATCGCCGCGGGCACGCTGCTGGTCATCATCCCGACGTTGATCGTCTTCCTCTTCCTCCAGCGACACATCTACAACGGCCTCACGGCAGGAGCAACCAAGTGAGCACCACCGCCCCCACCGCAACCACCGAGTCGCACCGGACCCTCCACGACGGGTGGACGCTCCGCGCGACCAGCGGTGACACCCCCGTCGACGTCGCACTGCGCGCGATCCCGGCCACGGTCCCCGGACTCGTCCACACCGACCTGCTCGCAGCCGGCATCATCCCCGACCCGTACCTGGACCGCAACGAACAGCAGGTCACCTGGATCGGTGAGACCGACTGGGAGTACCGGACCACGTTCACGTGGGCCCCGGACGGGCACGACCACCACGACCTCGTCTTCGAGGGCCTGGACACCGTCGCCACGATCACCCTCAACGGACGTGAACTCGCTCGCACCTGCAACCAGCACCGCGCGTACCGACTTCCGGCAGACGACTCGCTGGTGGACGGGTCGAACGAACTCGTCGTGCACTTCGCATCCCCGGTCGCGTACGCCGACCAGGCGAGCCTCGACATCGGCTACCGCCCCCACACCTACTCCCATCCCTTCAACGCCATCCGGAAGGCCGCCTGCAACTTCGGATGGGACTGGGGCCTGGACGCAGCGTCCTCCGGAATCTTCAAACCGGTCACGCTGCACGCATGGTCGACCGCCCGCCTCGACTCCGTTCGACCGGTGGTCACCACCGACGGATCCTCCGGGCACATCGACGTCGCCATCGCGCTGCAGCATGCCGAGGACGTGGTGCCGGTCCGAGCGTCCGCCACGCTGATCGCACCCGACGGTGTGCAGCACACGGTCGACGCGGTCCTCGACGGCTCGGACGGCACGCTCGCCCTCGACGTCGACGGTGTTCAGCTGTGGTGGCCGCGCGGGTACGGCGACGCTGTCCTGTACGACCTCGAGGTCACGATCGCGGATGACGGTGGAGTCCTGAGCACCTGGGCGAAGCGCGTCGGGTTCCGGAATGCCGTCGTGGAACTCACACCGGACAGCGACGGGACGAGCTTCCGAGTCGTCGTGAACGGCCAACCCGTCTGGGTGCGCGGTGCGAACTGGATCCCCGATGACGCGTTCGTCACCCGCGTCACCCGCGACCGTGTCGCAGCCCGCCTCGACCAAGCCGAGTTCGCGAACATGAACCTCCTCCGCGTCTGGGGCGGCGGCTACTACGAGTCCGAGGACTTCTACGACCTCTGCGACGAACGGGGCATCCTCACCTGGCAGGACTTCCTCTTCGCCTGCGCCTCCTACGCCGAAGAGGAACCGCTCCGCAGCGAGGTCGAAGCCGAGGTCCGCGACAACGTCACCCGGATCATGTCACACCCGAGCCTGGTGCTCTGGAACGGCAACAACGAGAACATCTGGGGCTTCGAGGAGTGGGGCTGGGAGAAGCGCTTGCAGGGGCGCAGCTGGGGACTGGGCTACTACCTCGACCTCCTGCCGCGCCTGGTCGCGGAACTCGACCCCCAGCGCTCCTACACCCCGGCGAGCCCGTGGTCCGGCGACATCGACCGGCCGGCGAACGAGATCGACCACGGCTCCGTGCACCTCTGGGAACTGTGGAACCGTGTGGACTACCCGCACTACCGAGACACCGTGCCGCGTTTCGTCGCGGAGTTCGGCTGGCAGGGCCCCGCCACCTGGTCGACGATCAACCAGTCGATCTCGGACGCTCCGCTGACCCCGGAGTCGCCCGGCATGATCTGGCACCAGAAGGCACAGGACGGCAACGACAAGCTCACCGACGGCCTCGTCGCGCACCTCCCGCTGCCGGACCACACCGAGGACTGGCACTGGGCGATGTCCCTGAACCAGGCCAACGCGGTGGCGTTCGCCATCGAGCACTGGCGGTCCTGGTCGCCGAAGAACACGGGTTCGATCGTCTGGCAGCTCAATGACTGCTGGCCGGTGACGTCGTGGGCGGCTGTCGACGGGTACGGCCGCGCGAAGCCGCTGCTCTACGCCCTCAAGCACGTGTACGCCGACCGGCTCGTCACCATCCAGCCCCGAGAGCACGGCCTGGTCGCGGCGATCGTCAACGACGCGGCGACACCGTGGTCCGGAGACGTTGCGCTCACCCGTCGCTCGTACGACGGCACCGAGCTCGCGACGGAGACCGTGACCGTTTCCGTGCCGGCACGGAGCACGCAGACCATCGACGTGCCCGCCGACGTCGCGGCGTTCGGCGATGCTCCCGTCGAGTTGCTCATCGCGGAGCTCGACGGGGAGCGTGGGTTCTGGTTCCCGGTGGAACAGCGCGACTCCCCGCTCCCGCCGGCGGACCTGCGCACCGAGGTCGTCGCGGTCGACGGGGGCTACGACGTCTCGGTCACGGCAGCATCGCTGGTGCGCGACCTCGCGCTCCTGGTCGACAAGGTCGACGTCGATGCGACGGTCGACGACATGATCGTCACCCTCCTGCCCGGAGACGCCGTCACGTTCCGAGTGGCGACCACGAAGACGCTGACGCCGGAGCAACTGACGTCGGCGAGCGTGCTGCGGACGTCGAACCAGCTCGTCAGCGACTGGGCGTGACCGTGGCCGATCTCGCACTGGCCGTCGACCTCGGTGGCACGAAGGTCGAGACCGCACTGGTCGAGGCCTCCGGCAGGATCGTGGACGGCAGCCGTCATCGTCTGCCGACCGGACGCGGCGCCGAGCCCGACGCGTTCGCTGCGGCGCTGTCGCGTTCGATCCGACGGACCCTCGCCGTCGTCCCGGCCGACTCGACGCTCATCGGCGCGGGCGTCGGGTCGGCCGGGCCGATCGACCTCGCGCGCGGCACGGTCAGCCCGAAGAACCTCCCGGCGCTGGCGGACCTCGATCTCCGCGGCGTCGTGGCCCGAGCGATGCAGGACCTCCCCGTGCAGCTCCGCCTCGACGGCACCTGCATCGCGCTCGCCGAACACTGGCTGGGCGCAGCGGTCGGGTCTGCGAACTCGATGTCGATGGTCGTCTCCACCGGCGTCGGCGGCGGCCTCGTCCTCGGCGGCCGGCTCGTCTCCGGCCGGAGCGGCAATGCCGGGCACATCGGCCAGATCCACGTCGCTGGCTTCGACGTGGAGGGGCACGGTGCCGACTCGACCACGCTCGAAGCCATCGCGTCCGGGACCAGTGCTGTCGCATGGGCGAAGCACCGCGGCTGGTCGGGACACTCCGGGGAAGACCTCGCGGTGTCCTGCGCAGCAGGCGACGGAGTCGCCTGGCAGGCCGTGCGCCGCTCCGCCACAGCGGTCGGCCAGGCCATCGCCAGCGCGACGATCCTGCTCGACCTCGAGGTCGTCGCCATCGGCGGCGGCTTCTCCCTGGTCGTCCCCGACTACGTCGATCTCGTCCGGGCTGCAGCGCTCGACGCGACCGTCTTCGAGTACGCCACCGGGGTCCGAGTCGAAGCCGCGCACCTCGGCGGCGACGCGCCCCTCCTCGGCGCGGCCGCGCTGGTCCACCGACCGGAACTGGTCGCCACCGGACCACCCACCGGCTCCCTGGTCAGCGTGCGCTGATCCGTGACGGCGACCTCCGTCCACCCTGACGCCCAGCCGAAGGAGTCTGAGCACCGATGCAGCGCACGACACCACGCACGCCCGACCCGCACGACGGTCGGCGGCCACACCGGGGACCGCTCGGCACTGCCGCCACGCATCCGGGCGGACCCGGTCCACACCGGGCAGCACGTCGTCCGCCGACGACGGCAGCGCCTGGCACGTACTTCGCCGCGCCCGTGCGGAGCGGCCGGCGAGAGAAGACGTCGTTGCGGCAACACGGCCGCAGCGGTGCAGAAGGAACACGACGAGGGGAAAGCACGACGATGAAGTCAGCAACACGCGCACTCCTGACCACCGGCCTGGTGGTCGCGCTCGGCGCCACCATGGCGGTGGCTGCTCCCGCCGCCCCGGACGCAGAAGCGTTCGGTGCGGCGAACAAGGCAACCGTCCTGAACTACCTGGCCTCGATCAAGGGACAGAAGATCGTCAGCGGGCAGCACAACAAGGAACCCGCATCGCAACCGAACCAGTACACGCAGCGGGTGAAGGACATCACCGGCGTCTACCCGGGGCTCTGGGGCGGCGACTTCCTCTTCAACTCGGCTGACGTCGCGAACCGGCAACGCATCGTCGACCAAGCGAAGACCGAGTGGAAGAACGGCGCGCTCGTCAGTCTCACGTGGCACGTCTGCCCGCCGACGGTCGGGTCTTCCTGCTCGTTCGACGACGTCAAGTCGGACCTCACCGACGCACAGTGGTCGCAACTGACCACCAACGGCACCTCGCTGAACACCGCGTGGAAGAAGCGGCTCGACGAGATCGTCCCGTACCTGCAGCAGCTCAAGGACGCCGGCGTACCCGCGATCTTCCGACCCCTGCACGAGATGAACGAGCAGTGGGCGTGGTGGGGCGGCCGGCCCGGCAGCAACGGGTCCGCGAAGCTCTACCAGATCACGCACGACTACCTCGCGAACACGAAGGGGCTGTCGAACCTCGTCTGGGCATGGAACGTGCAGGACAACCCTGCTGGTGGGTTCTCGAGCTACTACCCGGGAAGCGGCTCCGTGGACGTGGTGACGCTCGACGCCTGGTACAAGGCGTTCCCGAGTGCCAGCGAGTACCAGTCGCTGCGATCCATCGCCGCCGGCAAGCCGATCGCGCTCGCGGAGGTCGGCACCATGCCGACGGCCGCGAACCTCGCTGCACAGCCCGAGTGGACCTGGTTCATGGAGTGGTCCGAGCAGCTCGAGGGCAGCAACACCGCCCAGGCGATCAAGGACACGTACTACAACCCGCGTGTCCTGCACCAGGGAGACCTCACGATTCCGTGATGCGTTCCTCGTGAACGTGCGGGGCGGTGGCGAACCGTCCTGAACGGACTGGAGGCGCGGTGCCAGCCGGCACCGCGCCTCCAGTCCGTCATCGACGCCGCGTGGCGTCAGCCGCGTCCGGCGAGCTCCGCCCGCACGATCTCCGCTCCCGCGGAGAGCGCGCTCAACTTGTCGAGCGCTGCCCGTCGTCGGAGGGGTGCCATCCCGCAGTTGGTGCTCGGGATGAGCTTGTCCGCGTCGACGAACTGGAGGGCCCGCCGGAGGACCTCGGCGACCTCCTCCGGCGTCTCGACGGTCTCGGTGGCGACGTCGACGGCGCCGAGCATGACCTTCTTCCCGCGCACCAGTTCCACGAGTTCGAGCGGGACGTGCGAGTGGATGCTCTCCAGGGAGACGGCGTCGATCGTCGACTGCTGCAGGAGCGGGAACGACTGCTCGTACTGCCGCCACTCGGCCCCGAGCGTCTCCTTCCACTTGTTGTTCGCCTCGATGCCGTAGCCGTAGCAGATGTGCACCACGGTCTCGGCACGGAGTCCTTCGGCCGCGCGTTCGAGCGCGGCCACGCCCCAGTCCTGCACCTCGTCGTGGAAGACGGTGAAGGCGGGCTCGTCGAACTGGATGACGTCGACGCCGGCGGCTTCGAGCTCGCGGGCTTCCTGGTTGAGGATCGTGGCGAACTCCCACGCCAGCTTCTCACGGCTCTTGTAGTGCTGGTCGGAGAGCGTGTCGATCATGGTCATCGGGCCGGGGAGTGCCCACTTGATCGGCCGGTCGGTCTGCGCCCGCAGGAACTCCGCGTCCTCGACGAAGACCGGCTGGCGGCGGCTCACGACGCCGACGACGGTGGGGACGGCGGCGTCGTAGCGGTCGCGGATCCGGACGGTCTCCTTGCGCTCGAGGTCGACGCCGTCGAGGTGCTCGATGAACGTCGTGACGAAGTGCTGGCGGGTCTGCTCACCGTCGCTGACGATGTCGATGCCGCGGCGCACCTGCTCGTGCACGGCGGACCGCAGCGCGTCCTGCTTGCCCTCGACCAGGGCGTCGCCCTGCAGCTGCCAGGGCGACCAGAGCCGCTCGGGTTCGGCGAGCCAGGACGGTTTCGGCAGGCTGCCGACGATCGCGGTGGGCAGGAGGGTGCTCATGCTGGTGGTCTTCCCTGTCGGTCAGTGGGTCGGGGTGGCGACGAGGCCGGTCGCCCAGCGCTCGAGGAGTTCGCGGTGCGGCTCGACGAAGTGCTCGCGGGTGTAGTGCCCTTGCGTGATCGCGAGTCGGCTGCGTTCCTCGCGGTCGTAGTCCACGGCGGTCCGCGAGAAGTCCTGCTGGTCGAGGCTCGGGCGGTACGTGCCCGCGGCCGCGGCGTTCGCGTTGTAGATCTCCGGGCGGTAGATCTTCTGGAACGTCTCCATCGTGCTGATGGTGCCGATGAGCTGCAGGTTCGAGTAGTCGTTGAGCAGGTCGCCGCGGGAGTAGAACGCGAGCGGAGCGGTGCTGCCGTGGGGCATGAAGTACCGCACCTGGAGACCCATCCGACCGAAGTAGTCGTCGGTCAGCGAGGAGCGCTCGTGGTGGTACTCGACACCGAGCACGGGGTGGGTGTTGTCGGTCCGGCGGTACGTCTGGCTCGTCGACACGCTGATGCAGATCACCGGCTGGGTGCTGAAGGCGTCCCGGTAGGCGTCCGACTCGAGGAACGACTGGAAGAGCAGCCCGTGCAGCGACCCGAAGTCGTCGGGGACGGTGAAGGTCGTCGCGCCCTCGTTGACCGACGGCAGCCGCACCGCGAAGTCGTAGTCGCGGAGGTAGGACGAGAAGTTGTTGCCGACGATGCCCTGGTGTCGCACGCCGGTGTGCTGGTCGACGATGTGGATGTCGAGCACCTCGAGCAGCGGGAACTCCTGGTCCTCGCCCGACGCCTCGAACCGGGTGGTGACGGAGACGATGTCGAGCTCGACGCGGTACCGGTCGCCGTTCGGGTTGTCCCACCGGGCGAGGTCGTTGAACCGCCGGTCGATCATGGTGAGCGCGTTGCGGAGGTTCTGCTGGCGGTGCTCGCCGCGGGCGAGGTTCGCGAAGTTCGTCGTCACCCGGGACGTCGCCGAGGGGGTGTAGTCCTCGTCGAACCGGGTCGTGTCGATGTGGAAGGAGAAGTCCAAGGTCGGCCAGTCCGTGTGTTCAGTGGCCGCGAGGACCGTCCGGTGGGTGTCCGACAATCGTGCCGACTTCCGGAGGGCATCGGGTAATCCGGATGCACTATGCCCTGGTATAGCCTCAGCCTGTGCCCCGTTCGTCGAGTGACTTCACCCTGCAGCAGCTCCGGTACTTCATCGAGGTCGCGTCGGAGGGGTCGATCAGTGCTGCCGCCGACCTGCTGTACGTCGCGCAACCGACCCTGTCCGCGGCGATGAAGGACCTGGAGGCGCGGGTCGGTCGCCCGCTGTTCGTGCGGTCGGCCCGGGGCGTCGTGCTCACCGTCGACGGCGTCGAGTTCCTCGGGTACGCCCGACAGGTCGTCGAGCAGGCGTCCCTGCTCGAACAGCGCTACGTCGGACGGCGACCGTCGCGGCGGCTCCTCGGGGTGTCCGCGCAGCACTACTCGTTCGCCGTCGAGGCGTTCGTCCGGATGGTCGAACGCGCGGCCGCGGACGAGTACGAGTTCTCGCTCCGGGAGACCCGCACCTGGGACATCATCGAGGACGTCCGGACCCTGCGGAGCGAGGTCGGCATCCTGTACCGGAACGACTTCAACCGGAAGGTCATCGACAAGCTCCTGCGGGACGCACGGGTCGCGTTCCACCCGCTGTTCGTCGCGGAACCGCACATCTTCGTCGCCCGGCGGAACCCGCTCGCGTCGCGGGAGCGCGCGACCCTCGCCGACCTCGCCGACCTCCCACGGCTCACCTTCGACCAGGGTGCGAACAACTCCTTCTACCTGGCGGAGGAGATCCTCTCCACCCTGTCCAGCAGACGGGAGATCCGCGTGGCCGACCGCGCGACGATCTTCAACCTCATGATCGGGCTCGACGGCTACACGATCTCGACGGGCCTCATCAGCGACGACCTCGACCCCGAGATCGTCGCCGTCCCCCTCGACGTCGACGAGCGCATCGAGATCGGGTGGATCGCCCACACGGCCATCCCGCTCACGGAGCAGGCGCAGTCGTACCTCACCGAGGTGCGCGCGGTGGTCGCCCGCGCGGGTGTGGAACTGCTCGGCTGACACCAGCGCACATGCGCTATGGTCTGCTGCCACCACCGCAGCGCACCCCACCGGAGTCACGATTGAACGTCCCGCTCCTCGCCGCCGGGACCACCCTGCCCGTCTACGCGGTGACCACCCTGATCGCGCTCGGCGTGCTCGTGGGGGTCCGCAGGTCCTGGCGGGTCGCGCTCGTCGCGGTCGTCGCCGGGGTCGGTCTCGGCGCGCTGCTGTCGTGGGGGCTCGGCGACGTGGTCGTGGTCCTCGGGACGTCGCCGTCCTGGGTCGCCCGCACGTGGACCGGCGTCGCGGTCGCCCTCGTCGCGCTGGCCGTGGTCGGGCTCGTCCGCGGTCGCCGTGTCACCCGGGTCCTGGCGGTGCTCCTCGTGCCGCTGGCCGTCCTGTCCGGCGGCCTCGCCGTGAACCGCGACGCCGGTCTGTTCGCCACCGTGACCGACGCGGTCGGCGAGTCGCACGTGCAGCGCTTGCAGCTGCCCGACGACCCACGTCCGTCGAGCGGCACCGCGACCGCGGCGACGTGGAGCGCACCGGCCGGGATGCCGACGCACGGCCGGTTCGGGTCCGTCCACATCCCGGGGACGACGTCCGGGTTCCGCGCGCGACCGGCCGTCGTCTACCTGCCGCCCGCGGCACTGGTCGAGCACGCCCCGAGGCTCCCGGTGGTCGTCATGCTCTCCGGGCAGGGCCCCGGGGCGTCGCCCGCGAACATCGTCGAAGCCGGTCGGATGGCGTCCCGACTCGACGCCCTGGCGGCAGAACACGACGGGCTGGCACCGATCGTCGTGATGCCCGACCAGCTCGCCCTCCCGACGAACAACCCGATGTGCGTCGACGGCCCGCTCGGGAACAGCGCCACCTACCTGACGGAGGACGTCCCCGCGTGGGTGCGCCACCACCTCCACGTCGCCACCGGGCAGGCCGACTGGGCCGTCAGCGGGTTCTCGCAGGGTGGGACCTGCGCGCTGCAGCTCGGTGCGGGCGACCCGGAGCTGTTCGGGTCGTGGATCGACGTGTCCGGCCAGCTCGGCCCGACGCTCGGGAACCGACCGGACACCATCGCCCGCGGCTTCAGCGGGGACGAGCGTGCCTACGATTCTGCTCAGCCTCTGGCGATCCTGCGTGCGCACGGGCACTACGCGGCATCGGCGGCCTTCTTCTCCGCGGGTGCGACCGACCACCGGTACGGACCGGTCCTGCCGGTCGTCGCCCGAGCCGCCGAGGCCGCCGGTGTGCACGTCACCCGTCGGGTCATCGCCGACGGCGGGCACGACTGGCGCACCGCGGGGCAGGCTCTCGCCCTCGGTGTCGCGTGGTTCATGCAGCGCACGGCCCTCGCCCCGCGCTGACCGCACGGCCCTCGCCCCGCGCTGACCGCACGGGCCTCGCCCCGCGCTGACCGCGCAGTCCTCGCGCTCGCTGACCGCACGGGCCGGTGCCGTGGGTGCGTTCGGGCAGCGCGGAACGGACATCCGGACAAGACTCCGACCACGCTGTACGTTCACAGGAAGGTCGCTGAACGCGGCCGTGTCACCAGGGAGCAGAACAATGGCAAGCAGCACCGGTCGCCCGACCACAGTCACCGTCTCGTTCGTCATCTGGCTGGTGGTGGTCCTCGCCAACATCATCCAGGGCATCATCAGCCTGGTCTCCGGCGGCGGCTCCAGCGCCGCGGCCCAGAGCGTCGGGACCGCACCGCTCGTCGCGGGCGCGATCTTCGCGTTCATCCTCGCCGTGATCGAACTCATCATCGTCTTCAAGATGCGCGACGGTCGGAACTGGGCACGCATCGTGCTCACCGTCCTCGCCGTCCTGCAGCTCATCGGCGTGGGCGTGGGTGCGGCCTCCGGTGGCAACGCCTTCGGCTGGATCGGTGCCGTCGCCGTGCTCGTCGCGACGATCCTGATGTACGTCGGTGGCGCGAACGGCTACTTCCGCCGTCGCTGACGCGACCGGATGACGGACGGGAGGCGCGGCGCCGGCTGGCACCGCGCCTCCCGTCCGTCGTCTGCGCACCGTGACGACGACTGCGCGCGCCGGACCACGCGCACTCGTCGCCGGGACGCGCAGTGCGCCACGCGCGGCGCGAGAAGATGGGGTGTGAGCTCCGCACAGCCGGTCCTGGACGCCCTCGTCCGCCACGTCGACGAGACGGGCTTCGGCGCCCACGGCGTGCACGTGCGCGTCGGGGACGACGTCGCCGCCCACCGGTGGGGACCCGACGTCCGCCGCCAGACCCACTCGATCGCGAAGGGCGTCGCCGTCCTCGCCACCGGGATCGCCGCGGGCGACGGACTCGTCGACGTCGACGAACCGGTCGCGACGTCCCTGCCGGGCTGGACGTTCGGTGCGGGAACCGAGGCGGTGACGCTCCGGCACCTGCTGACGATGACGAGCGGCGTCGACATGCCGTGGTCCGCGACCGAGCTCACGGACTGGCCGGACCTCGCCGCGGAGTCCCTGGGGCGGCCCTCGCGCGGACGGGTGTTCCAGTACGCGAACGCGAGCACGTACACCGCGATGCGGGTCCTCGAGACGCGGGTCGGCGACGTGGGGGAGTTCGTCGCCCGACGCCTGTTCGACCCGCTCTGCATCCCGGACGTGTCGTGGCAGCGGTGCGCGAACGGCTTCGTGGCCGGTGGCGAGGGGATCGCCCTGCGCACCGAGGAGCTCGCAAGCCTCGGACAGCTGGTCCGGGACCGCGGATCGTTCGCGGGCCGGCGCGTCGTCGACGCGCGTTGGTGCGACGCGATGCACACCGACTGGGTCGAGCGTCAGGGCACCGGCCCGGGCTACGAGCGGTACGCCATGGCCGGGTGGGGTGGACCCGGACGGCTCTGGCGGCTGCACGGGGCGTACGGCCAGATGCTCCTCTTCGAGGGGGACGCCGTGGTCACCGTGACCGCCGACGACCACGCCGGCGCCGACGCCTTCGCGAGCTTCGTCGCCGACGAGCTGGAACGGCAGCGCCCCGCGACTCAGTCTTGATGTGCGCGCGCTGCGAGCGTGACGAGGTCGCCGGTGCGAGGATGAGCGGCGGCCGTCGCCCGGACGGCCGGAGACGGAAGTGACGAGCGTGACCGAGACCCGCTCCGAGACCCCCACGACCGAGACCACCGAGGACGGCGGCCACGGCGCGGCCGGCAAGGGTGCCGCCGTGCTGGCCCTCGCCGCCCTCGGGGTGGTGTTCGGCGACATCGGCACCAGCCCGCTGTACGCGCTCCGGACGGTGTTCACGATCGACGACGGCATCGTGAAGGCCAACCAGGAGGACGTCTACGGCGTGATCTCGATGATGTTCTGGAGCATCACGATCATCGTGTCGATCAAGTACGTCCTCGTCCTCATGCGCGCCGACAACGACGGCGAGGGCGGCGTGATGGCGCTCGCCGCCCTGGCCCGTCGGCTGTACGCGAAGCGTCGCGGCGGCGCGGTGATCTTCCTGGTCATCGGGATCGTCGGCGTCTCGCTGTTCTACGGCGACTCGGTGATCACCCCGGCGGTCTCGGTGCTCTCCGCGGTCGAGGGTCTCGGCACCGCCGCCCCGGCCGTCGGGCACCTGATCGTGCCCATCGCGGCCGTCATCCTGGTGCTGCTGTTCGTCGTGCAGCGATTCGGCACCGGCAAGGTCGGCAACCTGTTCGGTCCGGTGATGCTGCTCTGGTTCGTCGTCATCGCCGCGGCCGGGATCCCGCACATCCTCGCCCACCCCGGAGTCCTGCAGGGGCTGTCCCCGACGTGGGCGATCGCGTTCACGTTCGCGCACCCGTACATCACCTTCGTGGCGATGGGCGCCGTGGTCCTCGTCATCACCGGCGCCGAGGCGCTGTACGCGGACATGGGGCACTTCGGCCGCCCCGCGATCCTCCGGGCCTGGTTCTTCATCGTGTTCCCGGCGCTCGTCCTGAACTACCTCGGGCAGGCGTCCCTCGTGCTCTCCGACCCGTCGGCCGCCAAGGACCCGTTCTTCCTGCTGTTCCCGGACGCGCTCCGGTTGCCCGTGGTGGTGCTCGCCACGATGGCGACCGTCATCGCCAGCCAGGCCGTCATCTCCGGTGCCTTCTCGCTCACCCGGCAGGCCGTGCAGCTCGGCCTGCTGCCGCCCCTGACGATCCGGCAGACCTCCCGGCGGGAGAGCGGGCAGATCTACCTGCCGGCCGTGAACCTGCTGCTGTTCATCGGCGTGCTGGCGATCATGCTCGCGTTCCGCTCCTCGGCGAACCTGGCGACCGCGTACGGCGTGTCCGTGACCGGGGCGCTCGTCGTCGACACCCTGCTCCTGCTGCTCGTCGTCCGGCCGCTCTGGAAGTGGAAGCCGTGGAAGCTCGTCCTCGCCGCGGTGGCCTTCGGCGGCCTCGAGCTGACGTTCCTCGCCGGCAACCTGTCGAAGATCATCCACGGCGGCTGGGTCCCGCTCCTCATCGCCCTCGCCGTGATCACGATCATGACCACCTGGCGCCGGGGACGGGCCCTCGTGCAGGAGGAACGCAAGGAGCGGGAGGGGTCGCTCGCCGACTTCATCGAACGGGTGAACGAGGACCACGTCGCGCGGGTGCCGGGCGTGGCGGTCTTCCCCCACCCGAACAAGGAGACGACCCCGCTCGCCCTCCGCGCCAACGTGGACCACAACCACGTGCTGCACCGGACCGTGCTCATCGTGTCCGTCCTCACCGCCAACGTGCCGCACGTGCCGCACGCGAAGGCGTTCTTCCGCGACGACCTCGGGTACGAGGACGACGGCATCGACCACATCACGGTGAAGTTCGGCTTCTCGGACGACCAGGACCTGCCGAAGGCCCTGCACGCCGCGTGCCTGGCCGAGGTGCTCGACATCGACCCCGAGGAGATGGAGCACGCGTCGTACTTCATCTCCCGCGGTGCGCTCCGGCCGACCCCGGGGAACCGGCGCATGGTCGGCTGGCGGAAGAAGCTGTTCGTCGGGCTCGCGCACAACGCGGCGGACCCGGCGGCACGGTTCGGACTGCCGGCGCACCGGACGGTGACGATGGGCAGCGACGTCGAGATCTGACGCGCGTGGCGCGCGGCGTCGGCGGGCGCGCGGGGGCGCGGGGCGCGCGCGCCGAGGCTCGGCCGGGCGGACACGTTGCGGCGTCCACGGCCCGCGGGATGTCCGCCGAGCCGAAGCTCGGCACCCGCCGCGGCGGCCGCTCCGCTCTCAGCCGAGCGCGGCCGCTGCCGCACGCAGGTCCCGGAGCGCAGCGAGCGTGTGCGGTGCGAGGGGCCCGTCGTCGGCCCGGTCGTCGCCGGACCACCGGTCGAACCCCTGCTTGAACGCGAGGACGCCCATCTCGCTCGCGAGCCGCGCGGACGTCTCGGGAACCCCGCGGGCGACGAGCGCCTCGGCCATCGCGGCGGCGAGCCCGACGCTCTTCAGGGCATCCCGTTCCTGCAGTTCCGTGCTCGCGGCGACGGCGGCCTTGAGGCGCGGCCCGAGGTCACGGTTCACCGGCCCCATCTCGTCGGATGCCCGCGCGAGTCCGGCCGCTACGGCGTCGAGCGGCGTGCTGTCCGCGGGAGCGTCGGCGATCCCCGAGGCGAGGAGCCGGCTGAGGGTCTCCTGCCCGGCGACGAGCAGTTCGCGCTTGTCCGGGAAGTGCCGGAAGAACGTGCTCTTGGTCACGCCGGCGCGCTCGGCGATCTGCGTGACGGTGGTCTCGTCGTAGCCCTGCTCGGAGAACAGGTCGACCGCGGCCAGCACCAGTCGTTCCCGTGCTCCGGGTTCCCATCGCGCCATGTGACGATCATACGTGACGGGACAAATGTCCCATCGAGGGTGTAGCGTCAGTGACGAGATAAGAGTCCCATCACTGATCGGAGCACCTCATGCACGTCTTCCTCACCGGCGGCACCGGCACGATCGGCACGGCCGTCGTCGCCGAACTCATCGCGGCGGGCCACACCGTCGCCGCCCTCGCCCGGTCCGACCGGTCCGCCGCCGCGCTCGTCGCTGCCGGTGCGACGCCGGTCCGTGGCGCCCTGACCGACCTCGACGTCCTCCGCGCCGGCGCGCGGGGTGCCGACGGCGTGGTCAGCCTCGCCTTCTCGAACGACTTCAGTTCGCCCGAGGCGCTCGCGCGGGGGATCGCCGAGGAGTCCGACGCGATGGCGGCCCTCGGCGCCGAGCTCGTCGGCTCCGACCGTCCGTTCGTCGTGGTCTCGGGCACGCCGTGGGTCCCGGGCCGTGCCGCGGTCGAGACGGACCCGCTGCCCCTCGACGGGCCGGTCGCCGGTCGTGCCCGATCGGTCCTCGCCGCCCTCGACCTCGCGTCCCGCGGCGTGCGGGTCTCCGCGATCCGACTGCCCCGGACCGTGCACGCGGACGGCGCGGGCGGGTTCGCGGGCATCCTCACCGAGGTCGCCCGCTCGTCCGGCGTGGCCGGGTACCCGGGCACCGGTGAGCAGCGGTGGCCGGCGGTGCACGCGCGCGACGCAGCCGCGCTGTTCCGGCTCGCGCTCGAGGGTGCACCCGCCGGGACGGCGTGGCACGCGGTGGCCGACGAGGGCGACCGGGTGCGCGACATCGCCGCGGTGATCGGCCGACGCCTCGGGCTCCCGGTGCGGGCGGTGGCCGACGAGACGTTCGGCGAGTTCGCGCCGATCTTCGCGATGGACCAGCCTGCCTCGGGGGTCCACACGCAGCGCGCACTGGCGTGGCAGCCGACGCACCCGAGCCTGCTCGCGGACCTCGAGAACGTCACCCCGTGACGGACTGGAGGCGCGTGGTGGCCCCGCCCCGCGCCTCCAGGCCGACCCGTGTGCGCGTCAGCGCGCGCGCAGGCGGTGGACGCCGAGCACGACGCCGACGACCACGAGGCCGAGCAGCAGTCCGAACACGGCCGAGATCGCGGTGTCCACGATCCACGTCACGACGGGCCCTGCGGCCTCGACCACGTGCTCGACCGCGTGCAGCAGGTCGTACGGGCCGTGCCAGAACGTCTCCGCCAGGTTGGCGATGACGAGGTGCCCACCGACCCAGAGCATCGCGACGGTGCCGACGATGCTGATCACCCGGAAGACCGCCGGCATCGCCCGCACGATCCGCGCACCGGCCCGCCGGGTCCGCCGGACGGGGTGCTTCATGAGCTGCAGGCCGATGTCGTCGACCTTCACGAGCAGGGCCACGGCGCCGTAGACCAGCGCGGTCATGCCCAACCCGATGACGATGAGCGCGCCGAGCGTGAGCCAGGTGCCCAGGTCGGGGTCGAGGCTCGCGAGCGCGATGAGCATGATCTCGGTGCTGAGGATGAGGTCGGTGCGGATGGCGCCGAACACGAGCCCGCGCTCGTCGGCGGAGGGCTCGTCGCCGGTCGCGTGGTGGTGCCCGAACCACTCGGTGACCTTCTCGGCGCCCTCGAAGCACAGGTACGTGCCGCCGATCAGCAGCAGCCACGGCAGCACCCACGGCGCGAACGCCGACAGCAGCAGGGCGAGCGGGATGATGATGACGAACTTGTTGAACAGGCTCCCGAGCGCGATCCGGCCGACGACCGGCAGTTCGCGTGCGGGTGAGAGTCCCTGGACGTACTGCGGGGTCACCGCGGCGTCGTCGATGACGACGCCCGCCGTCTTCGCGCTGGCCTTCAGCGCCGCGGAGAGCACGTCGTCGACGATGGCGAGCAGACCGACTGACATGCGCTCACCCTAGCGGCGCGGCAGTGCCTCGCCGGTGCGGTCCTGCCGTCGGGGACCGAGCGCGTTCCCCGACCACCGGACGAGCAGGGCGATGACGACGAACCCGACCAGCATGCCGAGGCAGTACAGCGTCACGCCGCCGTACCCCCCGACCCGCCCCGGGTTGAAGAACGGGTACGCGTAGAATCCGGTGACCGCCCCGCGGACCAGCGAGTACACGACGTACGCGGCGACGATCGCCATCCACGGCACCAGCGCCGACCAGTGGATGCGTCCCCGCGGCGGCCAGACCAGCCAGTCGACCACCACGGCGAGGGGCATCACCATGTGGTGCACCACGTTCACCCAGGGCTGCAGGCCGCCGAGGTCGGCGCCGACGAGCAGCGTGTTGAACACCACGCCGACGAAGGCGAGGTACACGACCGAGGCACCGCGGACGGCGGGGGAGACCTCGCCCCGGCCCTGCCACAGGCGCACCGCCCCGACGACGAACACGACGCTCCCGAACAGGTTCGACAGGGTCGTGAAGTAGCTGAAGAAGTCCGTGATCCCGAAGTCGGTCCGGATCGCGATGGCGAACTGCGTGACGACACCGGCCACCGAGGCCGCCGCGAGCACGAGTCGGAGCGTGATGACGACGGCTCGACGGCGCATGGCGTCACCCGAGCGGGCGATGGCGCAGCGTCTCGGACGGGGCCTCGCCGTAGACGTCGGCGTAGTACCCCGAGAACCGACCCAGGTGGTTGAAGCCCCACGACTGCGCGATCGCGGCGACCGTCGTGCCGTCCGGGTCGGCCGCCAGGAGATCGGTGCGCACGCCGTGCAGCCGGGCCTCGCGGAGGAACTGCATCGGACGAACACCGACGTGCCGCTGGAACGCCGCCTGCAGTCCACGCGCGCTGACCCCGGCCGCCTCGCTCACCTCGGCGACGGTGATCGCCCGGCGGGCGTTCGCGATCATCCACTCCTTGGCGAAGCGGATCGTCGACGACCCGACCGCGGCGGTGGGCGCCGTCGACGGGGTCGCGTCGAACGCGGCCGCGACGGCGTCCGCGATCGACTGGTTCCACCGCGCCCGGTCCGACGCGGGGGTGGACGGGTCCAGGAGGCGCGGCGCGGCCTCGCCGATCCGGCTGCGGAGCCGGTGCAGCGCGTCCACCCCGAGTGTCTGCCGGAACGCGAGCCGTCGCGCCTCCTCGTCGCCGCGTCGGGCCGCCGCGATGGACTCCAGGAACGCGCCGCCGAACCGGATCGAGTGCTGCCCCGACGGCAACCCCTCGAAGCCGAAGTCGCGGCCCACCGGGTACATCACCGGGATGCCGGGCAGGAGCTGCACGGGTTCACGGCACCCGGTGTCGATCGTCATCCCCGGCGAGGTCGCCCACGCCAGGACGTAGTCGCGACCGGGGGAGATCGTGCCCCAGCGGCGCGCGGCGACGACCGAGCTGCCCATCGTCACGTCGTGGTCGCCGACGGCACGGAAGCGGAACGTGAACCCGTCACGGGCGACGTCGCCGATGTGGATGTCCCGGCTGTCGTAGACACGCTCGTACAGGGCGACGGCGTCCTCGACGGACCGACCCCGTCGGTCCACGTGGACCGGCACGACTCCCTGCTGCATACCCGACCAGTGTCCCGCATCCGGGCGCGGATCGGACCTCCACTGCGCGGGACGGCTGAGCGGGCCAGCCGCGGGGTCACCGCGCGGGGCTGCGGCGCGTGCCTGCCCCGCGGGACCGCCGAGCGCGTCGCTCGGTCAGAGGTCGAGCCGGCTCCAGACCTGCTCGCCCCGTCCGTCGTCCGGCTCCGGGTGGTCCGCCGTCGCCGCGGGGTCGCGGACGAACCCGAGCCGCTCGGCGACCCGGAACGAGGGTGCGTTCCACGCGCGGATCGTCGCCCAGAGTCGGGTGTAGCCGGCGGTCCTGGCCGCGGCGACGACGGCGCGGGCCGCCTCGGTGGCGAAGCCGTGGCCGTGTGCGTCCTGCAGGAACTCGTACGCGAGCTCGGGCTCTGCGGCCGTCGACCGACCGACGACCAGTCCGCAGTAGCCGAGGGGCGCTCCGGTGGCCGCGAGCCGGACCGGGTGGAGCGGCAGCGCCGTGCCGATCGTCGCGGCGAGCGTGCGGGTGGACTCGACGGCTGCCGCGTCGGTCGGACGGCCCGAGGTACGCGGTGTCGGCGGTTCCCCACGCCGTGCCGCCGCGGCGCTGCGCTCGGCCACGAGGTCGGCGTACCAGCCGGCGTCGGTGTCGTCCCATCCGCCGAGCACGAGCCGCGCGGTGCGCAGGGACACGGGCATCGCCATCAGTCGAGGCAGAACTCGTTGCCCTCGACGTCCTGCATGACGATGCACGACTCGTTGACCTCGTCCGCGAGCATCCGGCGGAACTGCGTCGCCCCGAGGGCGACGAGCCGGGCGCTCTCGGCGTCGAGGGCTGCGAGTCGTTCGTCGCCCACCATGCCCGTCCCGACGCGGACGTCGAGGTGCACGCGGTTCTTCACCGTCTTGCCCTCTGGCACGCGCTGGAAGAAGAGCCGTGGTCCGGCGCCGGTCGGGTCGACGCAGGCGAACGCGGATCCCTGGTGCTCGAGCGGCAGCGACCGGTCGAACGACTCCCACGTGTCGAAGCCGGGCGGTGGGGGCGGCACCACGTAGCCGAGCACCTCGCACCAGAACCGCGCCACCCGCTCGGGTTCCGCGCAGTCGAACGTCACCTGCACCTGTCGCACCGTCGCCGTCATGGCGTCACCCTAGGCTGAACGCCCCGCGACCGCCGTCCGTATGCTCGCGGCATGGCTGATTTCACCGCATCCCAGGCCGCCGTCGTCCGGATCGAGCGTGCCGAGGAGGGACGCTGGGACCTCACGGTGATCAGTGACGCCGGCGTGAAGATGGGCCACGGCGAGTACCTGTTCGACGCCGCGGACGACGACGCCGCGGGGGAGCAGGCCGCCGCCCTGGACTTCGTCCGCGACTACGGCTTCCGCTTCGAGCCCGACGCCGTGGTCGCCGACGGGCCGGATGCGTACTGGGCCCCGCTGCTGCCGGTCGACGCCCGGTAGGCGCGGGTCCGCCCTCAGAGCGACGCGACGAGCGCTTCGACCCGGGCCTTGATCGCGTCTCGGATCGGTCGGACGTCCTCGAGGGGCAGTCCCGCCGGGTCGTCGAGCGTCCAGTCCTCGTAGCGCTTCCCGGGGAACACCGGGCAGGCGTCGCCGCAGCCCATCGTGATGACGACGTCCGACTCCCGGACGGCGTCGGTCTCGAGAACCGCAGGCGTGGTACCGGCGATGTCGATGCCCGCCTCCGCCATGGCCTGCACCGCCACGGCGTTCACCCGGTCCGCGGGTTCGCTGCCGGCCGAGCGGACCCGGACCCGGTCGCCGGCGAGTTCGCGGAGCCACCCGGCGGCCATCTGCGACCGTCCGGCGTTGTGCACGCAGACGAAGAGCACCGTGGGCTGGTCGGTCATGCCGTCGCCGACGCCTCGTAGCCGATCAGCCACGTGATGCCGAACCGGTCGCGCACCGTGCCGTCCCAGTCGCCCCACGGGCGTTCCTGCAGCGCCTCGACGACGGTGCCGTCCGAGGCGAGGTCGTCGTACCACCGGCGCAGGACGTCGGGCGTCGCGGCGCCGAGGAGCGAGAACATCAGCCCGGTGGCGGTGAACGGGGTGTCGTCGGAACCCGCGTCGGCGGCGAAGAGCTGGAGTCCACCGACGAGTTGCCCGTGCGCGACCGCGTCGGACGGGCCGTCCGCGCGGGAGAAGTCGGCGAAGGTCGCGATCCGCACCTCGCCGCCGAACACCCGCTGCCACCGTTCGAGCGCCGGTCGCGCGGTGCCGTCGAGGAGGAAGTAGGGCGAGGGCCCGCTCAGGTTCATGCCCGGACGATACCCGCTCCGGGCCTCAGTGGAACAGACCGAGCGCCTCGTCCACCACGTCCTCCGGCCGGCCGTCCCCGTGCAGTGCCCACCAGGTGAGCGCGGCGCTCGCCGCCGCGGCCAGCGCGTGTGCCCGCACGGTCGTCGTGAGGCCGTCGACCGCGCTGCCGTCACGCTCCGCGACGAAGCGCTCGATGACCCCGGTGAGGGCGGTCGACGCGGCGTCGACGCCGCGTTCGAGCGACGGGTTCGCCCGGATCACCCGGAGTCGGTGCCGCGTGACCTCGACGGCGTCGTCCGGGAATGTCGCCCCGATCCGGTAGGCCGCACGGAGCGCGACCCACGCGGACTCGCTCGCCGGACGGAGCCGCAGGGCGTCGGTGAACCGGGTCGCGAACTCGTCGAGACCGCCCCACACCAGCGCGGCCTTGCTCGGGAACAGCCGGAACAGCGACCGACGGCTGATCCCGGCGGCCGCGGCGACGTTGTCCATCGACACCGCGTCGAAGCCCTGCTCGTCGAACAGCCGCAGGGCGACCAGGGACACCGCCGCCGGGTCGATCGTGCGGGGGCGCCCGGTCGGACGGTCACTCGTCGAGCTCATCGATTCCTTTCGGCACTGAGTGCTATAACCAGCATGGCGCATCGAGCGCCTCTCAGTGAGGAGACGACATGACCGACACCACCGCCGGACGGTTCACCGGCAGCACCATCATCGTCACCGGAGCGGGCTCCGGCATCGGACGCGCCACGGCGACGCGGATCGCGAACGAAGGCGGACGCGTGATCGCCACCGACGTCGTCGCCGAGCGGCTGGACGCACTCCGCTCGGAGCTGTCCGGGCTCGCGGGCACCGTCGAGACCGTGGTCGGGGACGTCGCCGCCGCCGACACCATCGACGCCGTCCTGGCGGCGGCGGGGGACCGCGTCGACGGGCTCGCGAACGTCGCCGGCATCATGGACGCGTTCCTGCCGCCGAGCGAGGTCGACGACGCGACCTGGGACCGCGTGTTCAGCGTCAACGTCACCGGGCCGATGCGGCTCACCCGGGCCGTCCTGCCGCTGATGATCGCCGCCGGACGCGGTGCGGTCGTCAACGTCGCGTCCGAGGCGGCGCTCCGGGCCTCCGCCGCCGGGGCCGCGTACACGGCGTCGAAGCACGCGATCGCCGGGCTCACGAAGAGCGTCGCGTTCTTCCACGGGCCGCAGGGCATCCGCGCCAACGCGGTCGCGCCGGGCGCAGTGGCCACGAACATCGAGGCGCCGATGCGCAGCGAGTACGCCGCGGGTCGGGTGGGCCCGATCATGCAGGTCGCGATCCCGCCGGTCGCGCAGCCCGAGCAGCTCGCGGCCGCGATCACCTGGCTGCTCAGCGACGACTCGGCCAACGTCAACGGTGCGGTGCTGCCGAGCGACGGGGGCTGGTCGGTGGTCTGACGCGACCGTCCGACGGACTGGAGGCGCGGGGCGGCCCTGCCCCGCGCCTCCGGTCCGCGAACGACGTCGGAGCAGCTCCCGCCGCTCACGCACGCATGACGCGTCGCGGTGTGCGCCGTTGCACACCGCGACGCGGGTCCACGCGCGGGCTCAGGCCCGGTGGCGGCTCCGGCGGAGGCGTCGGATCCCGAGGAGCGCGGCGCCGGCGGCGAGCAGGCCCGCGGCCCACCCGATCGGTGCCGAGGTGTCCGCGCCCGTGTACGCCAGCTGGTCGGTCGTCGCGACCGGGGTGGCCGAGGCGACCGGTGCCGTCGCAGGCTCGACGACACGGACCTCGGCCGGGAGCGCGACGGACTGCGTCGGGGCGTCCGGCACGCTGACGGGTGTCGTCGGTGTGCTGGGCGTCGTCGGCGTGCTCGGGGTCGTCGGGGTCGTCGGGGTCGTCGGGGTGCTCGGGGTGGCGACCACCTGCACCGGGAACGACACCGAGACGCAGTCGACGGTGACCGTGATGACGTGCGGCGAGGCGTGCGGGAACGACACCGTGAACCCGGCGTCCGTCTTCGTGACCACGTCAGAGTCAACGTCCGAGGTGACCTGGGCGACGTCCGTCACGTCGACCCGGTTCCAGTTCGCGTCGAACGCCCACGGGACGACCGTGATCGATCCGCCCTGGTCGACCGAGATCGGGGCGGGGGAGGTCGAGCCGTCCGGGGCCACCCACGTGTACGACCCGTCCGAGGCCGCCGGTACGGCGTACACCGCTGCTCCGAGGTGCGCCGGGGCGGTCGGCTCGACGGTGATGCGGATCCACTGGGTGGCGGAACCGCAGTCGTTCGTCGCGGTCACGAGCGCGGTGAAGGTCCCGGCCGTGGTCGGGACGCCGCCGAGGACACCGTGGCGGAACCACAGCCCGTCGGGCAGGACGACCGGGCCGCCCTCGACGGTGGTGAGCGTGTAGGTCGCGCCCTCGCCGTCGGTGGCGCGGAGGTCTGCCGTGAACCGCTCGCCGGCCTGCACGGTCGGCAGGACGACGGGTGCGGACTGCGACGACGTCGACGGGTACGACGGCGCCGTGCCGTGCTGGTCGCCACGACCGTGGCCGCCGGGCTTCCCGGGCTTCCCGGGCTTCCCGGACTGCTCGGTCCCGCCGGGCGTCGTCGTCGGGGTGCTCGTCGGCGTCTGCCGCGTCGGGGCGGTGGTCGTCGACGTCGGCGTCGGTGCCGTCGTCTCCGGTGCCGTCGTCGCTGGTGATGGGGTCGGCGCAGGGGAAGCATCGGCGGCAGCGGGGGTCTCCGACGCGGGGGCGGTGTTCGAGGGCGCGCTCGACGTGGGGGCGGCGGGCGCTGCGGCGTCCGTCGTCGTGTCGGTCGGGGCGGACGTCGTCGTCGACGTCGGGTTGGACGTCGTCGTCGACGTCGTGGACGGTGCCGTGGTGGTCACGGCCGTCGCGGGCAGGATGCCGAACGCGGTGGTGACCAGGACGGTACCGGTGGCGACGGTGATGAGTGCTGCGGTTCGACAGCTCGGGCGGTGCTGCATCGGGTGGGACTCCTCGACGTGCGTGCCGGTCGTCGTGACGATCGGGACCAGCCGTCGGGTACGGCCGGTGCACGGAGCGTAGGCATGCTTCGAGCCGGCCAGGAGGACTCCTGCGGGATGCCGAACGCGACCTGTGGGACCACGCAGCACCGCGGGTTGCCGCAATCCTGCACCCCCGTTGCGCGCCGTGCGTTGCGGGGCCGTGATGCGCCTCCAGGCCCGGTCGCCCGGCGTCGGCGGACGCGAGTGTCGACGCGGAACGACGAGTCCGACGTCGTACGACGTCGGACTCGTCGCCCGCCCGCGTGCGCAACCGGCAGCGTCCGCAACGAACGACAGGACCGCTGTCGTACGACATCGACGGAGTCGTTCCACAGCGGCGCCCGACCGCCGCCGCGACGCCCGTCAGCACGCCGCGACGCCCGCCCGACGCCGCGCGCGACGACCTCAGGCTGCGGCCAGCGCGCCCATCTCGGCGACCACGGCGCCCAGCCGGACCGTGAGCTCCTCGGTGCTGCCGACGGTCTCGCGGTGCGCGACCTCCGTCAGCGCCGACATCACGAGCGCCACCGCGGTCCGCGCCGTCCGCTCGTCGGTCCGCGTGCCGACCACCGTGAGGAGCGACTGCCGCGACTCGGCCATCCACTGCATCACCATCGGGGTCATCTCCGGTCGGAGCAGCAGCAGCTCCTTCATCCGTCGGCGGTCCTGGGACAGCGGCACGGCGCGGGCGACGAGCCGGCAGAGGTCGTCGACGAGGCGGCCGTCGGCAGCGGCGAACCAGGTCGCGGCGTCGGCGGGGACCTCGACGGTGTCGAGGCCGAGCGCCGCGTGCGCCTTCGACGTGAAGTAGTTGAAGAAGGTGCGCGGGGAGACGTCGGCGTCCGCGCAGATCTGCTCGACGGTGACCCCGTCGAGCCCGTGCGCGGAGACGAGCGTCAGTGCGGCGTCGTGCAGCGCCTGCCTGGTCTGCTGCTTCTTGCGTTCGCGCAGCGTGCACGGCTCCGTTGCCGTCGCCGCCGGGGTGGTGGTCACGGGGACTCCCTGGGTGGTGGTGTGTGGGACGCCCGCCCGGAAAGGGGGCACGGACGGACGCCCCGGTCGGTCACCGACGCTGCTGCGTCGGTGTGGAGCCGGTCATCGGACCGGTGAAGGAGCCCGCCTCGGCGGCGGCCATCCCCGCGGACACCTCGAGGTCGTCCTCGGGCGAGCGGCCTGACGCGGCGGAGTCGCCGGACCCGCCGGACGCGCCGGACCCGGACCCGGACCCGGCCGCGTCCGCCCGCTCCTGCAGGGCCGAGCGGGCCCGGAGCGGCGGCACCCGGAAGAACCAGGTCAGCACGAAGGCGAGCAGGATCACGCCGAGGCCGACCCAGTAGATCGTCACCGACGAGGCGTTGAACCCCGCCATGAACGGACGCGTGAGGCGGCTGTCGGCACCGGTCAGGAACGAGGTGTCGTTCGTGCTGATCGTGCTGGTTCCCGAACCGCTGCCGTCGTCGACCTGCTTCGCGACCGCGGGGGTGAGCTCTCCGACCCAGTAGGAGCGCTGCGCGGCGTCCGACCAGTCGACCGTCAGCGACCCGTCCTGCACGGTCGCGTGCGCCGTGTCGGCGGCGGCTGCGAGGGCCTCGTCGCGGACGGCTGCCGGTGCGCCGGTCGTCGCCTGCTCCACCTGTGCGGTGACGTCGTCGAGCGAGGACTGCACGTTCTGCTCGAGCGGGGTGACGATCGGCGTCCAGATCGTCGCCATGGCACCGCGGTTCTCGGGCGCCGTGGCCACCGCCGGGTTCGTGGCGGCGTCGAGTGCCGCACGGAGGTCGGTGCGGTTCGCGGTCGCGTGCAGGATGTTCGACGGCATCACCGAGAACAGGATCGACAGCAGCACCGCGGTGCCGAGCGTGCCGCCGATCTGCCGGAAGAACGTGGCGGACGAGGTCGCGACGCCCATGTCCCGGGCCTCGACGGAGCCCTGCGACGCCAGGGTGAGCGACTGCATGACCGAGCCGAGCCCGAGGCCGATGAGGAACATGCCGATCATCAGGAACCAGAGCGGCTTGTCGATCGACATGAACGTCAGGACGACGTAGCCGGAGGACACCAGCGCGGTGCCGATGACCGGGAAGATCCGGTACCGGCCGACCCGGGCGACGATCTGGCCGGAGGTGATCGAGGCGATCATGAGCCCGCCGACCAGGGGGAGCGTGGCGAACCCGGACTCGGTCGGGGTCAGGCCGACGACGATCTGCAGGTAGAGCGGGATGGTCAGCATGGCGCCGAACATCGCGAAGCCGACCAGGAATCCGATGACGGTGGCCATCGAGAAGGTGCCCGAGCGGAACAGCTTGAGCGGGATGATCGCGGCGTCGCCCATCTTCGACTCGACGAGCAGCAGCCCGATCAACCCGACCACGCCGATGACGTAGCAGGCGATCGCGGCGGGCGAACCCCAGCCCCAGGTGCGGCCCTGCTCGGCCACCAGCAGGAGCGGGACGAGCGTGACGATGACGCCCGTGGCGCCCCACCAGTCGACCTTCGGCTTGACGTCGTCGCCGCCGTGCACCTTCGGCAGGTGCAGGAAGACGAGCACCATGACGAGCGCGGCGATGCCGATCGGGACGTTGATCAGGAGGACCCAGCGCCAGCCGGTGATCCAGAGGATCTCGGAGGAGCCCGCGAGCAGCCCGCCGATGAGCGGGCCGATGACGCTCGAGATGCCGAACACGGCCAGGAAGTAGCCCTGGTACTTCGCGCGCTCGCGGGGAGCGAGGATGTCGCCCATGATCGCCAGCGGCAACGACATGAGCGCGCCGGCGCCGATGCCCTGCACGGCACGGAACGCCGCGAGCATGAGCATCGAGGTCGACATCGAGGACAGCACCGCGCCGACGATGAAGACGACGATGCCGAAGATGTACAGCGGACGACGGCCGAAGATGTCGGAGAGCTTGCCGTAGATCGGCGTCGCGATCGTCGAGGTGATCAGGTACGCCGTCGTGACCCAGGCCTGCTGGTCGAGCCCGTGCAGGTCGTCACCGATCGTCCGGATCGCCGTGCCGAACACCGTCTGGCCGAGCGAGGACAGGAACATGCCCGCCATCAGCCCGTAGATCACGAGGAGGATCTGGCGGTGGGTCATCAGCGGCTGCTGGCCGGCTGCGGCGGAGTCCGTGGGGACCCCGGCTGCGCGTCGGCCGTGCTGCACCGGGACGGGTGCGGTGGCGGTCATCGAGCTCCTTGCTTCGTGCTGTGTTTCCTGCTGTGAAAGTTTGCAGACCGCGCAACGATACATCCATTGCTTCCGGCAAGCAACTAAATCCGGCCACTACGCTGACGGGGTGACCGAGGAACGGGACGACGCCGAGCGACTGCTGCGCGCGCAGCTCGACCGGTTGTGGGTCCGACAGACCCTCCGGTCGTCGATCATCGAGTCGCGCGGGGGACTCGACCCCACGGCACGCGTCATCCTGCGGGCGGTCGACCACTTCGGAGCCGTCCGGTCGATGGCCATCGCGGACGCGACCGGGTTGTCCCGCCCGGTGATCAGCCGTCGCGTGGCGTCCCTCGTCGAGTCCGGGTACCTCGGGACCGCACCGGACCCGGCGGACGGACGCGCCAGCCTCGTCTCGATCGCCCCGGCCGGTCGCACGCTCCTCGACACGCTCGACGTCGCCGGGGCCGAGGTCTTCGACGACCTCACCCAGGCCTTCGCCACCGGGGAACTGCACAGCCTCGCCGAGCTCCTCGGTCGGCTGAACGACCGCGCCGACGCGGTCCTCGGCATCGGGCCGACCGACCGGCGCGACGCGTCCTGAGCGCGCGCCGCGCGCCCTGCAGGTGACCGGTGGACGGACGGGAGGCGCGGTGCCGGCCCGCCCCGATCCTCCAGTCCGTCACTGCGGAGCGAGTATTCGAGATACCGTTTCCGCATGAGCACGGACACCGCCACCACCACCGAGACCGCCGACGAGGGGCCCGTGGTGACCTTCGCCGACCTCGGCCTGAGCGACCCGGTGCTCAAGGCCGTCAAGGACATCGGCTACGAGACGCCCTCCGCCATCCAGGAAGCCACCATCCCGACACTGCTCGCGGGGCGCGACGTCGTCGGCCTCGCGCAGACCGGAACCGGCAAGACCGCGGCGTTCGCGCTGCCGATCCTGTCCCGCATGGAGGCCGGTGCCAAGGTGCCGCAGGCGCTCGTGCTGTCGCCCACCCGCGAGCTCGCGCTGCAGGTCTGCGAGGCGTTCGAGCAGTTCGCGTCGCACATGAAGCACGTGCACGTCCTGCCCGTGTACGGCGGCCAGGCGTACGGCGTGCAGCTGTCCGCCCTGCGCCGCGGCGTCGACGTCGTCGTCGGTACCCCCGGTCGCATCATGGACCACATCGCCAAGGGCACCCTCGACCTCTCCGAGCTGAAGTACCTCGTGCTCGACGAGGCCGACGAGATGCTCAAGATGGGCTTCGCCGAGGACGTCGAGACGATCCTCGCCGAGACCCCGGACGACAAGCAGGTCGCGCTGTTCTCCGCGACGATGCCGGCCCAGATCCGCCGCATCTCGCAGCAGTACCTCACCGACCCGGCCGAGATCACCGTCAAGACGAAGACGAAGACCGCGGCGAACATCACGCAGCGGTACCTCATGGTGTCGTACCCGCAGAAGGTCGACGCGCTCACCCGCATCCTCGAGGTCGAGGACTTCGAGGGCATGATCATCTTCGTCCGCACGAAGAGCGAGACCGAGACGCTCGCCGAGAAGCTCCGCGCGCGCGGGTACGCCGCCGCGGCCATCAGCGGCGACGTCGCGCAGGCCCAGCGCGAGCGCACGGTCAACCAGCTGAAGTCCGGCAAGCTCGACATCCTGGTCGCCACCGACGTCGCCGCCCGTGGCCTCGACGTCGACCGCATCACGCACGTCGTGAACTACGACATCCCCGTCGACATCGAGTCGTACGTGCACCGCATCGGCCGGACCGGTCGCGCGGGCCGCAAGGGCGACTCGATCAGCTTCGTCACCCCGCGCGAGCGTCGCCTGCTGTCCGCGATCGAACGGCACACCAAGCAGCCGCTCACGCAGATGCAGCTCCCGACGATCGAGGACGTCAACGAGACGCGCCTCACCCGCTTCGACGACGCCATCACCGCCGCGCTCGAGCAGCAGGACCGGATCACGGCGTTCCGCGACATCATCGCGCACTACGTCGAGCACCACGACGTGCCGGCCGACGACGTCGCCGCCGCGCTGGCCGTCGTCGCGCAGGGCGAGGACCCGCTGCTGCTCGACCCCGCGTCGGACGCCCTCCGCAACCAGGTGGACCGGGACCAGCGTCGCGGTGACCGCCGCGACGACGACCGTGGCGCACGCGGCGATCGCGCGGACCGCGGTGACCGTGGGGACCGCGGGCCGCGTCGCTCGCAGCCGATGACCGCGTACCGCATCGAGGTCGGCCGCCGCCACCGCGTCGAGCCCCGCCAGATCGTCGGCGCGCTCGCGAACGAGGGCGGGCTGCGCCGCGACGACTTCGGCGCGATCCAGATCCGTCCGGACTTCTCGATCGTGGAGCTGCCGGCCGACATGGACGGCGGCGTGCTCGACCGCCTGACGGACACCCGGATCAGCGGGAAGCTCATCGAGATCAAGCCCGACCGTCGTGGGGGCGGCGGCGGTGCGCGCCGCTTCGACCGCGACGACCGCGGCCCGCGCCGCGACGACCGCGACGACCGCGGACCGCGCAAGCCCCGCTACTGACGCACGTCCGCTGCGGACGGGAGGCGCGGTGCCGGCCGGCACCGCGCCTCCCGTCCGTCTTGCGGGATGGCGCACGACGGACCGCACGATCCGCTCCCGACCGCCCCGGAGCGCCCGAACGGTGGTGTGATGCCTGCAGCCGCGGCGCAGGCAAGCCGCGGAGACGACAGGGGATCGATCGTGTACAGAGCAGTGCTCACCGTCGCGGCCGCCGCGGCGCTGGTGATCGGGGGAGTGACGCCCGCTGTGGCCACTCCGTCGTCGAGGCTCCCGGGAGCCCCGACGTCCGTGCAGGTCAGCGGTGCCGGTGACGGCGCCGCCGTGACGTGGAACGCACCGCGGTCCGGGGTGACGCCCACCGGCTACCGAGTGACCGTGTCACCCGGGACGAACCAGGCCGATCGCGGCGTCGACCGGCTGCCGGCGTCCGCCCGCACGGATCGCTTCGGCTGGATCCGGGCCGGCGTCACGTACTCGTTCACCGTCCGGGCGACGACCGCCCGTGGACACGGCCCCGAGGTGCGCGTCCGCTACACCGCGCCCCGGACGACCACCGTCGCGCAGTCGCTGTACGGCCTCGACGCGTCCGGCGCCGTCGTCCGCTTCCCGACCTCGGGCAGCGGCGCCGCACGGACCGTCGCGGCGTCCGGTGCGGGCTACACGGCGGACGACGTCGGTGACGTGTTCGTGCCCTCGTCCGACGGGACCAAGATCCGCATGTACCCGGCGCGCGGCGGTGCGCCGAGGGTCATCGCGACCGGACTGCACCTCACGGCCGACCTGCGGTCCGACGTCGCCGGCAACCTCTACTGGGTGGACTCGGTGTCGGGCGCGATCACCAAGCTCGGGCTGAAGGGCACCACGACCACGGTCCTCCCCGCGAGCGGGACGAAGTGGACGGTCGGTCGGGACGGCACCGTCACGACCTACACCCCGACGAGCACCGGTGGCAGCGTGGTGACCGCCACCCCGGGCGGCGCCGTGCAGACGCGCGAGGTGGCCACGTCGTACCGGAACGCGATCGGCTACTTCACGGACGTGCTGTCGGACGGCACGGGCACGCTCTACGTCACCTACCGCGCGTTCGGTGGCAGTGGCTACAACGGTTGGTGGTCGCTGGCGCCGGGCTCCTCCACGCTCGAACCGGTGAACACGAGGCTGGCGTACCAGTACAGCGCGACGAACAACGACTCCCTGGTCCTCGGGCAGTCCGCCGAGTGGTGCGCCGCGATCGCCGAGCAGGGCCCGCCGAACCCCTGCGTCGCCGACCACACGGTGACCCACCTGTTCTCGCAGGACGCGTCCGGCGTGCAGGAGGACCTCCCGACCAGCGGCGTGCTCGCCCGGTCGAACGGGCTGTGGCTCGGCGCTGCCGACACCGCGGGCGACCTGTTCGTCGACGCTGCGGACGGCCTGTGGCGCATCCCGGCAGCGGGCGGTGCCGCGCAGCAGGTCTCGACGGCGCAGTACTCGCGGCTGCTCGTGATCTGAGGCGACCCGGCGAACGGCGGGAGGTCGGTGCGGGCTCGCACCGCGCCTCCCGTCCACTCATCGTCGGGTGAGTTCGTCCATCCGGGTGACGAGCCGCTCGAGCGTCGTCAGGAGCGCCTGTACCTGCGTCTCGCTGACGCGCGAGGCGGAGTACTGGAAGTTGGTCTTCTCGTCGAGCAGACGCTTCAGGTGGACGCCCGGTTGCCGATCGGGCCGACACGCCTCGTCGACCAGGCGTCGGGTCTCACCGTGGTCCTCGCCGGCGTGCCGCATGCCGAGCAGGTGCCCGCAGATCGCGTCCGCGGCGGCGATGCCGCCCAGGACGGCGTTCGAGCCGCTGACCTTGCGGTCGGCGGGGTCGTCCGACGTGGCGAGCAGTTTCGCGGCCTCGAGGTACGCCACGGCCTCGTCGCGACGGGCGGCGACGTCGATCGCGGACATCGGTCGGGTGCGCGGCGGCATCAGAGCAGGGACCGGAGGTCGGCGCCGTAGACGGTGCGGGCGTCGGTGCGGAGCGAGTCGACGATCGGGTCCCGGGCGTCGACGGCTGCGCGGAGCTGGTCCCGGGTGAAGTCGAGCACGGAGCAGTCGTTGCCGGTCCAGGTCCGGACGCGATCGCCGAGCAGCACCGCGAACTCGTCGACCGATGCCGTCTCGGAGACCAGGACGAGGTCGACGTCCGAGTCGTCGTCCGCCGTCCCGCGTGCGACCGAACCGAACACCGCGACCGAGAGCACCTCCGGTCGGTGGTTCGCGACGAGCTCGACGACCCGGCGCTCGAGTTCGCTCCCGGCGTCGAGCGAGAGCTGGATCGCGGGCCACAGGAGGTGTTCGCGATTCGCTCGGTAGACCGACCGCTGCAGCCCACGTTCGACGCTGACCAGGCCGATCGACTCGAGTTTGTCGAGCGCCCGCTTGGTCGTGGTGTGCTGCGCGGCCCCGGTCAGGCGCGCGACCTGACGGCCCGTCATACCGGTTTCGGTGCGCGCGAGGACGCGGAGTGCTCCGGCCTGCGAATCGGCCAGGAGCGACGCGAGGGGGTCCACCAGTCTCATGGCGACAGCGTACACATTTCCGCACCACATGGTGCGGAAATGTGTACGACTAGCGCGCGGACGCCGTCCGGCGGCAGACCTCGTCCCACGGCGTCGGCTCGATGCCGAAGTGCGCCCGGCTCTCGGAGTCGTCGACCACGTACGGCGCGGTCCACTGGTAGCTCATCTGGGCGACCTCCCGCATCATCGGGGACACGAGCCCGATCGTCCGGAGCATCCCGGCCGACATCCCGCGGACCGTCACGGGGGGCTTCCCGGCCGCCGCGAGCACCTCGGTCAGTGCCTGTCGCTGGGATCGGGGTGCGTTGCTCGGCACCATCCACGTGCGACCGTGCGCGCTCGGGTCCTCCGCGGCGGCGACGAGGGTCCGGGCGACGTCGAGCACGTCCGTGAAGGTGTGCGGCAGGTCGGTCCGGCCGACCATGGACACGGCCTTCCCCTGCAGGGCCGCGGGCAGCACGCGGGTGATGTGCCCGTTCTCGCCGATCCCGGGGCCGACGTAGTCCGAGGCGCGGACCTCGACGGCGCGGACCCGGCCGGCCTCGTGCGCGGCGAGTGCGTCGGCCCAGAGGCGAGCGCGCAGGACGCCCTTGTGGTCGGTCGCGGCGTCCGGCATGCCGGGGTGCATCGGGCCGTCGACCGGGCCGTACGGGTAGAGGTTGCCGGTGATGGCGTACACGGCGCCGGTCCGTTCGGCTGCGGTGAGCAGGGACGCGGCGAGCGGCGGCCAGGTCGCCTCCCACTGGGTGTAGTTCCCCGGGTTGGCGCAGTTGTAGAGGACTGCGGCGCCCTCGGTCGCCCGGGTGAGTGCGTCGGCGTCGGAGGCGTCGAGGGCGACGTGCCCCACTGCCTCCAGGCCGGTGTCCCGACCTGACCGGGTGGCGACGGTGACGTGTTCGCCGCGCTCGGCGAGGATCGCGGCGACGTGCCGGCCCACCGGGCCGGCGCCGATGACGAGGTGCTGCGACATGACTTCCTGCTTTCGTCGGTTTGCGAGAGCGGTGCTCTCGCAGATCAGCATGCACGCCTGTCGAGCGAATTGCAAGAGCACTGCTCTCATTTGTGTGCGGTGCTCTCTCATGGCAGGGTGGGGGCATGGCAGACCCGGCCCTCACCGCACGCGCCCTCGCCCGCCGGGCAGTGCACGCGAGCATCCTCGCGGCCGCGCGCGCCCGGCTCACCGACGAGGGCCCGTCCCAACTGAGCCTCCGCGCCGTCGCGCGGGACGTCGGCATGGTCTCGTCCGCGGTCTACCGCTACTTCCCGAGCCGCGACGACCTGCTCACCGCGCTGCTCATCGCCGACTACGACGAGCTCGGCGCGGCGGTCGAGACCGCTGACGCGGCGGCCGGGTCCGACGCCGGTGCGCGATGGGTGGCCGTCTGCCGCGCTATCCGCACGTGGTCGGTCGCGCACCCCGGTGACTTCGCGCTGCTGTTCGGATCACCCGTCCCGGGCTACGCGGCGCCCAGGGAGACCGTCGAACCCGCGTCCCGGACGACGCTCGCGATCGTCCGGGTGGTCGCCGACGCCACCGGGTCGGGAGCGTCGGCCGGGAGGCACGGATCACCCCGTCCGCCCGCGGCCGCCCCCGGGATGGTCGGCCCGGCGGTCGCGGACGGCGTCGCCGCGCTGCATGCGTTCGGCACCGAGCTGCCCGAGGAACTCCTGATCCGCACCCTGATGGCGTGGACGACGGTGTTCGGCGCGATCTCGTTCGAGCTGTTCGGCCACTACGTCGGGTCGGTGTCCGACGCCGCCGCGTACTTCGACGAGGTGGTCGCCCGGCTGGCCGACGACCTCGGCTTCGCTGCCGTGTTCGACTGACGGACGGACCCGACCTGCGGTAGACAGGTCACTACGCCCGGTTCGTACCCGACGAGCAGGGCGGACGATCGGGCAGCGACACCTGGGTCCGGTGACCGATCGGCAACCACCCTCGGGCGCGCCGCGGTCGGGGACCGATCGGTGGATCAGGGAGGCACGCTTGCGACGCAGCACGTTCGGCGACGCCGGGGACGGGGTCTGCCGGTGACCGCGCTCGACGTCAGCCGCCGGGACCGACGCCGGCTCGGCACCGGCACCGCGCGGCGTCGGATCGTCACGGTGCGCACCGTCGCGCTGCTCGCCTCGATCGCCGGCCTGAACTACGTTGTCTGGCGCTGGGCCGCCTCGGTGAACTGGCACTCGTGGTGGATCGCGGTGCCGTTGATCCTGGCCGAGACCTACAGCGTCATCGACTCGCTGCTCTTCGCGTTCGGCGCCTGGCGACTCCGTGAGCGGGGCGAACCGCCGGCTCCGCCCCGGGACCCCGTGACCGTGGACGTGTTCATCACGACCTACAACGAGCCGGTCGAGCTCGTCGTCCGCACGGCGAGCGCGGCGAAGGCCATCGCGCACCCGCACACCACGTGGATCCTCGACGACGGCGACCGTCCGGAGATGCGTGCCGCTGCCGAGTCGCTCGGCATCGGCGTGATCACCCGCGGCGCCGACTGGGTCGACCGGCCCCGGCACGCGAAGGCCGGCAACCTGAACAACGCGCTGCTGGCGACCCAGGGCGAGTTCCTGCTCATCCTCGACGCCGACCAGGTGCCGGACCCGACGATCCTCGACCGGACGCTCGGCTACTTCAAGGACCCGCAGATGGCCCTGGTGCAGACGCCGCAGTGGTTCGAGAACGTCCCCGCGGCCGACCCGCTCGGCAGCCAGGCGCCCCTGTTCTACGGTCCCATCCAGCAGTCGAAGGACGGCTGGAACGCGGCGTTCTTCTGCGGTTCGAACGCGATCCTCCGGCGTGAGGCGCTCATGCAGCTCGGGGTGAGCCGCTACGTGCGCGAGGTCGAGGCGTCGGTGCGGCGCACGATCGCGACCTCGCGGAAGCTGCTCGCCCGGGCACGGGTGACCGAGACCGACCCGCGGGTGCTCGACGCCCTCGACGAGGCCGAGGCCGTGGTCGACCGCGCCCGCGACCAGGTGCAGCGGGGCGAACCGCTCGGCGACGTGACCTACGCCTTCCAACGGGGCATCGACGCGATCGCGTTCCGGTTCGCGGCGTCGGACCTCGAGTCCGTGCGCAACGACCTGCAGGAACTCGCGGCCATGTCGACGGACCCGAACACCTTCGCGGGCCTCGACGACGCAGCGCTCGACGTCCTCGGTCACCGGGACGCGTCACCCGTCGCCGCGATCGAGTCCATCGCGGTGCTCGCCCGTGCGCTCGACGTCAACCGGGACGACGAGGCGCAGCCGGTCATGCCGCTCGCGACCATCTCCGTCACCGAGGACATGGCGACCGCGATGCGGTTGCACGGCCTCGGCTGGAAGTCCGCGTACCACGACGAGATCCTCGCGAAGGGGCTCGCACCGGAGGACCTGCCGACGATGCTCGTGCAACGGCTCCGCTGGGCGCAGGGCACCATGCAGGTGTTCTTCCGCGAGAACCCGCTCGTGCAGAAGGGCCTGTCGTGGGGCCAGCGCCTCATGTACTTCTCGACGATGTGGAGCTACCTGTCCGGGTTCGCCGCGATCGTCTACATCGCCGCCCCGGTGCTCTGCCTGTCGTTCGGGGTCGTGCCCGTCCAGGCTTACAGCGTCGACTTCTTCGCCCGGCTCATCCCGTTCCTCGTGCTCAACCAGCTGCTCTTCTGGGTCGTGGCGGCCGGACGACCGACCTGGCGCGGGCAGCAGTACTCGCTCGCGTTGTTCCCGGTGTGGATCGAGTCCGTCACGAGCGCGTTCGAGAACGTGTTCCGCGGCAAGCCCCTCGGCTTCCGGGTGACCCCGAAGGTCCGTGATGCGTCCGAGCAGAAGCCGCGCTGGGACCTCGTGAAGCCCCAGCTCATCGCGATGGGGGCCCTGGTCGCCGCGCTGGTGCTCATCGGCATCCGCTACCTGACCGGTCAGGCGTCCGGTATCGCCCCGCTCGTGAACACCGCGTGGGTGGTGTTCGACCTGTTCATCTTCAGCATCGTGATCCGGGCGGTCCTGTACCGCGGCCCGGCGGCCGGCCCCGTCCCGTCCGAGCACGAGTCGACCACGGTCGGAGGACCCCTGTGAGCGCCGGAAGCACCCGGTTCGACGTCCCCGCGACGGTGGAGTCCCTGGACGAGGTGCAGGACCGCTTCGGCGTGTGGTGGGACGGCCTCGGCATCGACGACCTCCGGCTGCGCTTCGGCCTCGAGACCGCCGTGGCCGAGATCGCCGCGAACATCGTCGAGCACACCCGACGCACCGACCGGGAAGCCGGTCGCCGGTACACCGTGGAGCTCGACGCCCGGGACGACGAACTCGTCGCCGTGCTCACCGACAACGGGCGGCCGGCCGACGTCGACCTCGCCGCGGTCACGATGGCGGACGTCGACGAGGAGAGCGGGCGCGGCCTCGCCCTGGCGATCGCCGCGCTCGACCGGCTCGAGCACCGGCACGAGGGCGGACACAACGTCTGGACCCTCGCGTGCACCCGGTGAGCCGACCCGCGGCCCGGTGCGTCGCGTTCCTGGTGGTGCTCGCGACGTTCGCGCTGGGCGGTGCGCTGCCCGCGTCGGCCGTGCAGACGACGACCGCCGCGGCGGTGGCGCCGAGCTCCGGGACGACGTGGTTCGGCCCCGACCTGGACTGGGGCGACGACGCGCCCGACGGGTACGCCGGCCGACTCGGTGCGACCCCGTCGATGTACGGCGTCGAGGTCCCGTACCCGCTCGACCGGAGCGCGCGCAAGGAGTTCCTCCGCGCGACGCGGGCGGCGGCGACGCAGGGCGCGGTCCTCGTCGTGAGCTTCGAGCCCGACCGGTCGCTCGGGTCGTTGACCAGGGCGGACGCGAGCGCGGCGAACGCGCTGCTCGAGGAGGTCCACCGGCAGTACGACACCCAGGTGCTCGTCCGGTTCGCCCCGCAGATGAACGGTACGTGGGTGCGCTGGGGCCAGCAGCCGACCCAGTTCGTCCGGGCCTTCCGCGCACTCGCCACCGCCGTGCACACCGGTACCTCGGACGCCTCGATGGTGTGGTCGCCGTCGTACGGCGCCGGGTACCCGTTCGGCGAGTCCGCCGGCCGGTTGCAGGACCTCTCGGCGACGGACGTCACGAAGCTGGACACGAACGGCGACGGCCAGCTCACCGCCGCCGACGACCCCTACGAGCCGTACTGGCCGGGGGACTCCGCCGTCGACTGGGTCGGGCTGTCGATGCTGTCCTTCGGCAAGGGCAAGGCGACCGAGGCGGCCGGACGCGACGTCCCGCTCACCCGCAACGACGTGCCGGAGGCCGGTGAGGTCTCCGGTCGCTTCGACGAGACCTGGGGGTACGAGCAGCCGCAGGCCGGGAACTTCTACGACCGCTTCGCCGTGGCGGACGACCGGCCGATGCTGCTCGACACGGGCGCGCTGTACGTCCACTCGCTCGGGGGAGCCGCCGAGCTCCCGGTCAAGCAGGGCTGGTGGCGCCAGGTGATCGCCGCCGTGCAGGACCGTCCGCTCATCCGCGGCGTGACCTTCCTCGAGACGAACCGCCGCGAACCCGAGGCCGGCGGCCGGGTCGCCGACTGGCGCGACACCGCCGTGCCGGGCATCGCGGGGTCGTTCCGCACCGACCTGGAGCGGGCGGGCGACTTCGTGTTCGGCCCGGTCACCGAGCGCGTGACGCCGCAGGCCGGGGCCGCGGCGACCGACCAGCAGTACGACACCGGCGGCGACCAAATGGCGTGGATCGTCTGGCTCGCGGTGGGCCTGGCGGTGGTGTTCCTGCTGAGCGGGGTGTTCGGGCGGCTCCTGCCGAGCTGGCGGTACCCGGACGACGGCAAGCCCGGGCGCGACCTGCGGCTCGACCTGTTCCGCGGGTTCATCATCCTGGCGGTGGTCATCACCCACATCGAGATCGGCGGACCGTACTCGTACATCACGCTGCACGCCACGGGCGCGATCACCGGCGCGGAGATGTTCGTGTTCCTGTCCGGCATGGTCCTCGGGATGACGTACCCGTTCGCCGTGAGGAAGTTCGGCGAGTGGGCGGCCGCGATCGGCGCGTGGAGACGCGCGCGCAAGCAGTACCTCGTGACGCTCGCCGTGATCCTGGTCGTCTTCGCGCTGAGCTTCGTGCCGTTCCTGAACACCGACGCGATCACCACCTTCACGGACCGGGGGACCGGCACCGGTGGCGTCGGTGCCGAGGGCCGCGTGTACGACCTCTACCCGAACGCGATGCAGCTCCTCGCCTACCCGCCGCCCTGGTACGCGATCCGGCAGTTCCTGCTGCTCGAGATGGGCCCCTGGCCGTTCAACATCATGGGTCTTTTCGTGGTGCTCAGCCTGTTCATCCCGGCGTTCCTCTGGGTGATCCGGCGCGGGTTCTGGTGGGCGCTGCTCGCCGTCAGCTGGGCGTTGTACGTGTTCCAGGCGCTCAACCCGGACTTCCGACCGCTGAACTCGCAGTTCGAGTCGGTGTTCCCGCTGCTCACCTGGCAGGTCGTCTTCACGCACGGGCTCGTGCTCGGGTACTACCGACGGCAGGTCATCGGCGCCCTGACCGGACGGCTCGGCAAGGTCCTCGTCGGGGTCGGCGTCGGTGGCTACGCGCTGTTCCTGGTCTACGTCTGGGCGGGCAACCAGTACGGGTTCACGCCCGTGCCCTTCCCGGCGTCGATGTACGACCAGCTGTACAACACGGCGTACCAGCGTGTGGACCTGCAGTGGGGCCGCCTCGTCGACATCGCGTTCTTCTCGATCGCGTCCTACGCGATCCTCACGGTGTTCTGGAAGCCGATCTCGTCGGCGATCGGCTGGCTGTGGATCCCGATCGGGCAGGCGAGTCTCTACGTGTTCGTCTGGCAGGTGTTCTTCGCCTTGGCGGTCGCGTCGATCCCGGGTGTCGACTGGGGCAACGGCTGGATCGGCTTCGCCACCCACACGGTGCTGATCCTGTTGGCGTGGTGGATGGTCCGGAAGCGGTTCCTCTTCTCGGTCATCCCGCGCTGACGCGCGACGAGGCGGACGGGAGGCGCGGTGCGGGCCGGCACCGCGCCTCCCGTCCGGCCGTCGGTCGCGTCATGCCGGCGGGCCGGCCGATCGGCCGCCGACCGCATGGGAGGATCCGGTCATGCTGAGTGACGATGCCATCCTGGAGGTCCTGCGCCGAGAAACAGCATGGCGTCTTCTCGACCCTCGGAAGAGCAGTCGGCTGGACTACCGACTCACGGACGTCCGCGTACGAGACGGACACGTCTTCGACGTGCGCATCACACAGCGCGACGGCGAGTCCGCTCGTTTGCGCATCAGGATGCCCGCTTCCGGGTCGCCTCAGTACTGGGTCTACGCCCGACCAGCGGATGCTGCCGACTGGGTCGGTCAACTCCTCACTTGGATCGACGAAGAGGTGTTCGCCGACGGCTTGGGACCGGGACGCCTCCGTGACGATCACGGCGGCGAGAGCTACGTCATCGTCGCGAACCACGGATGGCATCATATCGACACCGAAGAACACGCACGCCTCACCGCTGCCGCCGGGCCCCGGGGATGGCACGGCAGCGGCTCCGTCTGACTGCGCGCCCTGTGCCGTGCCGGTGGGCGATCCTCGAGTGGGCACCTGACGTGTCAGTGTCTGAGGAGTCCGATGACGAGCGTCACTGCTGCGATGGGGCCTCCGAGGAAGCAGTGAACGCGCCAGGATCGAACCATGGAATCGTCGCATCGTGTGGTGCATGCGCCTCTCGGGATCACCCTGTCCGTCGCGACGGCATCGGGGCGAGCTGAGTCGACTTGGATCCTGTTGCACGGTTCGGACGGCCACGAGACCGACTTGATGCCGCTCGCGGACCGCATCGCTCCCGGAAGTGCGCAGATCGCCCTCCGCGGTGCGGTGGAGACAACCGGGGGTCGTGCCTTCTTCGGCCGTCGCGCCGATCGGACCATCGACGGGGAGGAGGTGTCTGCCCGGATCGGTCCGCTGGTGGATGCGATCGAGCACGGCCAGCGTCTGGTCGGCGGAACCGGGGGCAGATTCCTCCTCGGCTTCTCCAACGGCGCGATCATGGCCGCAGCGCTGCTCGAGCGCGCTCCGGAGCTGTTCACTGCCGCGATCCTGATCCGGCCGCAAGCCCCGTTCCGTGCACCGCCACCGCCTGTCCGAGTCACGATTCCCGTGCTGATCCTCGATGCCCGCCATGACGCGCGACGCGCTCGCCACGACGGCCTCCACGTCGCGAGTCGATTGCGCGACATCGGCGCGACCGTCGAACACAGGACGCTTCCGGTGCACCACGGCATCACGCACGAGGACGAGCGTGCAATCCGGGAGTGGGTCGACGAGACTCCGCAGCCGCCGCACATCACCGAGCTCCGATGATCTCGCCGCAGGTCCCCGGTCCGACGGATGCTGTTTCGAGACGCAATGACAACACGCACGGGTCGGGTCTTCACGTCGTCCAGCAAACGATCGGCTACCGGGCGCCTTCCCCTCAGGCGCCGAGCGCTGATCGATGCTGGTGCCGGTCGGGCGCTGGTCTCGTCCAATGAACGTCGGGAGGGTCGGCAATCGGGGTCTCGCCCGGGGTTGCGGTCACCAGGCGAGCTCCGTGTCGTCCTCGAAGACGGCGCCGGTGGGACCATCAGCAGGCAGGGTCGCGAGTCGCACCGCCACGGCCGCACCTTCATCGGGGGTGCGCGTGCCGCGGAAATCGTTGAAGTCCGTGGCGACGTGGCCAGGGGCAGCGCCGTTGATCTTCAACGTGGTCTCCGCGAACTCGCGGGCGTAGTGCACGGTGATGGCGTTGAGCGCGGTCTTCGAGCTCGAGTACACCATCGAGGGCTGCCCCACCCAGGCCCCTGCTTCCCCGATTGAACCGCGCTTGCTCGTCACGTTCACGATCCTGGGGGCGTCGGCCTGCGTCAGCAGCGGAAGGAACGCGGAGATCATCCGCACGACGCCGAAGACGTTGACCTCGTACACGTTCTTGAAGTCGTCAACGTTCTCTTCGGTCGGCTTGGGCAGGTGCTCCAGCGGCCGGAACGTGAGTGTGTTCACGCCGGCGTTGTTCACCAGGGCGTCGAGCCGACCGAACTCGTGGGCGACGTCCACGACGAGCGCGTCGATCTGATCCTGGTTCGTCACGTCGAGGACGACCGGGCGCACGTCACCGTCGATGGTGGCGGCAGCAGCACGGCCGAGCTCGTCGCTGCGCGCGCCGAGGAGGACGGTGAACCCTTCTCGCGCGAGACCGCGAACGATCGCGATGCCGATGCCCCTGTTCCCGCCGGTGACCAGGGCGACTTTCTGCGCTGCGCATGCTGTTGTCATGTCAACAGCATGCGCTTCCTCTGTTGATGCGTCAACAGGCCCACGGGTAAGTTCGGTTCATGAGCGCGCGACTGACCGAGCAGGAACAACGTCTCTGGCATGCGTGGAAGATCGCAGCGGACACCGTCCGGCAGCGCGTGGCCGAAGAGATCAAGGCCGGTTCGGGGCTGTCCGACCAGGACTTCAGCATCGTGACCCGTCTCGTTGAGCTCGGGGACGGAGAGCTTCGTCAGAACGAGCTCAGCGTCTCGTTGCGATGGGACCGGACCCGTCTGTCCCACCAACTCACTCGGATGGAGAACCGCGGCCTCGTCACCCGCAGCGCGGTCGAAGGCGGCATGCTCGTGCGGATCACGGACGAGGGAGCACGTCTCGTGCGTGTGGCGCGACCGCTCCACGCGGACGCGGTCCGGAAGCACCTCCTCCAGCGCACAGTGGGCATCGACCATGCAGCGCTGGTGCGAGTCCTCGAGCAACTCGCACTCGACAGCCCACCGACTTCATCTCGATAGCTGATCGTCCACTGGGACGAGGGCCGGCCATGCCGATCGCGGTCAGGGTTCAGATCTGATGACGCTCAGTCGCCCGTTGTCCATGAGCAGCGCCTGGTCATCGTTCAACGGGGTCAGGGCGTGAGAGTCGCGGTACGTGTCGAGGGTCTTCTGGATGAGTTCTGGCGGGTACGGCGGCAGGAGGCCGTCCGCGTGCGGGATCACGGTCTGGTCGATCAGCGCGAGTCCGGCGTAGTCGGTGAGAGCGGGCCCGTCAGCGGGATCGTCCATCAAGCAAGCCGGGGTGACGTCGGGGCCGGCGACGATCGAGCCGGCGCTCGCGCCGATGTACGGCAGACCAGCCCGAACGCGCTCGACCAGTGCGGCGGCGTTCCCACTCGCACGCAGTGCATCCAGGAGGGCGAAGGTGCTTCCGCTGGCCACGTAAACGGCGTCCACGTCAGCGAGCATCCGATCGAACCGGCGGGTCTCAGTCCCTCGTGCGGTGACGGGGACGATGTGGCCGGCAAGCGCCTCGAGGGCCGCACGTTCCGCCTCGACGAACGCAGCGCCCGCGAACGATTGCTGCGCGTCGTCGATGTAGGCGATTCGGAACCCGTCGAGCGGCGCCTTCGCGCAGCTCGCTCCTACCAGGAAGGGCAGGATCGCTCCGGTGTTACGGGAGAGCAGGAGGATCTTCACGGGACGTCACCGTAGAGAAACCCACTGACACCGTTGCCCGATACCGAAGGGGGCGCCCGTCTGCGAAGCGGGCCAGGTGCCGTTGGCCCTGTCTCGAAAGCCGATCGGCTCACGAGATGCATGGCGACCAACGCGCCCGTAGCCTTGGGACGTGCGAGACGCCCTGTTCCCGGTGATGAGTGTGGCCATTCTCGCGCTCATCGCCGCAGGGATCGTGTGGCGCGCGCGGAACAAGCGATGGGTCCGGGACGCGCAGCTCGCACGCAACGCTCAACCTCGTCTGAGCCTGATCCTGCCCGTCTCTCTGGTGTTGTTCGCAGCAGTGACCGTCATCCTCGGAGTCGGATCGCTCGAAGCCGGCTCCGCGTACGGATGGGGGTACTTCCCCCTCGCTCTCGGCGCGCTCCTCATCATTGGTTTCACCGTGTGGATCTCTCGGCGTCCATTCCCGGTGGACTGACACAGTGCGCGTCTGACGCCGCCGCCGTCCGGCAGCCGATCGGCTGTCGAACATGTTTCGAGGTCAGGCGTCCGATGCTCTCACCGGCTGCGTTGTCGTTCCAACGTGCTTCTTCGCTGCCGGTTCTGGCTGCGTGGAGGAGGGTCCGTCCCTTCCCTGTCCGGCCGTGTGCATCGAGCCTTCGATGCTCACACGGCGACGGGTTTGGTCGGACGACATCACCGTCTCAGGAGCGCATCGTCCGTCCGGCACCTGCGGGTCGGCAGGTACGTTCCATCTGACGAAAGGAGGCGATGCCATGAAGGCTGCTTGGTACGACGAGCAGGGCGTCGCGGGCGAGGTGCTGCGAGTCGGGAAACGACCCGACCCGGTGCCAGACGAGGGCGAGGTGCGTGTGCGCGTGCTGTTCTCTGGCGTGAATCCCGGCGACACGAAGAAGCGTGAGGGCTGGCTCGGATCAGCAATGTCCTACCCGGAGGTCATCCCGCACAGCGACGGTGCCGGCGTGGTGGACCGGGTCGGCGCCGGCGTCGACGTGGAGCTGGTCGGGCGCCGCGTCGCCGTGCACGGCGCGCAGTCCTACCGTCCGTTCGGCACCGCCGCCGAGTACACCGTCGTCCCGAAGGACCTTGTCACGGTGGTGCCTGACTCGGTCTCCGACCAGGTCGCGGCGCTGCTCGGGATCCCCGGCATCACCGCGCACCGTGCCGTGTTCGGCGACGGTCCGGTCACCGGGAAGGTGGTCCTCGTCCACGGCGTCCGCGGGGGCGTCAGCGGGATCGCTGCACAACTCGCGAAGCGGGGCGGCGCGACCGTCATCGGCACGGTGCGCCGCTCGTCCGACCTGGGCGCGGAGGGTCTTCCCGACCTGGACCACGTCGTCGCACTCGATGCCGACCCTGCGGCCGCAGTCCGACGCATCGCACCCGACGGCGTCGACCGGATCGTCGAGGTGGCACTCGACGCGAATGCGGATCTCGACGCGGCCGTGATCGCGAACGACGGGGTGATCGCGACGTACTTCGCGCGCGGCGCCCGGGTCTCCTTGCCGTTCCCGCCGCTGCTCTTCGCCAACGTGACAGTGCGGTTCCTGGGCAGCGACGACTTCCCGCCCGCTGCGAAGCGCGCAGCGATGGACGACCTGGTCGCAGCCGTGGGCGAAGGTGGGCTGCGCCTCTCGGTCGGGAAGGTGCTGCCCCTCGAGCAGATCGCGCAGGCGCACGACGACGTCGACGCGGGACAGGTCGGTCGCGTACTGGTCCGCATCGCTCCCTGACCGATCGGAACCGGACCGATTGACAGGGGGCGCGAACTCCTGCGAGTTCGCGCCCCCTGTTTCCGCTTGGTGGTTCAGCCCCAGGCTGCGGGGGTAGGGACGTCGGAGGGTGCCTTGAGCTGGCCCATGAGGCCGGCGAAGTCCTGGAGGTGCCAGGTGGCGACGATCTTCCCGTCGCGGACCTGGATGACGTCCATGGTGGGCATCTCGATGCGATTGCGACCGCGCTCGAGGCCGTGCAGGCCGAGCCGCTGCCGAGGATGCAGGCCTACCTGGAATTCGCCGACGAGCAGCCGCACGTCGACGAGGCGATGTTCTCGATGCCATCCGGCCTGAGCCTCGGCACCGGTACCGGTACAGATCCGCTGTAGCGAGCGTTCGCCGCGATCCAGGCGGCCTTCCTCGGGGCGGAGGACACCGAGGCCGAGGTTGCATGCGTCACTGTCCATGGACTCGCGACCCTCGAAATCACTGGGCGACTACCCATCGCTCGATCACGAGCGCGACTCGAGCACGCCGACCGAGCCGTCACCGAGGACTAGTTCATTCATTGGCCGAATCTGCCCGTCGAGCGATCGACCAACGAGACCGGCGGTTCCGACGACGCGGGCGGTTCGGCGAGAGTGCCCGCACGACGAGCGAAGAGGCACTGGCTGACTGGCTGTGTTTTTGTTCAGCTCTTGTACTAATTCTAGTGACGGCTGGTGCACTGGCAAGTCGCATGTTTGGTGGACTGTGCAACTTCGACGTCGGTGAAAGTCTGGGTGAGTGTCCCGGGGGACGGGACGGATGGGGAGCAACATGAAAACACAGTTCAGATCTCGTCGCACCGTGATGGCGGGTGCTGCGTTGCTGATGGCGGTGCCGCTGGTCGTCGGAGCGGCGTCGACTGCGCAGGCGGCTACGTCGGATGGGCAGGCGCAGTTCGAGCAGTGGTACGCCAAGTACAACGTGCCATCGTCCACCGCCGACGCGTTGTGGTCGAAGTTCCAGAAGGGCTCGTTGCTGGACTCGATGAAGTCGGGTGTCGACCCGGTATCGGAGCGGACGCAGCGGGTCGGCACCCAGCAGGAGACGGTCCGCACCTATGCGGACGGCTCGGTGGATGTGTCTTCCGTGGAAGTACCGAAGGTGACGCCCGCTGGGGGTGCGACGATCATGGCGGTCGGGGCGTGCAGTGGGACGACGTCGTCGCATTACGACACCGTCTACCACAACTGTGCGGCTGAGGAGTCGAACGGGATCCTGACGATGGGCTTCCACGTCACCTACGACATCGTCCAGGGCGTCGGCGACAAGATCGTCGACCACAGCACGTCGTACCAGGCCGCGTCCGGCGGCACGGCGACGACGCCGTCGGTGACGATCCCGCGGTCGCAGGAGAACTCGTCGGGGCCGGCGTACGCGAAGTTGACCACACAGTACAACTCGAAGTCGACCTCGTTCACGGCCGTCATGTACTTCAAGGTCGGCGGCGACAAGGCCTACACCACGAAGAGCGGCTGGTCATGATCGGCATGGGGAAGAAGGAGCGCACGATGAATTCGAAGCGGATCGGTTGGAGTGTTGGGCTCGCGGCGTTGGCGGTAGCAGCGGTGTTGGTACCGGCGACGGCCTCACCGGCGAACGCAGCAGACACGCAGGACTACTCGTACCTGCGGACGTTCCTTGCTGAACACGGTGCGTCGCAGTCGACGCAGGACGCTCTGGTCGCGAAGGTCGCGTCGGGCAAGCTGCTCGACTCGGACAAGCCGGGCTTCGTGCCCGTCTCGACACACGACGAGTCCGTCGGCACGAACGCAGTCACCGTTTCGACGTTCAAGGACGGCTCCGTGTCCGTGTCGACGGTTGAGCGTGGCGCGCACGCCGCCGCCGGAACGGTCAGCCCGCAAGCGATCACGGGGTGCAAGGAGTCCAACGGTGGTGGCTACGTCGTCGAGACCGGCTGCAAGGTCGAGTACTCCACCGGCACCTACGACCTGTGGTTCAAGGCGTCGTACGAGCGCTACACCGGTGGTGCCCAGATCGACTCCGTCACCCAGCCGCTGTACGTGACGGCGCACTACGGCTCGGTCTCGAACAAGAGCCTCGCGATCAAGCGGAAGGCTGTCGACGGATCTCTCGAGGCGTATGCGACCGGTCATGCGTACTTCGACACGGGGGTGCAGTCCGAGGATCTGTACATCTCGCTCCGCGTCAACAAGTCCAAGGCGTACGTCACGAACTACTGAGCAGCGCACATGACGAGGGCGACACCATACGGTGTCGCCCTCGTTCGTCGTTCGGGGGTGGGGTCAGGCCTGCTCGCGGCGCGCCGCGCGGTCGGCGCGCCGCTGCTCACGGCGGGCGCGTGCCTGCGCGTCTTGCTGCTCCTGGAGGGGAGACTTCCGCATCGACCCAGCGATCGCGAACACGATCAGCAGTGCCACGATCACGAGCACGACGGGAATCAGGAACGAGAACATACGACTCCAAACCGAGTTGGTACCGACCAGTCTACGGGTATGCATTGCACCCGCGCAGGATCGACTTTGGGCGTTCGTCGCCATCATCGGGCAGGTCACTCGTCCGCTGTCGGACCGGGCGTTGTCCCGCGATGATGAGGGCACGGCGAAGACGGCGAAGCGTTCGGGTCCGGATCGGCTACCGGTCGGCAAGCGTGGCTTGCGCCCAGGCGTCGCGTATCGCGCCGATCTGCTCCTCTACGGTCATGTCCGTCACGTCGATGACGAGGTCTACCGCGGGAGGAGTGGCGGTGACCCGGTGCAGCAGGTCGAACTCTTGGTCCGTGATGTACACCGGGCGGGTAGTCGCTCGTGCGCGGGCTTCGTCGAGGCTGATTAGTAGGTGCACGATGAAGCATTCCGGCAGCTGCGCGCGGTACACGGGCAGAACCTCCGAGGTCACTACGTCGGATGCTGTGACGGCGAAACCGTCGGCGAGGAAGCTCCGCGCGAGGTCTGTCACGTTGCGGGCAGCCAGCTCGTGTTGCGCCTGACCTTCCGGACCAGACCACAGCGTTGCGGCTCCACTGACGACGAGCTGACGGATGTCGTCGCCGTCGATGTACGCGGCTCGCTCGTGGGCGACCGCGAGGGCCCGAGCGCAAGTCGTCTTCCCGACTGCCGGGCCGCCCGAGAGGATCAGTGGTCGCATCGTCGGGATCCTTCCATCACTGTCCGAGCTACCGAGACTAGCGATGCGCTTCGCTGCGCGATCGGCAGTCAGGACGCGCTGCACCGCGCTTCTTCCGTGACCTGGCCCCGCTGGGTACTGTGTGCGCATGGACTGCTTCGCGAGCTGGCGTACGCGCTCCTGAAGGGACGGCTCCGGCCGCCGCGCACCTCCACCCCGGACCACGGGCGTGGAGCCTTCAGACCGCTCACGAGAGAAGCACACCCATGCACATCCGCGACTGCACACCGCTCGATCTGCCGACGCTCATCGAGTTGACGATAGAGACCTTCCGACCGCTCCTCGCCGGTTCGCTCACACAGCTCCGACCTGAAGTGACCGAGCACGACCATGGGCGCTGGGAAGACGACTACCGCCGTGAGGTCCCGTCGCTGCTCGCTCCCGACGAAGGTCGATTCATCACGCTCGCCGAGGAGCACGGTAGACCCCTGGGATACGTCGGTTGGAACACCACAGGCGAGTCCTCCGGCCGGCTTGAGATGGTTGCTGTCCACCCGGACGCTCGCCGTCGTGGAATCGCCCGAGCGCTCTGCTCGGCTGCGCTGACCAGGCTCGAACAACTCGGCGTCACGGTGGTGCACATCGGGACCGGTGGCGACGAGTTCCATGCGCCGGCACGGGCCTTGTACGAATCCCTTGGCTTCGTCCCGTATCCAACCGTCGACTACGCCCGGGCGCTTTGATTGCAGTCGGGCGGGCCGTGTTCGACGGCCCGCCCGACTCGTCCAGGACGTCCCGATGGCTGGTCTTCCAGTGGGCCCAGGGGTACTCGCGGGGGCTTCGGACTCCTACGGCCCTGCTCTGGAGCCAACCCTGTCGCACATCGATGGTCCGCGGTGAGCGCGTTCTGGACCGCCTACGTCCTCACACGACCCATCGGTGCGTCGTTCGCCGACTGGGTCGCCGTCCCGCACGCACGAGGCGGCCTCGACGTGGGGACCGGGCTCGTCAGCGCGGTCCTCCTGATCGCGATCGCCTGCACCGTCGCGTGGTCGATCTCCGTCCGCGCGCTCGCCGTCCCTGCGGACGAACTCGGCGGGAGTCGCTGAGCTCCGGGCGGAGGGTTCGCATCACGAAGCGGGAGTCAGCGGCACGTGGGGTGGACGCGCGTGCACGGCGGACGGGAGGCACGGTGCATGCCCGCACCGTGCCTCCCGTCTGCCCGTCGGTCGCGTTGTCCGCGACTTCGCGGAGCCCAGCGGCGCGCGCGTCGCGCGCAGCGGGCGGTGTCAGGCCCCCGCGGGCGCGTGCGCCCCCAGCGCGCTCCGCACCGACTCCCAGGAGGCGAGGCGCTCCCGGACCTCGGTGTCCCGCTCCGCCTCGAGCGCGGTGGCGTGCGCCTGTTCGAGCACCTCGTCGATGACGATGCGTCGACCGGACCGTGCCGAGGCGATCGCGGCGTCCACCATCGTCAGGCTCATGACGTTGCCGTGCACCTCGCCGTCCGGGGTGTCGCCGGAGCGGACCGCCCGCACGAACGAGGCGAGCGACCCGGCGATCTCGCTCCCCACGCTCGGGGCTGCCGCGGGCCTCCCCGGCGTGCCGTCGAGGTCGCTCCACGGGTCGTGGTCGCCGTCCCACAGTGCGGTGCCGGCGGCACCGGACGCCCGCCAGTCGCCGTTCCACGATGTCTCGGCCCCGGGCGCGCACCACGAACCGTCGTACACATAGCGGACGTCGTCCTCAAACGCGAAGACCGCCGTCGCCGCCGCGTCGCCGCGGTACCAGGACCACGACGGGTTCCAGGACTCGCAGTACACCGACACCGGGTCCCGTTCGAGCACGTACCGGGCGGAGTCGAACGCGTGGATCGCCATGTCGAGCAGCAGGACGTCGTCCATCTCCTCGCGGAAGCCACCGAAGTGCGGGGCCTTAGCGAACCGTGTGCTCAGGCCGCCGACGGCGCCGAGGCCGCGGACGTGCTGGCGGAAGGCGACCAGGTGGTCGTTGTACCGGCGCGACTGGGACACCATGAACAGCTGACCGGTGGCCTCGGCGGCCGCGGCGAGCGAGAGGGCCTCGGCGACCGTCTGCGCCGCGGGCTTCTCGCCGAGCACGGGGAGCCCCGCGCGCAGCGCCTCCATCGTGACCGGGTGGTGGGCGACCGGCACGGTGATGTCGAGGACGGCCTCGGCGCCCGTGTCGGCGAGCAGCGCGGTCAGGTCGGTGCCGACGGGGATCGACGGATCGCCCGCGACGCCGGCTCCGGCCCGGGCGGCGTCGAGGTCGAGGTCGACGATCCCGACGAGCTCGACGTCCGGGTCGGCGGCGGCGGTGGCGAGCCACGCCCGCCCCATCCCGCCGGCGCCGACCTGGACGACGCGGAGGGGGGTCACGCCTGTGCCCCGGCTTCGACGTGCTCGTCCACGGGCTGGTCCGCCGGCTCGTCCACGGGGGCGTCGTCGAACGGGCCGCGGTAGTGCTGGCCGTCGAAGTACTCGCCGAGGTCGTAGCGGCGGAGGGTCGGGATCTCCCGCTCGCGCTCCGGCCGGGCCCACTCGGCGGCGTTCGCGATCACCCGGCGGACGTCCTTGTGGTGGTACACGGGGAAGTCCTGGTCACCGGGGGAGAAGTAGAAGATCCTGCCGAGCCCGCGGCGGTACGTCATGCCGCTCCGGAACACCTCGCCGCCGGTGAAGCCCGAGATGAACACGAGCTCGTCGGGGGTCGGGACGTCGAAGTACTCGCCGTACATCTCCTGCTCGGGGATGACGATAGGGTTCGGGACGCCGCGCGTGATGGGGTGCTGCGGGTTGACGGTCCAGACGAGTTCCTGGTCGTGCTCGCTGCGCCACCGGAGCGTGCAGGTCGTGCCCATGAGCTTGCCGAAGATCTTCGACCAGTGGCCGGAGTGCAGCACCACGAGGCCCATGCCGGAGAGCACGTGCTTGTGCACCCGGTCGACCACGGCGTCGTCGACGTCCTGGTGCGCGGCGTGCCCCCACCAGGTGAGGACGTCCGTCTCGGCGAGGACCTCGTCGGTCAGCCCGTGCTCGGGTTCCTGCATCGTGGCGGTGCGGACGACGGCCTCCGGCAGGTTCTCGCGGATCCCGTCGGCGATGGCGCCGTGCATGCCGTCCGGGTACCGCTCGGCGACGTGCTGCTCGACCTGCTCGTGGACGTTCTCGCCCCAGACGGTGATGCGGAGCGGGGTGGTGGTCATGGTGTGCCTTTCTGGCTGATTCGTGGGGTCGCGGTGCTCGTGGTCGGTGGGCGTCGTCACTTGACGGCACCACCGAGCGCGCCGGCGGAGATGTAGCGCTGGGCGACGATGAGGAGCACGGCGGCGGGGAGGGACGCGAGGACGGAGGTCGCCATCACCGGACCCCAGTCGGTGACGTTCGACCCGATGTAGTTGTAGATGCCGAGCGTGATCGGGCGCACCGCGGTGGTCGACGTCAGGGTGAGGGCGATGAGGAAGTCGCCCCAGGCGCCGAGGAAGGTGAACAGCGCCGCGGTGACGATGGCGTTCCGGCTGATCGGGAGGACGATCGACACGAACGCCCGGAAGTCGTTCGCCCCGTCGACGAGTGCCGCTTCGACCAGGCTCGGCGGGATCGACTCCATGAACGCCCGCATGAGCAGCACGGCGAACGGGACCTGGACGGCGCTGTCGGCGAGGATCAGCCCGACGTAGCTGTTCAGCAGCCCGACGTTGTTGAACAGCGTGTAGAGGGCGTTGGCGATGACGATGGCCGGGATCATCTGCGTGATGAGCAGCACGAGCAGGAAGACCCGTGTCCCGCGCATCCGGAAGCGGGCGAGCCCGTACGCGGCCGGCGTCGCGATCGCGAGCGTCAGCACCACCGTGCCGAGGCCGATGATCATGCTCGACAGGAAGTTCTGGCCCTGCTGCGCGAACGCCGCCTCGTAGCCGCGGAACGTGGGGGAGAACGGGAACCACGTCGCGGTGGCGGCGCCGGACGTCGACTGCAGGCTGGTGTTCACCATCCAGTAGACGGGGAACACCATGACGGCGAGGAACAGGCAACCCAGGATCGTGAGCGGGATGCCCTTGACGTTCCGGGTCGGGCGAGGAGCCCGGGCCTTCCGTTCGGTGGTGATCGAACGGGTGGCGGTGACGGTCTGGTTCGCGAGTCCGACGCTCATTCGTCGACCGCCTTCCTGGAGATCGCGATGTAGACCATCGCGAAGACGAACGAGACGACGATGAGCACGTTGCTCACGGCGGCTCCGATGCCGAACTGGAAGTTGATGAACGACTGGTGGTAGGCGTTCGTGGCGAGCGTCTGGGTGGAGTTCGCCGGGCCGCCTCCGGTCAGGCCGAGGATGATGTCCACGACCTTCAGCGTGTAGACCACCCCGAGGACGATCACGACGCTCACCACCGACCGGATGCTCGGCCAGGTGATGTACCAGAACGCCTTGAACCCGGTGGCGCCGTCGAGCGCTCCCGCCTCGTAGAGCTCCGGCGGCACGGACTGCAGGCCGCTGTACAGGATCGTCGTGTTGAACGGGATGCCGAGCCAGACGTTCACGCCGATGACCGCGATGAGGGCGAGGCTCGGGCTGACGAGCCACGGCACCGGGGCGATGCCGACCAGGCCGAGCAGCTGGTTCAGGGCGCCGCTGTCCTGGTCGAGCAGCCACTTCCACACTGCGCTGGACGCGATGAGCGGGAGCAGCCACGGCAGCAGCAGGAGTCCGCGCAGGAAGCCCGACAGCGGGAAGTGCCGCCGGAAGAACAGGGCGAGCCCGAGCCCGATCACGAACTGCAGGACGATCGACCCCGCGGTGAACAGGGCGGTGTTCACGACGCTGGTCGTGAACACCGAGCTCTCGAACACGGCGATGTAGTTCCCGAGCCCGACCCACGGGGCCTCGCCCGTGAAGAAGGTCTTGGTCGTGTAGTCCTGGAAGGACATCACGATGTTCTTGACGACGGGGTAGCCGAAGAACACGGCCACGAACAGCGCGGCCGGGATGACGAAGAGCCATCGGGTGATCCCGGTGCGCATGCGTGCGCGGCGCTGGCCGGGGCGGGGTGGTGGGACGGACGCCTGGGTCCGTGGTCGGGTCTGTGTCGTGGCGCTCATGCCGGGACCGCTCCTTCCGTAGGGGGAGAGGGAGCCGGCCGGGTGGCCGGCTCCCTCGTGCACTACTGGTTCTGGGACTGCGCCTGCTCGAGCGCTGCCTCGGGGTCGGCCTTGCCCGTCAGGGCGAGCTGGACGGCGGTGTAGATCTTCGTCGCGGCCTTGGGCCAGTCCGGTCCGAGCTCACCGGTGCGGGCGCGGGCGGTCTTCACCGTCGTGACGAACGAGGCCACCTGCGGGTGGTCGGACGCCCACGCGGCGCCGGCCTCGAGGTTGGTCGGCACGTTGCCGCTCACCTCGGCGAGGGCCTTCTGCGTCTTCTGCGAGTGCAGGCAACCGACGAACTTGGCGGCGAGCTGCATCTTGTCCTTGTCGCCGGTCTGCGGGACGGTGAACGCCTCGCCGCCGAGCGGTGCGACGGTCTCCGAGCCGGTGCGGGTCGGGATCGGCACGCTGTCGAACTCCAGGCCCTTCTTCGCGTTCAGGGCCGGCAGCTGCCACGGACCGTTGATCATCATCGCGGCCTTGCCGGCGAGGAACTGGTTGTTCACGTCGGCCTGGGCCCAGTTGATCGAGCTCTTCGACAGCGAGCCGTCGCTCTGCAGGTCCTCGACGAGCTGCAGGGCCTGCGCTGCCTGCGGCGTCGCGATGTCCTTCTCGTCACCACCGTTCGACCAGAAGAACGGCAGGAACTGCCAGGTCCCCTCGTAGGTGTTGATGTTGCTCATCGCGAAGCCGTAGGTGGACCCGCTCGTGAGCTTCTTCGCGGCGGCCTTCAGCTCGTCCCACGTCTTCGGCGGCTGCACGCCCGCGTCGGCGAGCAGCTTCTTGTTGTAGTAGAGCGCGATGGAGTTCGTGTTCGACTGCAGACCGTAGAGCTTGCCCTTGTAGGTGCTCGCGGCCTTCACACCGGGGACGTCGCCCTCGGCGCTGAGGCCGTAGTCGCTGAGGTCGGAGAGGGCGCCCGAGGACGCGATCTGCTGCACGTCGGGGTTGTCGAGCATGAGCACGTCGGGCAGGGTCCGCGACGATGCCTGCTGCAGCACCTTCGAGATCAGGCCCGCGCCGGCGACGTGGTTGATCGTGACGGTCGCGTCGACCTGCTTCGCGCACTGCTTGTAGACGGGGTTGTACGAGGCGTCGTAGTAGTCCTCGATCGTCAGGGCCTTGCCCCCGCCGGAGGAGGCCGATCCGGAACCGGAGCACCCGGTGAGGACGAGCGGGATCGTGGCGAGGACGGCGACCGCGCCGACGAGGGCCCGGGTCCGGCGCGACGGGGAGGGGAATCTTTGCTTCATTGCAGAGCTCTTCTCTTGACGGATGCAGGGGTGAGCGTGCACCGACGAGTCCGCTGACGTCATCGTCGCTGTGCTCCTGGGGCGAGAAGCTAACAGAAAAGCGCTTCACCTGTAAAGCGCTTTTTTCGCAACCCGGACGCTAGGCTGAGCGGCATGGCCACGATGCAGCAGGTCGCCGATCGGGCGGGGGTGTCGATCGCCACGGTGTCCTTCGTCGTGAACGGCACGAAGTACGTCACCCCGGCGACGACCGCGCGGGTGCAGGCGGCCATGCGCGAGCTGAAGTTCCGCGGCAACGTCGTCGCGCGTGCCCTTGCGAGCCGGCGCACCCGGATCATCGCGCTGCTCTTCCCGACCACGGGGAACCGCTTCAGCCCAACCACCTCGGAGTTCTTCATGAGCGCCGCCGAGCGGGCCTCCGAACGCGGACACCACCTCGTGCTCTGGCCGGTCGACCCGGCGGGCGACGACCTCGACGACCTCGTCTCCGGTGGACTCGTCGACGGCGTGATCCTCATGGAGGTGCGGATGGACGACCCCCGCGTCGCCGTCCTCACCGCACTCGACGTCCCGTTCACCCTCATCGGCCGCACCCGGGACAGCAGCGGGCTGCCGTTCGTCGACATCGACTTCGAGACCACCATCGAGTCGAGCATCGACCACCTGCAGTCGCTCGGGCACCGTCGGTTCGCGCTCGTGCTGGAGGACCTCGAGGGCACCCCGATGGCCGGCTACGCGCCGCACCTGCGCGCCGAGGCCACCTTCCGGCAGGTGACGGCGGACCGGGGGCTCGGGGGACTCGTCGTCACGGCGGGGCCCGGCAGCGAAGGCGGCCGGACCGCGGCGAGCGAACTGCTGGCGGCCGACCCCGGGGTGACGGCGGTGCTCGTCATGAAGGACGACTCGTCCGCCGGACTCCTCGTCGGCCTGTACGCGGCCGGACGGCGGGTCCCCGAGGACGTCTCGGTGCTGAGCATCGCGTCGTCCGAGGCGAATGCCGACCAGCACTACCCGCGCCTGTCGACGATGGTGGCGCCGGGCCGCGCCCTCGGGACCCGCGCCGCCGACGCGCTCATCGACCAGCTCGTCGGGTCGTCCGACGACCTGCCGCACTTCCTCCTGCCCTGCACGCTCCGGCCCGCCGAGTCGACGGGGCCCGCCCCGACCGTCTGACGGCGGCCGCCGCGGCTGCCGCCGCCGCGGCTGCCGCCGCCGCGGCTGCCGCCGCCGCGGCTGCCGCCGCCGCGGCTGCCGCCGCCGCGGCTGCCGCCGCCGCGGCTGCCGCTGCCGCCGCCGCGCCGCCGCCGCGGCCGGGAGGCTCCGTGCCCGCGAGACTCGGCCGTGGCGACCGATCTCGCGGCCGCGCCCCCGAGGACCGTCGCCCACCCCGAGACCCGGGCCGCGCTCGCGACGCGGCCGGCCGCCCACCGGACGGGAGGCACGGGGCGGGCCCGCACCGCGCCTCCCGTCCGGCCGCATCCACCGGGCACCCAGGGAGCGTTGGTTGTGTAGATGTACAGGTTCGCAGCACCACACGTCGAGGAGGACGGATGGCCATCGACCGGAGACTGTTCCTGCTCGGGGGAGCGGGGGTGCTGCTGCTCGCCGGTTGCTCCACCCGGCCCGAGCGCACGCGGGTGGCGGACTGGCCCACCGATCCACCCGAGGGTGACGTCACGATCAGCTGGTGGGCCGGCCAGGTCGCGTCGAAGGACGGCGGCGACCTGCGGCGGCGACTCATCGCCGAGTTCCGGAAGGAGCACCCGAACATCCGGGTGCGCATCGTCAGCGCCCCGAGCGACACCGACACGAACCGGACGAGCCTCACCACGCAGATCGCCGCCGGCAGCAGCACCCCGGACGTGTACCTCGGCGACGTGGCCTGGCCCGGGCAGTTCGCGAAGAACAAGCTGGCGACCCCGGTGAACCGGCTCGTCGGTGCGGACTTCTTCGAGCAGTTCCCGGAGGGACTCCGGCAGGCGGCCAGCGTGGACGGCACCTACTACATGTTCCCGCTCTACATCGACGAGTCGTTCTTCCTGTACCGCAAGGACCTGCTCGACAAGCACGGCTTCCAGGTGCCCGCCTCGTGGGAAGAGGTCCGCGAGACCGCCGCCAAGCTGGTCGACACCGGCGACGTCTCGTACGGGTTCGCGTTCCAGGGCGACGTCTACGAGGGGCTCACCTGCAACGTCACCGAGTTCGTCGCGGACGCCGGCGGGTCCCTGCTCAACGACGACCTGACGAAGCCCGAGACGACGAGCTCCGAGACGAAGCGTGCGTTCGAGTTCATGCGCTCGCTCATCACCGACGGTGCGAGCCCGCGGGCGACGCTGACGTACCAGGAGCAGGACACCAACGACGCGTTCTCCGGCGGCCGGGCGGCGTTCCTCCGCAACTGGTCGTACGCGTGGGGCATCGCGAACGGCCCGGACAGCCGGGTCGCCGGCAAGGTCGGACTCGCCGCGCGCCCGACGTTCGACGGACAGGACGAGCACCACTCGACGATCGGCGGCTGGGGCAACTACATCAACCCGCACACGCAGCAGCCCGCGGCGGCACTGACCTTCGCGCGGTGGATGTCGAGCGAGACGGCGCAGCAGTTCCTCACGCGCGAGGGCGGTGTCCTGCCGGCCCGGTCGGCGTCGCTCGTCAGCGCGGACGCCAAGCGCCAGCAGCGCCCGACGTACGACACGGCGGCCGGCATCACGCTCGTGCCCCGCCCGACCTCGACGGCGTACTACCCGAAGGTCTCGCAGGGCGTCTACCAGAACGGCAACAGCATCCTCGGCGGACAGGCCTCCGTGGACGGCGGCACGAGCACGATGGCCTCCGCCATCGCGCTCGCCCTGCAGGGTGAGGCGCTGTGAGCGCCGGCACCGCGACGCGGCAGCAGACCCGGCCCGGAGGCACGGGTCGTGTCGATCCGCCGCCTCGCCTGACCGGGCGGTCGCGGCTCGACCGCATCCGCGCGCGGGGTGCGTGGGGCTTCGCGGCCCCGGCGCTGCTGGTCGTGGCGGCGGTCACGATCTTCCCGGTCGTGTACTCGGTCGTCCTGAGCTTCGCGGACGTCGAGGTCGGCTACGAGGGGTTCGCCATCCAGTCGTTCGGACTCGGCAACTACGCGGCGCTGCTGCAGAGCGCGGACTGGTACCGGGCGCTCGGCTTCACGGTGCTGTACACGGTGGTGACGGTGTCGGTGGAGCTCGTGCTCGGCATGCTCGTCGCCCTGGTGCTCGAACGACTCGGAGCCACCCGCGGCTGGATGCTCGCGCTCATGCTCGTCCCGTGGTCGCTCGTGACGATCGTCAACGCGCAGCTCTGGAAGTACGTCTACGACTCCACCTACGGCGTCGCGACGTGGTTCTTCGGCCTGTTCGGTGACGCCCCGGTGATCCTCGGGGAACCGGTCCCCGCGATCACCGGGCTGATGGTCGCGGACATCTGGAAGACGACGCCGTTCGTCGCGATCATCCTGCTCGCCGGGCTGGTGCAGATCTCGGAGGACCACTACGAGGCCGCCGAGCTCGACGGCGCCAGCACCTGGCAGACGTTCTGGCGCGTGGTGCTGCCGCAGCTCACGCCGACGCTGACGATCGCCGTCCTGTTCCGCATCCTGCAGGCGTTCGGCGTGTTCGACCTGCCGTTCGTCCTGACGAACGGCGGACCGGGCACCGCCACGCAGTCGCTCGCGATCATGGGCTACAAGGTGCTCTTCCAGGACATCAACATCGGTCCGGGCGCGGCGATCGCGACCTCCACCGCGGTGATCGTCGCGGCGGGGTGTCTGCTGTTCCTCCGGGCGTTCCGGAACCAGGCGAAGGGAGGGGACGACTGATGCCCCGTCAGCGTGTGCGCAAGGGTTGGCGGAAGTGGGTCAACACCGTCAACGTCAGTGGTGTGGTCATCGCGGTGCTCACCGCGCTGCCGCTGTACTGGCTCGTCTCGACGTCGCTGAAGCCGGCGTCCGAGATCGGGCAGTCGCCGCCGACGGCGTTCCCGCGGGCGGTCACCTTCGACAACTTCGTGGTGGCCTTCCGCGACAACGCCCTCGGGCAGTACATGGTGAACAGCGTCATCGTGTCCGTGTCGACGACCGTGATCGTGCTCGCCCTGGCGTTCCTCGCCGGCTACGCGTTGGCCGGCCGCTTCATCCGGGGTCGCACGGCCATCATGACGTCGTTGCTCATGCTGTCGGTGTTCCCGGCGATCGCGGTCCTCACCCCGCTGTACCTGCTCGAACGCAACCTCGGGCTGCTCAACTCGTACCCGGGGCTCATCGTGCCGTACGTGGCGTTCAACCTGCCGTTCGCGATCTGGATCATGCGGAACTACCTGCAGGGGATCCCGTCGACGATCGAGGAGGCGTCCGAGATCGACGGCGCCGGCGCGTGGCGGACGGTCCTGTCGGTGATCCTGCCGATGGCGAAGCCCGGACTCTTCACGGTCGGGGTGTTCACCTTCACGGCTTCGTGGAGCGAGTTCCTGATGGCGCTGACGTTCAACAGCGAGAACTCCTTCCGGACCATCCCGGTGGGGATCGCGCTCTTCGGCACGCAGTTCACGGTGCCCTTCGCGCAGATCTTCGCGGCGAGCGTGGCTGCGACGGTGCCGATCGTCATCCTGGTGCTGGTGTTCCGCCGCTCCATCGTCTCGGGCCTGACGTCGGGCGCGGTGAAGGGGTAGGGGCGATCCGCGACGGACGGGAGGCGCGGGACGGAGCCGTCCCGCGCCTCCCGTCCGTCGACGCGTGCGTCAGCCGCGCCGTGGGTCGCGCGCGGTGTCCGTGAAGAAGTCGTCGTAGACGGCGACGGCGTCCTGTTGCTCGCCGTGCTTCCAGCGCTTGCGCATCGAGCGGAAGGTGTCGATCCGCACCGGGTCCACGCCCTGCTGGGACTCGTAGTTGCCCATGGTTCCACCCCGTGATCACGGTCCCCCCGGTCGGGGGACCCCATGCAGACGGTACGGGTGACGGTCGGTCCCGTCCGGCGGGATAGGTCGGGAAGTGACCCAACAGCGCTTGGCGGACAAACGTTCGGGGTGGGTTCGGCTCCGCCCGTACTCTGCCGTCAGGTGGACGGGGCGCCGAACTCGAGCGCCTCGATGACGCGGTCGATGACCCGGACGTACTTCGCGCTCTCGCGCTCGGAGAAGGAGGACAGGAGCTCGTGCAGGTGCTCGTTCGTGCTGTCCATCGCCGCGGCGTAGGCCCGCTCGGACTCCGGGGTCAGTTCGATGAACCGGCTCCGGCCGTCCTCCGGGTTCGGCACGCGGCACAGGCGTCCCGCTCGTTCGAGTCGGTCGACGGTGCCGGTGACGGCGGGACCGCTGAGTCCGAGGTGCGATGCGAGGTCCTTCACCCGGACCTTCCGGTCGGCGGCTCCGGCACGCGCCACGAACTGCAGGACGGTCAGGTCCGACCCGGACACCCCCAGGCGGTCACGGAGTCGGCCGCGCAGCGCTGCCATCGCGGCCTCGAGTCGCGTGACGGCGGCGGTCAGCTCGATCTCACCCACGTGGTCGCCCCCTCGTTGCGGATCGCCCCGGCCTCACGGCGCGCCGCGGCCGTTCCGCCAGCGTATCCAGATAACGAGCGCGGGCGCGGGATGTGGACAGGCTCGATGCGCCGGGGTCCGCGTGGCTGAGTGGCCGTCCGTCGACGTCGTGGTGCCGCCCACGACGGTGCGCCTCGAGTTCTCCGGTCGTCGGCCGGAGCATGCCGTCCGCGACCTCGGCGGCGTCTACGCGGGCGACCGGTGGGGTGCATCGCCGACCGACGGCGACTTCGACTACCGGTACACCGCGCTCGGCGACGACGAGGTCACGATCCGTCGGTCGCAGATGCGGGGCGCGATCCACGGCGTCGTGCCGGCCGGCGGCGACTACGTCGTCACCTGGATGAGCCTCGGCAGCACCGAGGTCGAGCTGCCGGGCGGGCGGTACGCACTCCCGCTCGAGACCCCCGTGCTCTTCCCGCCGGACGAGGACTTCTCGTTCCGGGCGGCGGACCACGACCAGCGGCTCGTGCACCTCGACCGCGCGTTCGTCCGGCGGATCGCCGCGGCACGGGGCGCGACCGGCGACCTGGCGCTGCGCTTCGACGTCGAGCGGCTCCCCGGACCCGACGGCGCCCGTCGGTGGCAGACCGCCCTGACCGCACTCGGACGCGCCCTCCGCATCGGCGGGCCCGAGTCCGCCGCCTGGCGCGGAGCGAAGGCCGCCGTCGTCGAGGTGTTCCTCGACCTGTTCCCACCCGTGGTCGACGAGCTGCCCGCCGTGCTCCGGCAGCCGCGGAACGCCCGACTCCGTGCCGCGGTGCAGTACGTGCGCGACCACGCTGCCGAACCCGTGACGATCAGCGACCTCGCGGCGGCGTCCGGGTTGAGCGTGCGGTCCGTGCAGGAGTCGTTCCGCCGGGTGTTCGACGTGTCGCCGCTGACCTACCTGCGGCACGTGCGGCTCGACCACGTCCGGGAAGAGCTCCTCGACGAGGACCCGCAGGCCGGTGCGGTCGGGGACGTGGCGCGCCGGTGGGGGTTCGCGCACCTCGGGCGGTTCTCGGCGGCGTACGTCGAGCGGTTCGGGGAGTACCCGAAGCAGACGCTGCGGCGCTGAGCGGGGCTCGTGCGTCCCCGCTCGTGCGGCGCTCGTGCTTCGCGCGTCCGTTCGTGTGTTCCGTGAGCAGAAACCGTCGGGTCGCCCGCGCGGACCCGACGATTCCTGCTCACCGGATCGGTGTCCGGGGCGCCGGCGCCGTGCTCGCGCGGACCCGCAGGATGGTCGGCAGCCGGAGGTGGTCCGAGGTCGGCTCGCCGCGGAGCATCGTGAGCAGCATGTCCACCGCGCGTGCGCCCAGGTCGGCGAGGGGCTGCGCGACCGTCGTCAACGGTGGGCTCGTGGTCGATGCCTGCGGCACGTCGTCGAAGCCCACGACCGACAGGTCCTCCGGCACGCGGAGTCCCAGCGCGGCGGCGGCCCGGAGCACGCCGACGGCGGAGGAGTCGTTGGCGGCGAAGACGGCGGTCGGTCGGTCCGGTGTCGCCAGGAGCGCCTGTGCCGCGACGGCCGACTGGTCCTCCTGGTAGCCGCCGTCCCGGACCAGTGCTTCGTCCACCGGGATGCCGGCGGCGGTGAGGGCGCGACGGTACCCGGCCTCACGCAGCTGGGCGGACGCGAGGTCGGGGCGCCCCCGCAGGTGTGCGATCCGGGTGTGCCCGAGGGCGAGGAGGTGTTCGACCGCGTCGACGGCACCGCCCTCGTTGTCGGCGTCCACGGTGGCGTGCCCCTCGGGACCGGTGTGCGGGTCGATCGCGACGACCGGGATCGACGAACTCGACAGCGCCGTCGTGGGGGTGACCACGATCGCGCCGTCGATCAGCGTGCCGGACAGACGGGACAGCGACCGGCGTTCCCAACCGGGTCGGTCGGCACCCGTCATGAGCCCGGCGTACGCGAGGAGCTCGTACCCGGTCCCCGTGGTCGCGCTGGAGATCCCGCGGAGGAGCTCGGTCGAGAACGGTTCGAACTCGGTGACCAGGATGCCGATCACCCCGGTGCGGGAGCTCCGCAGGCTCCGCGCCACGAGGGACGTCTCGTAGCCGAGCTGCTCCACGACCTGTTGGACGCGCACGATCGTCGCGGGGGCGACCCCGTCGCGTTGGTTGATCACCTTCGAGACCGTCGGGATCGAGACGCCGGCGGCGCGTGCCACGTCGGCGATCGTCACCCGGCCGGCGCCGGGACGCGTACCGAGGGCCGAGTCCATGTGCTCACCGTACCGCCGTCCGGGATCGGGATCGGAATCGGTTTCGAAAACGTTATCGATATCGATTGACAACCCTCGTGGCTACCAGGCATGCTCTCCGCAGCGGCAGACGGATGTCGCTGCATGTCAACGACGACACGAGGAGTTCCACGATGACGAGGAAGATCCGTGCCGCGGCAGCCATCGCGCTGATCGGGGCGACAGCACTGGTGGCCGCGGGCTGCTCAGCGGGCGGCAACGCAGCCAGCGGAGGCGACGGCGGCAAGGTCACGATGACCTTCTGGCACAACTCCACGACCGGACCCGGCAAGGCCTTCTGGGAGACCACGGTCAAGGACTTCGAGAAGAAGAACCCGAACGTCACGATCAACCTCCAGGCGATCCAGAACGAGGACTTCGACGGCAAGCTCCAGACCGCCCTCAACTCGAACTCCGCCCCGGACGTCTTCATGCAGCGCGGCGGCGGCAAGATGGCCGCGATGGTGAACGCCGGCCAGGTCCTGGACATCTCCGACGCGATCGGCAAGAACGCGACGAGCGAGATCAGCAAGGGGTCGTTCAAGTCCTTCGAGCTGAACGGCAAGACCTGGGCGATGCCGACCAACGTCGACCCCGAGGGCATCTGGTACAGCAAGGACCTGTTCCAGAAGGCCGGCATCACCGACACCCCCACCACGATGGACGAGCTGAACGCCGACATCACGAAGCTCAAGGGAGCGGGCATCGCGCCCGTCGCCGTCGGCGCGAAGGACGCCTGGCCGGCCGCGCACTGGTACTACAACTTCGCCCTGCGTGCCTGCCCCTCGAGCGTGCTGACCAAGACGGCGCAGGACCTCAAGTTCTCGAATTCGTGCTGGAAGCAGGCGGGTGAGGACACGAAGGCGTTCTTCGACACCGAACCGTTCAACGACGGCTACCTGACCACTTCCGCCCAGCAGGGCGCGGGCAGCTCGGCCGGCCTCATCGCCAACCACAAGGCCGCGATGGAGCTCATGGGTGCCTGGGACCCGGGCGTGATCTCCTCCCTCACCCCGGACGGCAAGCCGCTGTCCGACCTCGGGTTCTTCCCGTTCCCGGAGGTCTCCGGCGGCAAGGGCGCGCCCGGCTCGATGATGGGTGCGGTCGGCGGCCTCTCCTGCTCCGCGAAGGCACCGAAGCCGGCCTGCACCGACTTCCTCAACTTCGTCACGCAGAAGACCGTGCAGGAGAACTACTACAAGGCGTTCAACTCGATCCCGGCGAACCAGTCGGCCCAGTCGGTCGTCACGGAGCCGTACCTGAAGACCGTGCTCGAGGCGTACAACAACGCCCCGTTCGTGTCGAACTACCTGGACACGCTCTACGGCCAGAACGTCGGCAACGCGCTCAACACCAGCGTCGTCAACCTGCTCGCCGGCAAGGGGTCCGTCTCGGACATCGTGTCGACCGTCGACCAGGCCGCGGCGAAGGGCTGACGCATGACCACCTCCGTCGCACCGCGCTCGAACGAGGCGCGGTCCGGGACGGGGCGTCGCACGGGCGGGGCCGACGGTTCGCCGTCGGCCCCGGCCCGCCGGGCCCGCTCGGGCGCCGACGTCCGTACCCGCGTCGAGATCGCCGTCCTCGCCGGCCCGGCGGTCATCATGTTCGTCGGGTTCGTCATCCTGCCCGTCGCGCTCGCCGCCTACTACGGCTTCTACAAGTGGCAGGGGTACGGCGCCCCGGTCGACTTCGTCGGCCTGCAGAACTACACGGTCATCTTCACCGACCCGGACTTCCGGGCGGTGCTCTGGCACAACCTCTTCATCGTCATCGGGTCGCTCGTCGTGCAGGGGCCGATCGCGATCATCCTCGCGCTGCTGCTCAACCAGCGCATCCGCGGCCGCGGGCTCATCCGCGTCCTCATCTTCCTGCCCTACGTCATCTCCGAGGTCATCGTCGGCACCGGCTGGAGCCTCATGCTCCAGTCGAGCGGCGCCGTCAACGACCTGCTGCAGTCGATCGGGCTCGGCGCCCTGCGCGCCGACTGGCTGTCGAACCCCGACATCGCGCTGTGGACCCTCCTGGGGATCATCTCGTGGAAGTACATCGGCTTCGCGGTGATCCTGTTCCTCGCCGGCCTGCAGAGCATCCCCGAGGAGTTGTTCGAGGCTGCGCAGCTCGACGGCGCGAGCTACTGGCAGATCCAGCGCCGCATCACGCTGCCGCTGCTCGGTCCGACGCTGCGGATCTGGGCGTTCCTGTCGATCATCGGGTCGCTCCAGCTGTTCGACCTCGTGTACATCATCTGGGGGCAGTACATCGCCTCCACCGCCGGCACCTCGACGATGGCGACCTACATGGTCGGCAACGGCCGACTGTCCGGCAACTACGGGTACGGCAACGCCGTCGCCGTGGTGATCTTCCTCATCTCGCTGGTCGTCGCCCTCGTCTACCAGCGGTTCGTCCTGCGTCGCGACACCGCCGGCGCCCTGACCGAGAAGGCCACACGATGACCGCCACCGCATCGATCGTCGCGCCGCGTCGCCGTGGGAAGCGCCCGAGCGACGGTCCCGTCCGGCGCGAGCGCAACCTCGGTACGTACTTCATCGCGCTGCTGTTCATCGCCGTGTGCATCGGCCCGGTCGCGTACATCGTGCTCGGCGGGTTCCGCACGAACGCGCAGATCACCGCGAGCCCGGCCGGCCTGCCGAACCCGTGGCAGATCGGCAACTACGTCAACGTCCTGACGAGCGGCGTCTTCTGGCAGCAGCTCGGCAACAGCGTGATCGCCGGCGTCACCACCACGGTCGGCGTCGTCGTGCTCGGCCTGATGGTGAGCTTCGTCCTCGCCCGGTACCGGTTCCGGGGCAGCGGCGCGCTCTACTCGCTGTTCGCCGCGGGCCTGATGTTCCCGATCACCGTCGCGATCACACCGCTCTACCTGCTCGTGAAGGACCTCGGGCTGACGAACAGCCTGGCCGGGGTGATCCTGCCGCAGATCGCGTTCGCACTGCCCACGACGGTGATCATCCTGGTGCCGTTCCTCCGAGCCATCCCCGACGAGCTCGAGGAGGCCGCCGCCATCGACGGCGCCAGCAAGCTCGGCTTCTTCTTCAGGATGGTCGTCCCGCTGTCGCTGCCCGGAGTCGTGACCGTCGGCATCCTCGCGTTCATCGGCAGCTGGAACAGCTACCTGCTGCCGTTGTTCATCCTCAACGACGCGTCGACCTACACGCTGCCGCTCGGGGTGCAGGCGTTCGCGTCGCAGTACTCGGTCGACACCGCACGCGTGCTGGCGTTCACGTCGCTGTCGATGATCCCGGCGCTCGTGTTCTTCGCGATCTTCCAGAAGCGCATCGTCGGCGGCCTGACCGGGGCGGTGAAGGGGTGACGACGGCGGACGCGACCCGTTCCGTCGGAGCCGCACCGCGCCTCCAGGACGGGACGACGGCCGCGACCACGTCGCTGACCGGAGCGCCACCCGACCGCGCCACCGCCCTGCTCGCCGCGATGACGCTCGAGGAGAAGTCCGCGCAGCTCGTCGGGTACTGGCTCGACCAGGACGGCGTCGTCGCGCCCATGCAGGGCGAGATGACGGACGACGGCGATCGCACCCTCGCCGACACCACCCGCCACGGCCTCGGGCAGTTCACCCGCGTGTACGGCACCCGCCCCGTCGAACCCGACGAACGCGCCGCCTGGCTGTGGTCCGAGCAGCGGCGACTCAAGCGCGAGACCCGCCTGGGGATCCCGGCGCTCGTGCACGAGGAGTGCCTCACCGGCCTCGCCGCCTGGAAGGCCGCGACCTTCCCCACGCCGCTCGCCTGGGGTGCCGCGTTCGACCCGGACCTCGTCGAACGCGTCGGCGCCGTGATCGGCGCGTCGATGCGGCAGCTCGGTGTGCACCAGGGCCTCGCGCCGGTCCTCGACGTGGTGCGCGACCCGCGGTGGGGACGCGTCGACGAGTGCATCGGCGAGGACCCGTACCTGGTCGGCACCGTGGGGACCGCGTACGTCCGGGGGCTGCAGTCCGCCGGCGTGGACGCGACCCTCAAGCACTTCCTCGGGTACTCGGCCTCGCAGGCGGGACGGAACCACGCCCCCGTGCACGCCGGTCCACGCGAGGTCGCCGACGTCTTCCTGCCGCCGTTCGAGATGGCGTTGCGCGATGGCGGTGCACGGAGCGTCATGAACTCCTACGCCGAGGTCGACGGCGTCCCGGTCGCGGCCGACCGTGCGCTGCTCACCGACCTGCTGCGGGGCCGGCTCGGGTTCGACGGCACCGTCGTGGCGGACTACTTCTCGGTGGCGTTCCTCGAGGTGATGCACGGTGTCGCTGCGGATCGCGGTGAGGCGGCGGCGCTCGCACTCGAGGCCGGCGTCGACGTCGAGCTACCCACCGGTGACGCGTACCTCGCGCCGCTCGTGGACCGGGTCCGTGCCGGACTGCTCGACGAGGCGGTCGTCGACCGTGCCGTCCTCCGGGTCCTCCGGCAGAAGGAGCGACTCGGGCTGCTCGACCCGGACGTCTACGAGGACGCGCCCCCGACCGACGTCGACCTGGACACACCCCGGCACCGGGCGCTGGCCCGCGAGCTGGCGGCACGGTCCCTCGTGCTGCTCTCGAACGACGGCCCCGAGCCGGTCCTGCCCCTGGCACTCGGCACCTCGATCGCCGTCCTCGGCCCGAACGCCGACCGTGCCGAGGCCCTGCAGGGGTGCTACTCGTTCGCGAACCACGTCCTCGCGTCGCACCCCGGCCTGCCCCTCGGGTTCGCGATCCCGACCGTGCGCGAGGCGCTCGTCGAGGCGCTCGGCGCCGATGCCGTCCGGTTCGCCGCCGGCTGCACCGTGAGCGGCACCGACACCGACGGCATCGACGAGGCCGTCACGGCCGCGCGGGCCGCCGACGTCGCCGTGGTCGTCGTCGGCGACCAGGCCGGGCTGTTCGGCCGCGGCACCGTCGGCGAGGGCAACGACACGGCGTCCCTCGACCTGCCCGGCGTCCAGCGCGCACTCGTCGAGGCGGTCGTCGCCACCGGCACACCCACCGTGGTGGTGCTGCTGACCGGCCGGCCGTACGCGATCGGGTGGGCGCTCGACGGGCCGGGACACCGACCGGCCGCCGTCGTGCAGGCGTTCTTCCCCGGCGAGGAGGGCGGCCCCGCGATCGCGGACCTGCTCACCGGCGTCACCGCGCCGTCGGGTCGGCTCCCGGTCTCGCTGCCCCGCGCCGCCGGTGCGCAGCCGTACACGTACCTGCACCCGCGCCTCGGCGGGCCGTCCGACGTGACGGCCGCCGACTCCACGCCCGTGCGGCCGTTCGGCTTCGGACTCGGCTACACGTCCTTCGCGTACGAGGACCTCGACACCGATCGGACCGTCGACAGCGACGGCGTGTTCACGGTGTCGGTGACGGTCCGGAACACCGGGGGACGAGCGGGTGAGGACGTCGTCCAGCTGTACGGGCACGACGTGCAGGGCTCCGTCACCCGCCCGCTCGCCCAGCTCCTCGGCTACGCACGCGTCGCCCTGGACCCGGGGGAGTCCGTCCGGGTGCGGTTCGACGTGCCCGCGCAGCGGTTCGCGTTCACCGGTCGCGACCTGCGGAAGGTCGTCGAGCCGGGTGACGTCGAGGTGTGGGTCGCCGCGCACGCCGCTGCGTCCCGGCCGGGAGGCGCGGCGGACCCCGGCGGCATCGTCGCGGTGGGCAGCGGGTCCGGTCCCGAGCCCGTCCCCGGCGCCGCCACGTCGCGCGCGGTGGTCCGGGTCACCGGTCCGGTGCACGAGGTGCGGCCGTCCGACCCCCGCATCGTCACGTGGACGGTGTCGTGACGCGCGCTCGCGGCGCGGGCCGGGCCCGTCGCGCTTCGTGAGCAGGAATCGTCGGGTCCGTACGAACGACCCGACGGTTCCTGCTCACGAAGCGGTGCGTGTCGACGGGCACCGTGAGGGGTCGGGTCACGCGAGCGTCCGTGGTCACCGACGCCGGCGGGGTCGGCCCGTCCCGGTGACGAGGTCACCCAGTGCCACGGCGAAGGCGATCACGTGAGCGACCGCGACGACGACCCAGGAGACGGCGACGAAGTTCGCTTCCGTCAGGCGCTCGCGTCGTGACAGGGGTGGTCGTGGTGGCATGGTTCACGGCTCCTCGGCTGCGCTGCAGGATCGGGCGTTCTCGCGGCGTCGCGACCCTGCCAACCATGCGCCTCGCCCGCGGGTGCGGGCAAGGAGAACGAGATGAGAGGTCGTTCACCTCGGCCGAGGCGCGGCGGACTGGAGGCGCGGGGCGGGCCCGCCCCGCGCCTCCAGTCCGCCGTGTGGTCGCGCGGTACGACCCGACTCGGCCGTGTTGCCGGCCGGGGTGCTCGACCCGTTGGGAGGCTGAGCATCGTCGCAGCGCAATGCTGGCCGGCTTCCGAAGGGTCCGGTCGGTTCCGGCTAGGGTGACGCAATGCCGAACGACGACGACGCAGCGGGGGCTCCCATCGCCGAAGGAGGCCGGTCCGCTGTCCGGCACGGTCGACAGCGACGGGCGGGGCGGACCGTCCTCCCGGTGATCGGCGGGGTGCTGGCGATGGCGCTCGTGCTCACCGGTGGCTACGCGGCCTGGTCCTACGCGCAGCTCGACGACAGCGTCACGAAGGTGCACCTCGCGCTGCCGCACCCGTCCGGATCGGCCTCACCGGATGCCGACGGCGCCGCGGAGAACATCCTGCTCGTGGGCGATGACCACCGCCCGGCGGACGCCACGCCGCAGGAGCTCGCGGAGCTCGGCACCCAGCTCGACGACGGTGCGACGAACACCGACACGATGATCGTCCTGCACATCCCGGCCGGTGGCGGCAGCGCCACGATGATCTCGTTCCCGCGGGACTCCTGGGTGCCGATCCCCGGGCACGGCACGTTCAAGCTCAACAGTGCCTACTCCGACGGGGCGGCGAACGGCGGCGGCGATGCCGGCGGGATGCGGCTGCTCATCCAGACCATGGAGAACATGAGCGGGCTGTCCATCGACCACTTCGTCCGGGTGTCGCTCCTCGGGTTCTACCAGCTCGTCAAGGCGCTCGGCCCGGTCGACGTGTGCCTCAACCACGCCGTGCACGACCCGGACTCCAACATCGACCTGCCCGCCGGCAAGTCGGAGCTGAACCCGTCGCAGGCGCTGTCCTTCGTCCGGCAGCGCGAGGGCCTGCCGCGCGGCGACCTCGACCGCGAGGTGCGCCAGCAGTACTTCCTCTCGCAGGAGGCGAAGCAGGTGCTCTCCGCCGGGACCCTCCTGAACCCGGTGAAGGTCTCCGCGTTGCTGCACGGAGTCGGCGACGCCGTGCAGATCGACGACGGTCTGAGCATCCCGAGCCTGGTGAACACGTTCCGCGGGATCGACCTCTCGAACATCCGGTCCACCACCATCCCGACGACCGGGACGCCGACGATCGACGGCTACTCCACGGTCGCCGTCGACTTCGCCGCGATGCCGGCCTTCATCCAGAGCATCGTCGGCCCGCCGGCCGCGTACACCGCGGCGAAGGCCGCGGCACCGGCGAGCGTCCACGTCAGTGTGCAGAACGGCGGCTCGGTCACGAACGGCGCGACCGCGGCGTCGGCGGCGCTCACCGCGAAGGGCTTCACGGTCGGTGCGCCCTCCGACACCACCACGACGACCTCGACCGTCGTCGAGTACCCGGCGGGCATGGAGGCACAGGCGAAGGCGGTCGCGGAGGTCGTCCCGGGTGCGACGGCGGTCCGGTCGACGACGGCCACGGGGGTGACCCTCGTGCTCGGGACCGACGGGCACACGGTGCAGGGCACCGGCACCGGCGCTGCTGCCGGGACCTCGGCGTCGCACGACGCGCAGGCACCGTCGACCGCACCCGCGAAGGCGAAGGCGAGCTCCGGATCCACCCCGAAGCCCTCTGCGGTCGGCAGCGCCTTCGGCGACCAGGGGACCTGCATCAACTGACCTCCGGCTCGGAACGCTCCGCGCCGACGGGGCCGATCAGGGCCGCTCCGCTCCGCGCTGACCGGACCGCTCAGCGCCGGCGGCCGACGGGTCCGCGCTACGCCAGCGCGATGGCGACGAGCCCGCCGACCCCGGCCAGGTACAGCAGCACGACGACGAGCGAGTCGATCCCCATGCCGGCGATGCGCCTGCTCGGCCGGAACACCAGCCCCACCGCGTACACGAGCGTCAGGAGCGCCGCGAGCGCGGTCAGGTAGACGTCGCTGGCATTCGCCTGGGGGAGCACGGCCTTGCCCGAGATGAGCGTCGCGACGAGGAACAGCACCGGCAGGAAGGCGTTCCCGCCGAAGATGTCGCTCACGGCCAGGTCGTCGTCACCCTGCTTGACCGCCTGCAGGCCCGTCGAGATCTCCGGCAGGCTCGTCGCCAGGGCCAGCACCGTCGCGCCGAACAGCACGCCGGACAGCCCGATCTGCGACGAGGCCGCGTCACCCGCACGTTCGAGCACGACACCCGCGACGAGCGTCGCGAGGGCGGACACCGAGAAGACGACCGCCGCCCGCCCCGTGCTCATCCTGGCCACCGGCTTGCGGGTCCGGTGTCCGCGGGGCTTCGGCACCGTGGTGTCCGGCGCGGCACCGGACTCGTGCCAGGGGAGGCCCTTCCCGGCACGCTGCACGAGGAAGAGACCGATGACCCAGATCGCGGCGATGAGCACGACGTCCGGTGTCAGGCGGAGCGCGATGAGTCCCGGTGGCAGCTGGCTGCCGGCGATGACGACCGCGAGCACGGCGACGACGACGACCGCCTCGAGCACCAGGCCGAGTGACGCCGCCCGGTAGGTGATCGGCTTGACTCCCTTCCCGCGTCGGCCGAACGCGTCGAGGATCACGATGACGACGGTCTGCAGGGCGATCCCGCCGAGGATGTTGCCCGCGGCGACCTCGATGGAGCCCGACGCGGCGGCGCTCACCGTGATCGCGATCTCGGGCAGGTTCGTCGCGACGGCCAGCACGATGAGGCCGCCGAGGGCGCTGCCGAGGTGCAGGCGGTCGTCGAGCACGTCGGTCGTCTTCGAGAGCTGGATGCCGGCGACCCAGATCACGGCGGCGCCCGCGACGAAGACCACCACGAGGAGCCAGAGCGGCAAGGAGTCCATTCCGCTCATGGAACTCGGCGGCGCCCGGGCGGGCGCACGACCTCGATGCCCTCTCAGGTGGCCGCGTGGTGCGCGCTCGCTCGATCGGTCAGCCGTCGACGCCCGCCACGTTCTGGTCCTCGCACTCGTCCATCGCATGGCCCGGGCCGTCGGTCCGTTCGACGACGAGGGTCTGCCCCACCATGATCTCGTGCCCCTGCGTCCCGGGGTTCAGCCGGTACAGGTCGGCGATGCAGAGCCCGAACCGGCCGGCGATCCCGGCGATGCCGTCGCCCGGTGCGACGACGTAGCGGTAGGAGCCGTCTCCACCATCCGCCTCCCCGGTCGCGGCGGGGGCGGGGCCGTGGTCGACGGCCGGTGCGGTGGCGACCGCGATCGGAGTCGCTGTCGTGTCGGGCGCGACGGAGTCGACGGTCGCCGAGACGGCCGGTCGGGACGGGACCGGCAGCGTGTCGTCGCCGCCGGCGGTGCAGCCGGTCGCTGCGAGGATGAGCGCGGCCGAGACAGCCCCTGTGGTGATGATGCGCAGCATGGACGTCCCCCGTTCCCCGGACCGCCCGGACCAGGGCGGTGCGCCGTCAGGCTACCGGTCGGGTCCACCGCGCACGGCCCCGCTCCTTGCGGCCGACGCGCCCGCACGGTGACGATGAGGCATGACCGACACCACCGACTCGCTCCTCGCCACCCTCCGCGGACAGCGGCGGCAGGTCCTCGCGGCACTGGAGGGACTCGACGACGACACGCTCGTGCGGCCCTGGGTGCCGTCCGGGTGGAGTCCGCTCGGTCTCGTCCGACACCTGACCTTCGACGTGGAACGGTTCTGGTTCGAGGGGGTCGTCCTGGGGCAAGTGCTCGCCCTGCCCACAGACGACGAGGTCTGGCGCCCGGAGCGGTGGCCGTCGGCCGAGCAGGTCGTCGCCGAGTACGAGCAGGCGGCGGCACGGAGTGACGAGGTCCTGGCGGCGACACCGCTCGACGCGTTCCCGTCCGCCGCAGCGCTCGCGACCTACCCGTGGGCCCCGGAGCGGGACCTGCTGGCGACGACGTTGCACGTCATCACCGAGACCGCCGCCCACGCCGGGCACCTCGACGTGGGGCGGGAGCTCGTGGACGGTCGGCAGCGACTCGTGCTCACGGAGTTCAGGACCCCGTCGCCGAAGCCCTGACGGCCACGCCCCAGCGTCAGCCGACGCCCTCGCTCGTGACCCGCCAGCCGCCGACCTCGCGACGGAGGCACAGGCCCCACGTGTTCGCTCCGGACGCCATCCCCGTGAGCCCGTCCTGGTCGAGTCCGTACTGGTAGCACTGCTCCGGATCCGTCCGGTCCGACACGGACTGCAGTGTGGTCCAGGAGTGCATGGTCGGGTCGCCCTCGCCGGTCCACTGCGTCCAGAGGCTCGCCGGGCACCACGCGGTGTCGTCCGGCGTGGACAGCGCGCGCATCGACCCGCAGTCCCGGCGGACCGCGGCGTCGAGGAACGCCCGGGCGACGGTCGCCGACGGGGCATCGGCGCGGGGGAGCGGCGCGGCGGGGCCGGACCGCCCCGGGACGTTCACCACGACGATGCCCGCGGCGAGCAGCACGACGAGTGCGCCGAGCACGACGACGGCGGGACGGGGACGACGGGCACGACGCACGGGTCGATCGTGGCGGCGGTGCTGCCGTGCTCGCCCGGAACCGGACCGTCTCGCGGTGCGAGGACGCTCAGGATCGCCGGCGATCCCCGGCGATCCGCGGCCCGCCGGTTCTCAGCCCCGCGCGCGGAGGAAGGCGACCTGGCGCTCCCAGTGCCGGAAGCCACCGCCCTCGTGTCCGTTGTACGGGTAGACGGTGATCTCCTTCTCCGCCGAGCCCAGGGCGTTGTACGCCGCGAAGGTCGTCCGCGGCGGCACGACGTCGTCCATCAGAGCGACGGAGAACAGCGCGGGCGCGGTGATCCCTGCGGCGAAGTGCACCCCGTCGAAGTAGGCCGCGGTCTCCCAGACCGTGTCGGCCGCGTCCCGGTGCACGGACAGGTACTGCGCCAGTTCGAGGTACGGGCCGCCGACCGCCACGTCGGTGCCGTTCCGCCAGTCGCTCAGGAACGCGACGTCGGGGAGCACCGCCGTGACCGCGCCGACGTGCGCCTCGACGAGGGCCGCCGCGGCGATGGTGATCCCGCCGCCCTGGCTGCCACCGGTGAGGGCGATGCGGGAGGCGTCCACGCCGGGCAGGGTGCGGACGGCGTCGACCAGCCGGACGGCGTCGGTGTACACGCGCCGGTAGTAGTGGTCGGCGGGGGACGTGATCCCGCTGGTCATCCACCCACCGATGTGCGGACCGGAGCCGTGCGGGTCCGGGGTGTCGCCGCCGGTGCCCCAGCCGCTGCCCTGACCGCGGGTGTCCATGACGACGTGCACGTAGCCGGCGAGGGCCCAGGAGACCCGCTCGCCGGGCAGCCCCCGCCCGCCGTTGTAGCCGAGGAACTCGACCACGACGGGCAGGGGCTCCGAGCCGCCGACCGGACGGGCGACCCACGCGCGGACCGGGTCCCCGGCGTAGCCCGGGAACACCAGGTCGTCGATGGCGAGTCCGGTGACGGGCGTGTCCGCCGGGGTGAGCACGGGCTCGACGTCGGCGCCGGCGGCCCGGGACGACGTGATCGTGTCCGCCCAGAACCGGTCGAAGTCGTCAGGGCGACGGACGTCGGGCCGGTAGGTCTCCAGGGCGGCGAGCGGTAGGTCGGTCAAGGGCATGCGGGGTCCTCCGGTGCGTTCGGGATCGCGTCAGCGCGCGGCTTCACGGTACTGCTCGAGCACCTCGGCGTGCGGATCCGCCGGCACGGTGACGGTCGCGGTGTCCCACGACGGCAGCGATCCGGTGAGCACCCACGCCGCCTGCTTCGCGGCGCCGGCGGCGACGTACTCGCCCGGCTCCGGCACCAGGACGTCCCGGCCGAACACCTGCGCAGCGACCGTGCGCACGGCGTCGTTGCGCGCGGCACCACCGATGAGGAACAGCCGTTCCACGGTGACGCCGGTGCCCTCGACCGCGGCGAGCCCGTCCGCGAGTGCGCAGAGCATCCCCTCGACGGCGGCCCGGGCCAGGTGCGCCCGATCCGTCGTCGCGGGCGTCATGCCGAGCAGCGATGCGGTCGCGTCCGGTCGGTTCGGCGTGCGCTCGCCGACGAAGTACGGCACCAGCACGAGGCCGTCGGCCCCGGCCGGCGCCTGCAGCGCCAGGGCGCCGAGCTCGTCGTGGTCCACGCCGAGCAGGCCGCCGATCACCTCGAGCACGCGGGCCGCGTTGAGCGTGGTGACGATCGGGAGGCGCGACCCGCCGCCGTCGGCGAAGCCCGCCACCGTGCCGCTCGGGTCGCGCACCTCGGCGTCGGTGACCCCGAAGACGGTGCCGCTGGTGCCCAGGGACACCGCGATGTCGCCCGGGCCGAGCCCGAGGCCGAGCGCTGCCCCGGCGTTGTCCCCGAGCCCTGGGCCGACGACGAGTCCGGTCGGACCGGACGCACCGTTCGGCAGCGGGACGTCGACCTGCAGGGTGCCCATCGCCTCGTCGTGCAGGACGACGCGCGGTACCACGACCGCGTCGGGGGCCGACTCCGAGCCGGCCACCCGCAACGGACGTCCGAGCGCGAGCGCGAACAGTTCGCCGTCGTACTCCCGCCGGACCGGGTCCCAGTACGCGGTGCCGCTGGCGTCCGAGGCGTCCGTCGCGAGCGCGTCGAGATCGGGGCCGAGCGGGCTCTCGTCCGCCGGTCCGTACCCGCGCAGCCGCCACGACAGCCAGTCGTGGGGGAGTGCGACCGCGGCGACGCGCGCCGCGTGCTCCGGCTCCGCCTGCCGGAGCCAGCGCAGCTTCGTGCCGGTGAACGACGCGACCGGCACCAGACCCGTCCGGGCGACCCATGCCTCCCGGCCGAGTTCCTCGACCATCCGCGCGGCCGCGTCCGCACTGCGCACGTCGTTCCAGAGCAGCGCGTCGCGGACCACGCGACCGTCCGCGTCCAGCGCGACCATGCCGTGCTGCTGTCCGGCGATCGCGACGGCGCCGACGTCGGCGAACCCGCCGGCGTCAGCGATCGCGGTGCCGAGCGCGTCCCACCAGTGGCGGGGGTCGACGGACGTGCCGTCCGGGTGGGTCGCACGACCCTCCCGGACGACCGCACCGGTGTCGGCGTCGCGGATCGTGACCTTGCAGGACTGGGTCGACGAGTCGACCCCCGCCACCAGGGCCATCAGGAGCGCGCGCCCATGAGGTGCTCGATGGCGAGCTGCTGCAGCTTCACGAACCCGAAGCCCTTGCCGCCGAAGTACGCGTCGGCGTCGAAGTCCTCGTACGCGGAGCGGTCGGCGAGGAAGGCGTCGTAGGACTCGCCGTCGTTCAGCGTCGGCGTGCTGAGCTCCCCGACCTTCGAGGCCTCGAGCGCGGCCTGCACCTCGGGGTCGGCGCGGAACGCCTGCGCGCGCTCCTTGAGGAGGAGGTACATGCGCATGTTCGCCTGCGCCGAGTCCCAGACGCCCGAGATGTCCTCGGTGCGGCTCGGCTTGTAGTCGAAGTGGCGCGGGCCGTCGTAGGCCGGGCCGCCCTGCGGAGCACCGTGCTCGAGCAGGTCGACGAGCGAGAACGCGTTCTGCAGGTCGCCGTGGCCGAAGACCAGGTCCTGGTCGTACTTGATGCCGCGCTGCCCGTTGAGGTCGATGTGGAAGAGCTTGCCCTGGTAGAGCGCCTGCGCGATGCCGGCCGTGAAGTTCAGGCCCGCCATCTGCTCGTGCCCGACCTCCGGGTTGATGCCGAAGAGCTCCGGGCGCTCGAGCGTCTCGGTGAAGGCGATCGCGTGGCCGAGGGTCGGCAGGAGGATGTCGCCGCGGGGCTCGTTCGGCTTCGGCTCGATGGCGAAGCGGATGTCGTAGCCCTTGTCGGTGACGTACTGGGCGAGGAGGTTGACGGCCTCGCGGTAGCGCTCGAGCGCGGCCTGCACGTCCTTGGCTGAGTCGTACTCGGATCCCTCGCGGCCGCCCCACATGACGAAGGTCTTCGCGCCGAGCTCGGCGGCCAGGTCGATGTTGCGGAGGACCTTGCGGAGCGCGAAGCGGCGCACCTGGCGGTCGTTCGAGGTGAAGCCGCCGTCCTTGAAGACCGGGGCCGAGAACAGGTTCGTCGTGACCATCGGCACGATGATCCCGGTCGAGTCGAGGGCGCCCTTGAGGCGGTCGATCTGCGTCTGCCGCTCGGCGTCGGTGGAGCCGAAGGCAAAGAGGTCGTCGTCGTGGAAGGTCAGGCCGTAGGCCCCGAGCTCGTCGAGCTTCTCGACCGCCTCGACCACGTCGAGGGCCGGTCGGGTGGGGCCGCCGAACGGGTCGGAGCCGTTGTAGCCGATGGTCCAGAGACCGAAGGAGAACTTGTCTGCACGGGTGGGCGTCGTTGCCATGGTGGTCACCGTTCGTCGTCGAAACAAAATGTTGCCGCGCCCAACATAAGCGGTAGTGTTGGCTGTGGCAAGGACGTGATCGCAAAGGAGCGAGCGGATGGCACAGGATCGACTGCGGGTCGCGATGATCGGGCACGGCTTCATGGGAGCCGCCCACTCGCAGGCCTGGCGGACCGCCCCGAGGTTCTTCGACCTCGGGGTCGAACCGGAGATGGCGGTGGTCGTCGGGCGGGACCCGGGACGGACCGAGGCCGCACGGGCGAAGTACGGCTGGCAGGCGGCGTCCACCGACTGGCGCGCCGTCGTCGCGGACCCGGACATCGACGTCGTCGACGTCGTCTCGCCCGGTTCGTCGCACGTCGAGATCGCGATCGCCGCGCTCGAGGCCGGCAAGCACGTCCTCTGCGAGAAGCCCCTCGCGAACACCGTGGCCGAGGCAGAGGCGATGGCCGCCGCGGCCGCGTCCGCCCGGACACGCGGGGTCCGCGCGATGGTCGGCTTCAGCTACCGCCGCGTGCCCGCGATCGCGTTCGCCCGCCAGCTCGTGCAGGACGGCCGGATCGGTCGGGTCCGGCAGGTCCGGGCGCTCTACCTGCAGGACTGGCTCGCCGACGAGGACGGCCCGATGACCTGGCGGTTGGACAAGACGCTGGCGGGATCGGGTGCGCTCGGTGACATCGGGGCGCACGCCATCGACCTCGTCGAGCACGTCACCGGTGCGTCGCTGACGTCCGTCTCCGGCCTGCTCGAGACCTTCGTCACCGAGCGGCCGCTGATGGCCGAGGGCGTCGGACTCTCCGGCACGGCGTCGAGCGAGCGCGGCCAGGTCACGGTCGACGACGCGGCGTTCTTCACCGCTCGGCTCGGCGGCGGTGCTGCCGACGGTGCGATCGGCACGTTCGAGGCGACCCGCTACGCGAGCGGGCGGAAGAACGGCCTGACGCTCGAGGTCAGCGGCTCCACCGGGGCGATCCAGTTCGACCTCGAGTCGATGAACGAGCTCCGACTGTACGAGTCGTCGGCACCGGCCGGCGAGCAGGGGTTCCGGCGGATCCTCGTCACCGAACCCGAGCACCCCTACATGGCGGCGTGGTGGCCGACCGGACACCTCATCGGCTACGAGCACACCTTCAGCCACCAGGTGAAGGACTTCGTCGAGGCGATCGTCGCCGGCACCGACCCGTCGCCGTCCTTCGCGGACGGCATGCACGTGCAGCGGGTGCTCGACGCCGTCGAACGCAGCGCCGCCGACGGCAGCAGCTGGACGGTGACCTCGTGACCGGGGTCGGGCAGCGCCGGGCACTCGTCGTCCGCGGCGGGTGGGACGGCCACCAGCCCGTCGAGACCACGGACCTGTTCGTCCCGTTCCTGCGGGACAACGGGTTCGACGTCCACGTGTCCGACTCGACCGCCGTGTACGCCGACGAGTCGGTCATGGCGGACGTCGACCTCATCGTGCAGGTCGTCACGATGTCGACCATCGCCGACGACGAGTTCGCCGGACTGCAGCGAGCCGTGCTCGGCGGGGCCGGGCTCGCCGGGTGGCACGGCGGGATCGCCGACGCCTTCCGGAACACCGCCGACTACCTGCACATGGTCGGCGGCCAGTTCGCCCACCACGCCGCGAAGCCGCCGGCGGAACGCTCGGGCGAGCAGAGCGACAACTACATCCCGTACACCGTGCACATCACCGAGGCCGGGCTTGAGCACCCGATCACGCAGGGCATCGAGGACTTCGACCTCGTCACCGAGCAGTACTGGGTGCTCTCCGACGAGTACAACGACGTCCTCGCGACCACCACGCAGGAGGCCCGCGACTTCGACGCCTGGAACCGTCCGGTCACCGCACCGGCCATCTGGACGCGGCAGTGGGGCGAGGGGCGCGTGTTCGTCTCGGCGCCCGGGCACCGGCTCGAGGTCGTCGAGTCGCAGCCGCTCCGCACGATCATCGAACGGGGACTCCTGTGGGCAGCACGGTGAACGGACGACCACTGCGGGTCGGTGTCGTCGGGGTCGGCGTCATCAGCCAGCAGTACTTCGAGCACTTCCCGGCGCTGGACGGGCTCGACCTCACCGCGGTGGCGGACATCGACGTCGCCCGTGCGCAGTCGGTCGGCGAGGCCCAGGGTGTCCGGGGTTCCTCGGTCGACGACCTGCTCGCCGCGGACGACGTCGACGTCGTGCTCAACCTGACGATCCCGGCCGCGCACGCCGACATCGCCACCCGGGCGCTCGAGGCCGGCAAGCACGTGTACGGGGAGAAGCCCCTCGCGATGTCGACCGCCGAGGCGCAGCCCGTGCTCGACCTCGCCCGCCGCTCCGGCCTCCGCGTCGGCAGCGCTCCGGACACCGTGCTCGGCACCGGCGTCCAGACCGCCCGCGCGGCGCTCGACGACGGCCTCGTCGGCACGCCGGTGGGCGCCGCGGTGTCGTGGTCCGCGCCCGGACACGAGCTCTGGCACCCGGCACCGGCGTTCTACTACCAGCCCGGCGGGGGACCGCTCCTCGACATGGGCCCGTACTACCTGACGAGCCTCGTGCAGTTCTTCGGCCCGGTGGTCCGGGTCAGCGGCGCCTCGACCCGCTCGGACCGCGAGCGCAGCATCGCGACCGGACCGGCCGCCGGGACGTCGCTGCGGGTGGACGTCGACACGCACGTCGTGGCCGTCCTCGAACACGCGGACGGGGTCGTCTCCACGGTGACGGTGTCCTTCGAGGTCTGGGCGACGCGGGCACCGCTCTTCGAGGTGTACGGCACCGCCGGCACGCTCGGCGTCCCCGACCCGAACCGGTTCTCCGACACGGTGTCGATCGCCGACGCCGCGACGCGCGAGTGGCGCGAGCTGCCGACGAGCGCCGGGTACGCCGACGCCGGACGCGGCTACGGCCTCGCCGACATGGCGCACGCGATCGCCACCGACCGCTCCCACCGGGCGTCCGGGGAACTGGCGTACCACGTGCTCGAGGTCATGGAGGCGGTCGCCACCGCGTCCCGCGAGCACGTCGTCGTCGACGTCCGGTCCCGGCCGGGACGGCCGGCGACGGTCCCGCTCGACGCACGACCCGACACGTGGTGACCGGGCACCGGCCACAGGAGGAAGGAAGCAGCATGACGGACACGACCCGGGCCTCCCGGCAGCCGACGGCACGGCCGGTCACCCTCTTCACCGGCCAGTGGGCCGACCTGCCGTTCGAGGAGGTCGCACGCCTCGCGGGGGAGTGGGGCTACGACGGGCTGGAGATCGCCTGCTGGGGCGACCACCTCGACGTCCGCCGTGCCGCGACGGACCCCGACTACGTGGCCGACCGGAAGGCGATCCTCGAACGGAACGGGCTCCAGGTCTGGACCATCGCGAACCACCTGACCGGACAGGCGGTGTGCGACGACCCGATCGACCAGCGGCACGAGGACATCCTCGCGCCGCACGTGTGGGGCGACGGCGACCCCGAGGGTGTCCGGCAGCGCGCCGCCGAGGAACTGCAGTGGACCGCACGGGCTGCTGCGGCACTCGGCGTGTCCACCGTGACCGGCTTCTCCGGCTCGTCGATCTGGAAGACCGTCGCCGGGTTCCCGCCCGTGCCGGCATCGATGATCGACGCCGGGTACCAGGACTTCCACGACCGATGGGCGCCGATCCTCGACGTGTTCGAGGAGGTCGGGGTGCGGTTCGCGCTCGAGGTGCACCCGTCCGAGATCGCCTACGACTACTGGACGGCGCGTCGCGCCCTCGACGTGTTCGCCGACCGGCCGTCGTTCGGGTTCAACTTCGACCCGTCGCACTTCGTCTGGCAGGACCTCGACCCCGCTGCGTTCCTGCTCGACTTCGCCGACCGGATCTACCACGTGCACTGCAAGGAGTCGGTCAAGCAGCTCGACGGACGCAACGGCCGGCTGTCGTCGCACCTGCCGTGGGGCGACCCCCGCCGGGGCTGGGACTTCGTCACCGCCGGACACGGGGACGTGCCGTGGGAACGGGTGTTCCGCGTGCTGAACCACATCGGGTACACGGGCCCCACCAGCGTCGAGTGGGAGGACGCGGGCATGGACCGGCTCGTCGGTGGGCCGGAGGCGTTGGCGTTCGTGCGGAGGCTCGGGACGATCGCGCCGCCGGAGGCCGCCTTCGACGCTGCGTTCTCCCGGTCGCGGTAGGCACCGCGCTGCCGCCACCACACCACCCCGAGGAACCGATGACGAGCCATCCCGCACCACCCGCCGGCGGCGCACCGGGCAACGCCGCGCGCGTCCTCCGGCTCGTGCACGAGGCCGGGCCGATCACACGCGCCGACATCACCCGGCGGACCGGGCTGAACCGCTCGACCACGCTCGCACTCGTCGGCGAGCTCGTCGACCTCGGACTCCTGCATGAGGAACGCCCCACCGCCGGTTCGCCCGGTGCCGGAGTCGGCCGGCCGAGCCCGGTCGTGCGTGCGGCCGCCGACGTCGTGTCCGCCGCCGTCACGGTCGAGATCGACGCCGTGTCCGTCGCGCTGGTGGGCCTCGACGGCACGGTGCGTGCACGCCTGGTCGAGGCGCAGGACCGCCCGCCGACCGCACCCGAGGCGGTCGAGATCGTCGCCGGCCTGGTCGACCGTGTGCGCGACCACGACGGGGGACCGCACGGTCGCTCCCACCCGCTCCGACTCGTCGGCATCGGCGTGGCCGTGCCGGGGACCGTCCGGGTCGAGGACGGCACCGTGCAGTACGCCCCGCACCTCGGATGGCACGACGAACCGCTCGCCGGACCGCTCGCAGCCCGGACCGGACTGCCGGTGCGCGCCGCCAACGACGCGAACCTCGGCGCGTGGGCGGAGCGGCTCGGCGGCAGCGGTCGGGGCGTCGACGACCTCGTGTACCTCAACGGCGGCGCGAGCGGCATCGGTGGGGGCGTGATCACCGGCGGACGTCCGCTCAGCGGCGCCGACGGGTACGCCGGCGAACTCGGGCACACCTTCGTCGCGGCCAACGGGATCCGCTGTCACTGCGGAGCGGTCGGGTGCCTCGAGACCGAGGCGTCGCGCGAGACCCTGACGACCGCCACGGGGACCGCACCCGACGACCTCGAGGCGCTGGCGACGGCGCTCGCCGAGCGTCGGCCCGAGGTCGAGCGCGTCGTGGACCGGCAGGTCAGCGCGCTCGCCACCGCCCTCCGGAACGCGATCCACACCGTGAACCCCGAGGTCGTCGTGCTCGGCGGGTTCCTCGGCGTCCTGCTCGACCACGTCGGCGAACGCATCGTGGACGACGTCCGGGCACAGTCCATGACGGGCATGGCCGACCGGATCCGTGTCGTGCCGGCGGCGCTCGGCCGTGACGTCCTCGTGCACGGGGCCGCCGAGATCGCCTTCCGGGACCTGCTGCGCGACCCCGCGCGGATCGCCGCCGCCGTCCCCGCGATGCTCCCCCCTGCCGCTCCCACCGCACCCACCACCGAATCGAGAACCCCATGACCTCCATCCAGCGCCAGCGGGTCAGCGTGCTGCTCGGCACGCAGGACCTCACCGTCGAGGACCGTCCCGTCCCGGACGTCGACCCCGGCGACGTGCTCGTCCGCGTCGCCGCCGTGGGGGTGTGCGGCTCCGACGTGCACTACTACCGGCACGGCCGCATCGGGGACTTCGTCGTCGAGGAGCCCCTGGTCCTCGGCCACGAGCTGTCCGGCACGATCACCGCGGTCGGCGACGGCGTCGACCCGTCCCGCGTGGGCGAGCGGGTGGCGATCGAGCCCCAGCGACCCTGTCACCGCTGTGCGCAGTGCCTCGCCGGACGGTACAACCTGTGCCCGCACATGCGCTTCTACGCGACGCCGCCGGTCGACGGTGCGTTCGCCGAGTTCGTCACGATCGAGTCCGCGTTCGCGCACACGCTGCCCGACTCGGTGTCGTTCGAGGCCGGAGCGCTCCTGGAACCGCTGTCCGTCGGGATCGCCGCCGTCCGCAAGGCCGGGATCGTCCCCGGGTCGAGCGTGCTCATCGCGGGTGCCGGTCCGATCGGCATCATCTGCGCGCAGGCGGCGCGCGCGTTCGGCGCGTCCCGCATCGTGATCAGCGACCTCGTCCCGGAGCGCCGCGAGCGCGCGCTGTCCTTCGGCGCCACCGAGACCGTCGACCCGACCGTGGTGTCGGTCGCCGCCGACCTTGCGCCGTTCGACGCGTTCATCGACGCCAGCGGCGCGCCCCGTGCGGTCTCCGACGGCATCAGGGCGGTCGGACCGGCGGGCGCGGCGGTGCTCGTCGGGCTCGGCAACTCCGAGATGACGCTGCCGGTCGAGCACATCCAGAACCTCGAGGTCACGGTGACCGGGATCTTCCGGTACACCGGCACGTGGCCGGTCGCGATCGAGCTGGTCGCGTCGGGGCAGGTGGACCTCGACTCGCTCGTCACCGGGCGCTTCGGGCTCGACGACGTGCGCGAGGCGCTCGAGAGCGACACCGACCCCGACTCCCTGAAGTCGGTCGTCTACCCGGGTGGCGCGCCGCGCTGAGCGGCGACGCCGAACGTCGCGCGGGGCGCGCGGCGCGCGGCGCGCGGCCGAGCCTGCGAGGGCGGGTCGGCAACGTGACCAGGAGACGGACGGGAGGCGCGGGACGGGTCCGCCCCGAGCCTCCCGTTCGCCGCGTGACCCGGAACGGGGCCACCGGCCCGACACCCGGACGCGCTACGGTTCGCGCATGACGGCTTCACCCGCGGCTGCAGTGCCGCAGCGCACCGACCGCCGCGCGCTCGCGTCCTGGGCCCTGTGGGACTGGGGTTCCGCAGCCTTCAACGCCGTCGTCACCACCTTCGTCTTCAGCACCTACCTGGCGAGCCGGGCGTTCGTCGACCCGGCGCTCGTCGCCGACACCTCGGCCGCCGGGAAGGCGGTCGTCGAACGCGAGCTCGCGCACAACGCGGCCGTCGTCTCCACGGCGCTCACGATCGCGGGCATCGTGGTCGCGCTGGTCGCCCCGGCGATCGGCCGGCTCGCCGACTCCTCCGGGCACCGGCGGCGCTCGGTCCTGATCGCGACGATCGGCATCGCCCTGTCGATCGGCGGCATGGTGTTCGTCGCGCCGAGCCAGCCGTACCTCGTGCTCGGTGCGGCGCTGCTCGGCATCGGGACCGTCGCCTACGAGATCGCGAGCGTCGGCTACAACGCGATGCTCGGTCAGGTCGCCTCGGGGGAGCAGACCGGTCGGGTGTCGGCGATCGGCTGGGCCGCCGGGTACTTCGGCGGCATCGTCCTGCTCGTCGTGCTCCTGGTGCTCTGCATCCAGGACTTCGGCGGCGGTGACGTTGCCGGGCTGCTGCAGCTGCCGGCGACGGTGGCGTCCGGGCAGTGGGACGTCCGCGTCGCGATCGGCATCGCGGCGGTCTGGCTCGCCGTGAGCTCGATCCCGTTGTTCGTCACCGTGCCCGAGGCCGCTCCGGACCCTGCGAAGGCGGGCGGCGGCGTGCTCGGCGCGTACCGGGACCTCGGGCGGGACGTCGCCCGGCTCTGGCGCGAACGCCGGAACGTGCTGGCGTTCCTGCTCGCGAGCGCGGTGTTCCGCGACGGCGTCGGTGCGGTGTTCACCTTCGGCGGGATCGTCGCCGCGCAGGTCTTCGGGTTCAGCCCCTCGCAGGTCATCCTGTTCGCCATCGCCGCGAACGTCGTCGCGGGCATCGCGACCTTCCTGTCCGGCCGGCTCGACGACCGCTTCGGGTCCCGGGCGATCATCACGGTGTCGCTCGTCGGGCTCGCGGTGTGCGGGATCGGGGTGTTCGCAGTGGGGTCGGTCACAGCCGGGTTCTGGGTGCTCGGGCTCACGCTGGCGGTGTTCGTCGGGCCGGTGCAGGCGTCCTCGCGGGCGTACCTGGCACGGCTCGCGACGCCCGGGCGCGAGGGCGAGCTCTTCGGCCTCTACGCCACCACCGGGCGGGCGGCGTCGTTCCTGGCGCCGGCGCTGTTCGGGATCGCGGTGACGATCGGCGGGTCGACGCGGTTCGGGATCCTCGGCGTGGTGGTGGTGCTCGTCGCGGGGCTGGTGCTCATGGCGTTCGTGCGGCGGGAGCCGGTCGCGCGGGCCTGACCGGACGGGAGGCCCGACCCGCTTCCCCTCCACAGGTGCGGTTCCGCGCACGGTTGCGCACAGGGCCGTGGCTCGGTCGGCCTCCGCAGGCGGCGTACGCCAGGATGGGAGCATGACCGACCAGCGGATCGCCGTCGTCGTCCTCGCCGCCGGGCAGGGCACGCGCATGAAGTCCTCCACGCCGAAGGTGCTGCACCGCCTCGCAGGCCTCCCGCTCATCGCCCACGTGCTCCGGACCGCCTCGTCGCTCGAGCCCGCGCACGTCGCCGTCGTGGTGCGGCACGAGCGGGACCGCGTCGCGGCCGAGGTCGTCGAGCGTGCGCCGGACGCCATCGTCGTCGACCAGGACGACGTCCCCGGCACCGGGCGCGCGGTCGAGGTCGCCGTCCAGGCGCTGCCCGCGGACTTCGACGGTGCCGTCGTCGTGCTGTCGGGTGACGTGCCGCTGCTCGACGCGGCGTCGCTCCGGTCTCTCGTGGACGCCCACGTCGGCGGCCGCAACGGCGCCACCTTCGTCAGTGCCGTCGCGCCGGACCCCACCGGCCTCGGCCGCATCGTCCGCGGCGCCGACGGGGCGTTCGTCGGGGTGGTCGAGCACAAGGACGCGACGGCCGAGCAGCTGACCATCACCGAGGCGAACGCCGGCATCTACGCGTTCGACGTCACCCACCTCCGTGCGGTCCTGCCGTCGCTGACCACCGCGAACGCGCAGGGCGAGAAGTACATCACCGACGCGCCGGCCCTGATCGGCGAGCGGGGCGGCCGCATCGACGTGGTCACCCTCACCGACCCGTGGCTCGTCGCCGGCATCAACGACCGTGCCCAGCTCGCCGACGCGGCGCGGGTGCTCAACGCGCGCATCGTCCGTCGACACCAGCTCGCCGGTGTGACCGTGCAGGACCCGGCCACGACGTGGATCGACCTCGACGTGTCGATCGAACCGGACGCCGAGATCCTGCCGGGCACGCAGCTCGTCGGCGCGACCGCGATCGCCGCCGGCGCGGTGGTCGGGCCGGACACCACCCTCCGGGACACCGAGGTCGGCGCCGGTGCGGTCGTGAACCGTGTCGACGCGACCCTGGCCGTCATCGGTGACGGTGCCTCGGTCGGGCCGTTCGCGTACCTGCGCCCGGGCACGATCCTGGGCGACCAGGGCAAGATCGGCACCTTCGTCGAGACGAAGAACGCGACGATCGGCCGCGGCAGCAAGGTGCCGCACCTGTCGTACATCGGGGACGCCGAGGTGGGCGAGGACTCGAACATCGGCGCGAACACCATCACGGCGAACTACGACGGCGTGCACAAGCACCGGACCGAGGTGGGCTCGAACGTCCGTACAGGCTCGCACAACGTGTTCGTCGCCCCGGTTAGGATTGGTGACGGGGCGTACACCGGCGCGGGTACGACCGTCCGCAAGGACGTACCGGCCGGTTCGCTGGCCATCAGCTACGCCCCACAGCGCAACACCGACGGATGGGTCGAGGAACACCGACCCGGCACGCCGGCGGCCGAGGCTGCTCGGCGCGCGAACGGCGAATAGAACACGGCGACCACCCGTCGTCGACATCGACCCCGCGCGGGTCAGGGAGTGAGCACCGCACTTGTCCGGAATCAAAACGACCGGCCAGAAACGACTCGTCCTCGTCTCAGGGCGAGCACACCCGGCGCTCTCGGCCGAGATCGCCGAGGAACTCGGTGTCGAGCTCGTCCCGACCGATGCCCGCACCTTCGCGAACGGCGAGCTCTACGCCCGCTTCGACGAGTCGGTCCGTGGCTGCGACGCGTTCGTCATCCAGTCGCACACCGCACCGATCAACGAGTGGCTCATGGAGCAGCTCATCATGGTCGACGCGCTGAAGCGTGCCTCGGCGAAGCGCATCACCGTCGTCGCGCCCTTCTACCCCTACGCCCGGCAGGACAAGAAGGGCCGCGGGCGTGAGCCGATCTCGGCCCGTCTCGTCGCCGACCTCTTCAAGGCCGCGGGCGCGCACCGCATCATGAGCGTCGACCTGCACGCCGCACAGATCCAGGGCTTCTTCGACGGCCCGGTCGACCACCTGTTCGCGATGCCGGTGCTGCTGCAGCGCTTCCAGGAGATCCTCGACCCGTCGACGCTGACGGTGGTCTCGCCGGACATGGGCCGTGTGCGCGTCGCCGACATCTGGTCCGAGAAGCTCGGTGCGCCGCTCGCGATCATCCACAAGCGTCGCGACCCGCTCGTGCCGAACCAGGTGTCCGTGCACGAGATCGTCGGTGACGTCTCCGGCCGGGTGTGCCTGCTCGTCGACGACCTCATCGACACCGGCCGCACCATCGCGAAGGCAGCGGAGGCGCTCAAGGCCGCCGGTGCCACGGGTGTCGTCGTCGCCGCCACGCACGCGGTGTTCTCCGACCCGGCGACCGAGCTGCTGCAGAGCGAGTTCATCGACCGGGTCGTCGTCACCGACACGCTGCCGCTGCCGGAGGAGAAGCGCTGGGACCGGCTCGAGGTCCTGCCGATCGCGCCGCTCATCGCCCGCGCCATCCACGAGGTCTTCGACGACGGGTCGGTCACGTCGATGTTCGATGGCGCGGCGTAGCCGAGACATCGACGCGGCGGCCACTGCCGATGGTGCTGGCCGTCTCGACGACGCACCGTCCGTGACGGACTGAACCCGTGCCTCCAGGCCGTCCCGCCCACGCTGCGCTCGCGGCCCGGCTCCGGGCCGCGGGCAGCGTCTTCGCCGAGGACGAGGCCGACCTCCTGCTCGAGGCCGGCGACGGCGACCCCGCTCGACTCCGTGCCGTCGTGCAGCGACGCCTCGGCGGAGAGCCGCTCGAGTACGTCCTCGGGTGGGCGGCGTTCGACGGACACCGCGTCCGCGTGACGCCCGGCGTGTTCGTGCCCCGGGCCCGGACGACCGTCGTGGTGGAGCAGGCTGCTCGTCGCCTGCAGCGGTACGACCGCGTCGTCGACCTGTGCTGCGGGGCGGGGGCGATCTCGGTCGCGCTGCTCGGCCGGGTCGGCGCGCTCGACCTGGTGGCGGCGGACGTCGACCCCGACGCGGTGGACGTGGCGGCGGAGAACATCGGCGACCGGGGGATCGTGGTCCTCGGGGACCTGTTCGCGCCGCTGCCCGACCGGTTCCGCGGAGCGGTCGACGTCATCGCCGTGAACGCACCGTACGTCCCGACGGCGTCGATCGCCACGATGCCGTCCGAGGCACGCGACCACGAGCACCGGGTCGCCCTCGACGGCGGTGCCGACGGCCTCGACCTGCACCGCCGGATCGCTGCCGGGGCAGGGGAGTGGCTCCGGCCCGGCGGGGTCGTCCTCATCGAGGTCTCCGACGCGCAGGCCCGAGCGTCGGCCGCTGCCTTCGCGGCTGCCGGGTTCAGCCCGTCGATCGAGTCCGACGAGGACGTCGACGGCACGTGCGTCGTGGCGACCCGCACCACCTGAGACGACCGCCGTGGCCGTGGCCGTGGCCGTCGCCGTGGTGTCCCGGCGACGCGACCGTGTCCGAGGGGCCCGAGCCGCGCCTCCGGGCCCGCGACCGCGCGTGGCGGTCAGGCCGCGCGCACCTCGACGCTGTGCCATCCCGAGGCGCCGTTCGGTGCCGGCGGCCGCTCGACGCTCGTCTGCACCTCGCCGTCGGCGCTCACCGCGCGGACCTCGATGCGGTGCGACCCCTTCGACGGCGTCCACCGGTAGACCCACTGCCGCCAGGTGTCGGCGGACACGGAATCGGCCAGGGTGGCGTCCTGCCACGCCCCGCCACCGACCCGGACCTGCACGGCCTTCACGCCGGTGTGCGGCTGCCACGCGACGCCGGCGACGGCGACGGTCGACCCGGCGTCAACGGTGGAGCCGTCGCGGGGCGTGTCGATGCGCGACTCGAGCTTGACGGGGCCGCGCTCCGACCAACCGCGCGGCGTCCAGTACCCCTGGGCGTCGGCGAACCGGGTGACCTCGAGCTCGGTGACCCACTTCGTCGCGGAGACGTACCCGAAGAGCCCCGGGACCACCATCCGGACCGGGAAGCCGTGCTCGGGCGGGAGCGGTTCGCCGTTCATCCCGACCGCCAGCAGCGCCGCGGTCCCGTCGTCCTGCAGCACGTCGAGCGGCGTCCCTGCGGTGAAGCCGTCGACGCTGCGGGAGAGCACCATGTCGGCGCCGGTGTGCGGTCCGGCGCGTTCCAGCAGGTGCCGGATCGGGTAGCCGAGCCACAGCGCGTTGCCGATGAGGTTCCCGCCCACCTCGTTCGACACGCAGCTCAGGGTGGCGAGGTGCTCCTCGAGGGGCAGGGCGAGCAGCTCGTCCCAGGTCAGCTCGACCTCGTGGTCGACGGCGCCGTGGATCCGGAGTCGCCAGTCGGCGGTGTCGACCGACGGCACCCGCAGGGCCGTGTCGATCCGGTAGAAGTCGGCGTTCGGCGTCACGTACGGGGTGATCCCTGCGACGTCGAGGGACGCTCCGGCCGGGACGGCGGGCGCCGCCGTCGCCGGGGCGGGCAGACGGATCGCCCGACGCGCGGCGGCCGCTGCCTGCATGGCCGAGGTGCCCAGCCTGGAGGCGGTGCCCACCACGACCGCGAGCGTCGCCGCGGTGACACCCCAGACCAGGAACGCGCGGCGCTCGGCCGACGCGGGTCGCGGGGCGGCGGACGGCACGGCCGCGGCTGCCTCCCACCGACGGAGTCGCCGCGCGAGCACGCGGAGCACGATGATCGCCGCCGCGACACCCAGCACCGACGGCGCACCGTCCCAGGTGCCGCTGCCGGACCGGGTGCTCACGGCCAGCAACGACAGCACACCGCCGGCCGCGAAGACGAGTGCGCCGAACGGCGGACGGACCCGCTCGAGGATCCCCGCGCCGGCACTGATCACGGCGACGAGCACCGCCATCAGGACGAACAGGGCGACCTTGTCGCCGGTGCCGAAGAGCGCGACCATGAGGTCCTTGGCGCCACCGGGGGCGAGGTCGATGACGGCCGAGCCGACCGCGACGAGCGGGCTGCCGGCACCCCCGAGGAGGAGCGCACCGAGTTCCGCCGCCGCGAAGAAGGCCGCCGCCGCGACGAGGCCCACGGCAGCCGCGAGCAGCCGCGGGCGGCGGACGGACGCGGGCGCCGCGCCGGGCGGGGGCACCGTGGCGGTCGCCGCCGCGCGGTCGGAGTGTTCGGTCACGGTCCGAGCGTAGGTCGCGGGTGCCGCGCGTGGGCTGACAACCCGTGCAGCCGCCGCCGGGCGATCGGCCCCGTTCACCGTCCCGTCCCAGCGGAGGACGCAGCGGGCGTGCGAGGATCGGAGGGTGCTGAGGCGTCCCGACCGTGTCCCGCGCTTCGGACGCGCCCGCCGTCGGGAGCGCCACCCGATGTCGCCGACACGGCGACTGATGGTCCTCCGCTGGGTGATCGTCGGCGTGTGGGCTGCACTGCTCACCGCCCGGATCATCGTCGTCGCCACGACCCCCGACGCCGACCTGACGTACTTCGGCATCGCCGAGGTCGTCGCGATCACCCTCGGGATCGTGGTCATCGCGGTGGCGATCGTCCGCGCGCAGGGGATCCGACGCCGTCGGGAGGACGAGGCACTGGCACTCGCGATCCGTCGCATCGACCCGACCGTGTGGCTGGTGCCCGCGGCGCCCACGGCCGAGCTCCGGACCTCGGTCGAGAGCATCCGTCCCGAGGTGTCGTTGGGGCACCGGGTGACCTGGGCGTTCGGCGCGACCGAGGCGTCGCTGTGGGAACTCGAGGACCGTCGTGCGACGCGGCTGCTCGTGATCCGGTGGAGCCGCATGGTGCACGTCGGGCTCGAGGACGCGCACGGCGACGGCCGCTCCTGGGCGATCGCCCTGCACTACGTGCGTCCCGACGACAGCACCGCGGTGGCGACGTTCTTCGTCCGGGCGGCTCCGGGTTCGCGTCGGATGCTCGGTCGCGGTCCGCGGCTCGAGCGACTCGTGGCCGACCTGGCCCGGGAGCGCATCGTCGCGTGACGCGTGACGCGTGACGCGTGACGCGTGACGCGTGACGCGTGACGCGGGACGTCGGCCGCCGGCCGTCGGCCGTCGGCCGTCGGCCGCCGGCCGCCGGCCGCCGGCCGCCACCGACGGGTGGGAAGGCGGAAGGCCCCGCCGATCGGCGAGGCCTTCCCGAGGTGCGGTTGTCGCCGCGGTCTAGTGGGTGGACGGTTCCTGCTCGACCTCACGCCGGTCGTCGTCGGACCACAGGGTGTGGAAGGTGCCGTCCTTGTCGATGCGCTGGTAGGTGTGCGCGCCGAAGAAGTCACGCTGCCCCTGGATGAGCGCGGCGGGCAGGCGGTCGGACGCCAGGGAGTCGAAGTACGCCAGCGCCGACGAGAACCCGGGCGCGGGGATCGCGGACGCGACGGCGATCCCGACGATGCGACGCCAGGCCGCTTCACCCTCGGCGACGGCGTTCGCGAAGTACGGGTCGACGAGCAGGCTCTCGAGCTCGGGGTTCTTGTCGTACGCCTCGACGATGCGGTTGAGGAACTGGGCGCGGATGATGCAGCCGCCGCGCCAGATCTTCGCGATGTTGCCGAGGTTGATGTCCCAGCCGTACTCCTTCGCCCCGGCGATGATGAGGTCGAAGCCCTGCGCGTAGGCGACGACCTTCGACGCGTACAGCGCGGCGCGGACGTCGTCGGCGAAGGTGTCGGGCACGTCGGCGATCGACGGGCGCTCCCGCACCGACTGCTGGACGGCGGCACGCTGGACCGGCTTGGACGACACGGCGCGGGCGAACACCGCCTCGCCGATGCCCGAGACGGGGATGCCGAGGCCCACGGCGTTCTGCACCGTCCAGACACCGGTGCCCTTCGACCCCGCTTCATCGCGGATGACGTCGACGAGCGGCTTGCCGGTGTCGGCGTCGGTCTGCTTGAGGACCTCGCCGGTGATCTCGATCAGGTACGACTCCAGGTCGCCCTTGTTCCACTCGTCGAAGACCTGCACGAGGTCCTCGACGCTGAGCCCGCCGACGCGGCGGAGCAGGTCGTACGACTCCGCGATGAGCTGCATGTCGGCGTACTCGATGCCGTTGTGCACCATCTTCACGAAGTGGCCGGCACCGTCGGTACCGATGTGCGTGACGCAGGGTTCACCCTCGGCCACCGCCGCGATGGACTTGAGGATCGGGCCGAGGGTCTCCCAGGCCTCCTTCGAACCACCGGGCATGATCGACGGGCCCTTGAGCGCACCCTCTTCGCCGCCGGAGATGCCGGTGCCGACGAAGTTGAGGCCCTGCTCGCGCAGGTCGTGCTCGCGGCGGATGGTGTCGTGGAAGTTGGCGTTGCCGCCGTCGACGATGATGTCGCCCTCCTCGAAACGCTCGGCGAGCTGCGAGATCACGGCATCAGTGCCCTTGCCGGCCTGCACCATGATGATCGCCGTGCGGGGCTTCGACAGGGACGCCACGAAGTCGTCGATCGACTCTGACGCGATGAACCCGGCGTCCCCGTGCTCCTGCAGCAGCTCCTCGGTCCGGGCGTAGGTGCGGTTGTAGACCGCGACCGTGTTGCCCTCGCGCGAGGCGAGGTTGCGGGCGAGGTTCGACCCCATCACCGCCAGACCGACCACGCCGATGTTCGCCTGTCCGTTGTTGTCTGCCACGAAGGTCTCCTTTGTCCTGACGTCCGCCACCAACCTACGGTCCCCGCCTCGGGACCGCATGGGTGTTACGTCAACTGGGGATGAGTGTTCACCCGGACCAATACTGTGGAGGGATGACCGAGAGCGACGTCCTCCCGCCCGTGCTCGTGATGGGGGTCTCCGGCTCCGGCAAGTCGACGATCGGGCGCGCCTTGGCCGATGCCCTGGCGGCGACCGGGCAGCCGAGTGTGTTCGTCGACGCCGACGACCTGCACCCGTCCGCGAACAAGGAGAAGATGCGGCAGGGCATCCCGCTCACCGACGAGGACCGGTGGCCGTGGCTCGACGCCTGCGCCGCGCGGATCGCCGAGGTCGAGGCGTCGGGTCACCGCTGCGTGATGGCGAACTCGGCGCTCAAGCGCGTCTACCGCGACCGGCTCCGCGCCGCGGCTCCGGGCCTGGTGATCGCCTTCCTCGACGGGTCCCACGACCTCATCGCCGAGCGGCAGTCCCACCGGCACCACGAGTACATGCCGACGTCGCTGCTCGACTCGCAGTTCGCGACGTTGGAGCGTCCGCAGCCGGACGAGGCCGCCGTCGCCGTGGCGATCGACGGGTCCGTCGACGACACGGTGACGGCGATCACCGCTGCGCTGGCGGTCACTTCCGGCTGAGCTCCGACAGCCGCGCGCGGTACTCGTCGGCGTCGATGTCGCCCCGGGCGAACCGGTCGGCCAGGACGGACCGGGCGTCGGACCGGGCACGCCAGCTCCCGCGTCGGAGCACCCCGAACACCAGGAAGACGACGAGGAACGCGAAGAAGAAGAACGCGGGGAAGACGAAGAACGGGAACCCGCCGCCGTGCCAGTACGGGGCGGTGGCCAGCGCGGTGGTGGTGAGCATGGTGGTGGTGAGCACGGGGATCTCCTGAGGTCGGTTTCGGTGCCGCTGTCGCGACCCTTCCAGCGTCCGGCCTGGAGGCGCGCCCCGCGTCCGTCGCGGAGCCCCACTTCCGCCTGCTCCCGCGGTCGTACGTCGGTCCGTCCTCCACAGGTGCGTACTCCCGGGGGAGTACTCCACAGGTCCCGCTCCCGCCCGATGCCCCGGGCTCGCACCGACCCTAGGCTCGACCCATGCGCGCCGGACCACGCACCGAGGGCACCGACGGGGACGACCCCCGCCGGTTCGATCGTGGGCGGTTCGCCCGCGTCGGCCGGGTGGTCCCGGTCGCCGTCCTGCAGATCACCGGGACGCTCCTGGCATCACGGTGGGCACCGGTCGCCGCCGGCGGGCCCGTCACCGGTCCGCCCTGGGCCCGGGGCGTCGCCGCGGGGATCGAGCCGGTCACCGTCGGACCGGCCGCGGTCGTGCTGCTCGTCGCCGGTGTGCTCGTGCTCCCGTGGCGGTGGCGGTCCCCCCGGACGGTCCTGGTCGTCACCCTGGCGACGACCATCGGGTACGCCGCGCTCGTGAGTCCACGGGGTCCCTTCGTCGCCGCCCTCACGATGGCGCTCGCGAACGCGTGGCTCCGGGGGCACCGGTGGTGGGCCGGTGCCGCTGCCGGAGTCGCCGTCGCGGTGCTGCCGACGGCGGACTGGGCGCTGGGTCGGTCGCCGGCGCTCGACCTGGGCGCGGTAACGCTCGCGATCGCGTGGGCGACCGTGACCCTCGCCGTCTCGGAGCTCGCGCGGGTGCGGATCGAACGCGTCGGCGAACGACGTCGGCAACGAGCCGAGGCAGACCGACAGCGCGCGGCCGACGAACGTGTGCGGATCGGCCGCGAGCTCCACGACTCGGTGGCCCACAGCATGTCGCTCATCAACCTGCAGGCCGGTGTCGCCCTGCACCTCGGTGCAGACCTGCCGGACCAGACCCGTGACTCGCTCGTGCACATCCGGGACTCCAGCCGCGACGCCCTCGTCGAGCTCCGCACGATCCTCGGCGTGCTCCGGTCGGTGGACGGCACCGCGGCCGACGGGCGACCCGAACGCAGTCCGACGCCCGGGCTCGACCGTGTGCCGGAGCTCGTCGAGCGTGCCCGGGCGGCCGGCGTCCACGTCGACCTGGCCCTCGTCGGCGACCCCGCGTCCGTCGGCGGGGCCACCGACCGGAACGCCTTCCGGATCGTCCAGGAATCCGTGACGAACGTCATGAAGCACGCGCCCGGACACCGCGTCGCGATCGGCGTGACCATCGGTCCCGACGTCGTCGAGCTCGCCGTGGAGGACCGACCCGCGCCCGACGTCCCGCCCGGCGGGGGCGCGCCGCCGCTGCTCGGTCCCACCGGCAACGGCATCATCGGCATGCGCGAGCGGGCCACCGCCGTCGGGGGCACCCTGTCCGCCGGTCCGAACCCGTCCGGCGGGTGGACCGTGCGTGCCCGCCTCCCCGTGACCGACCCAGACCCGGCACCGGCCGGTTCGGAGGGACGACCGTGACCGACACCACCCCACCCGTCTCGTCGGGACCGATCCGCGTGCTCCTGGTCGACGACCAGGTGCTCGTCCGCGCCGGACTCCGAGCCCTCGTCGAGGCCGAGCCCGGGATGGCCGTCGTCGGTGAGGCGGGCGACGGTGATGCCGCGGTCGAGGCCGCTCGCCGCGAGCGTCCGGACGTGGTGCTGATGGACATCCGGATGCCCGGCACCGACGGGCTGGCCGCGACGCAGCGCATCTCCGCCGACCCCGCACTCGCCGACGTGCACGTCGTGGTCCTCACCACCTTCGAGGAGGACGACTACGTGTTCGAGGCGATCCGGGGCGGCGCCGCGGGCTTCCTCGTGAAGGACACCGAGCCCGCCGAGCTGCTCCGGGCGATCCGCACCGTCGTCGCGGGGGAGTCCCTGCTGTCCCCGCGGGCGACCCGGTCCCTCGTCGAGGCGTACGCGACCCACGCCAAGCCGTCCTCCCTCGCGCCCGAGCTCGGCGTGCTGACGGACCGGGAACGCCAGGTGATGCAGCTCGTGGCGATCGGGCTCACGAACGCCGAGATCGCCGAGCGTCTGTTCGTCAGCCCGATGACCACGAAGACCCACGTCTCCCGCGCGATGATCAAGCTCGGTGCCCGCGACCGCGCCCAGCTCGTCGTCTTCGCCTACGAGACCGGCCTCGTCACCCCCGGCTGGCAGCCGTGATCCCGGCCGCTCGGCGAGCACTCCCCGATGCGCTCGGTATCACGATTGGTACCATCGCGGTCATGGCCATGACTCTTCGACTCGACGACGACGAGACCACCGCGCTGCGGAAGCGCGCCGACCTCGAGTCTCGTTCGATGCAAGACGTCGCACGGGCCGCGATCCGCGAGTACATCGAGCACCACAGCCGTGCGGACCTCATCGACGGCATCCTCGACCGCGAACTCCCGCGGTTCGCCGAAGCCCTCGACCGTCTGGCCCAGTGATCTCGCTCACCACCGACGAGGCACTCCACATCGCTCGTCGGACGCTCGGCGACGGCGTCCTGGTCCGCGACGTCGGGCTCCTCGAAGCCGCCGTCGCGCGACCAGCCGCTACGGTCGGAGGGCAGGACGCGTACCCGTCACTCGCCGAGAAGGCAGCAGCGCTGGTCCACTCGGTCGTCCGGAACCACGCGCTCGTCGACGGGAACAAACGACTCGGCCTGATGCTCCTGGTCGTGTTCCTCGGGGTGAACGGCAGCCGGCTCGACGCGACCAACGACGAGGCGTACGACCTCATCGTCGCCATCGCGGAGGGACGCCTCGACGCCGTCGACGAGATCGCGGCGGTGCTCCGACCGCTGGTCTCCGGAGGGTGAGGTGAGCCGCTGGCAACGAACGGCAACAGGCACGGGACGACACCGCGCGGAGTTGTCTGTCAGCCATGTCGTTCACCGGAGTCGGCGTCGTCGCCGGAGCAGCCCTGACCGAAGCCGTCCGTCGTGCCGGAGCGGACCACGTCGAACCGACCATCGCGGACAACCTCGCGGTGCGGACCGGGGACGACGGCCGCTGGGCGCTGCACGACGCCTACGTCGGTGCGCGCTGCTCGTCCTTCGCGATCCTCGTCCCCGGTGACCTCGCGCTCCTGACCGCAGGCCCCACGACCGTGCGGGCCTACTTCGATGCCGTCCTGCCGATCGTGCACTCGGTCGCCGAACCCGGCGCGAAGATCGTGTTCGGCTCCGGGACGGCTCGTCGTGCACCCGACGGCATGGGCGACGACGAGGCCCGACGCCGGTTCGCCGCGGTCGTCCGGTCGGCACGGGACGTCGCTGCCGAGCACGACCTCCGCATCGTGCTGGAGCCGCTGAGCCGATCCGAGACGAACCTGCTGCACTCGTTCGCCGAGGCGGTGGCGTTCCTCGACGATGCGGACCTGTCGGACGTGGACGTCGTCGCCGACCTGTTCCACCTCCGCAACGAGGGCGAGTCGCTCGACGTGCTCCGGGAGCACGGCGACCGCATCGGCCACGTGCACCTCAGCGACCGGGGCCGGCGGCCGCTCGGCGCGGAGGGCGGCGACGACGTCTGGCGGTCGTTCCTCGACGCCGTGGACGAGGGCGGCTACCGCGGCACCGTGTCGCTGGAGTGCACCTGGTCCCCGGACCCCGTCGTCGCCGAGCAGGAGATCCGCCGCTCGGTCGGACTCGTCCGGCGGGCGAGGGCACTGCGCGTCTGAGGCTCCGCACGGTGCGAGGTCCCGCACATGGTGCGAGTCACCTCGGGTCGCACGAGGCGCGGAACCTCGCACGCTGCGCCTGCGCCTGCGCGCCAAGCGCGAAGCGCCAAGCGCGAAGCGCGCCCGTCAGAGCTTGAAGGTCGCCCTCGGGATGTCGGACACGATCCGCCGCGCGGTCCGGACGGCGTCCTCCTCCGAGAGCTCGTGCGTGACGACGAGTCCAGCGAGGTACGCCGCATCGGCCCGCCGCGCCATGTCGTGCCGCGCGGGGATGGAGCAGTACGCCCGGGTGTCGTCGATGAACCCGGAGGTCTTCGTGAACGACGCCGAGTCGGTGACCGCGGCACGGTAGCGCCCGATCGCCGCCGGGGTGTCGATGAACCACCAGGGTGCCCCGGCGTACACGGCGGGGTAGAAGCCGGCGAGCGGCCCGATCTCCCGCGAGAACACGGTCTCGTCGACGGTGAACAGCACGAGGTGGAACCCCGGCGCGGTGCCGAACGCCTCCAGCAGCGGCCGCAGCGGCTCGGTGAAGGACCCGACGGCGGGCAGGTCGTGACCGGTGTCCGGCCCGAAGCGCTCGAGGGTGGGCGTGTGGTGGTTGCGGAGCACACCGGGGTGGAGCTGCATGACGAGGCCGTCCTCGACGCTCATCTCGGCCCAGCGGTAGAGCATGTCGTGCCGGTACGCGGTCGCCTCGGCGGCGGTGAGGGCGTCCGGCCCCGCGAGCGCTGCCGTGTGGATCCGCGACCGTTCGGTGGCGGACAGCGGCGTCGACCCGGCGTCGAGCACCCCGGTGTCGGTGGCGGTCGCGCCGTGCTCGATGAAGTAGCGGCGCCGTGCGCGCAGCGCTGCCAGCAGTCCGTCGTGGGTGCCCGTCTCGATGCCGGCGGCCTCGCCGATCGACGTGACCACGTGCCTCCAGTCCGGTCGCGACGGGTCGAAGACGGCGTCCGCGCGGAAGGTGGGGACCACCCGGCCGGTGAAGGTCGGGTCGGCGGCGAGCCGCGCGTGCGCGGCGAGGTCGTCCGTGGGGCCGTCGGTGGTCGCGAGGACCTCGATCCCGAAGGTGTCGAACAGGGCACGGGGACGGAAGGCCGATGACGCCAGCAGGGCGGCGATGTGGTCGTACTGGGCGTCCGCGTTCGCGGCCGACGGCTGCTCCGTCAACCCGAAGACGTCGTGCAGCTCCGTCTCGAACCAGTAGCGGACAGGGGTGCCGAGGAAGTCGTCCCAGTGCTCCGCCAGCTGTCGCCAGACCTCGCGGCCCGGAGGCACGGGACGGGTTCCCGACAGGTCGGCGCGACCGAGCGCCTCCAGCCCGACACCGTTCGCGTGCAGGAGCCGCAGGACGTAGTGGTCCGGCGTGATGAGCAGCGAGGCGGGGTCCGGGAACGGCTGGTCGTCCGCGATCAGGGCTGCGTCGACATGTCCGTGCGGGGAGATGATCGGCGCGTCCTTCACGGCGTCGTAGACGGTGCGCGCGACCGCTCGCGCTCCCGGATCGGCGGCGAAGAGCCGGTCGGGGTGCGGGGCGAGCGGGGTGGCGGTGCTGAGCTGGGTCATCGTCGACTCCTTCAGGACGGGTGCGGGGCGGGCGCGGGACCGGTGGACTCGCGGACGGTGAGGTGGGTGGGCAGTGCGACGGCGCCGCTCATGTGCTCGCCGGGCAGTTCCTCGGCGGGGATGGCGCCGAGGCGGCCGAGCAGCATGCGGATCGCGACCCGACCGGCGCGCTCGATGGGCGAGGTCATCGTGGTGAGCGGCGGGTTGCAGAAGTCGGCGCCGAAGATGTCGTCGCAGCCGACGATGCTCATGTCCTCGGGGACGCGGACGCCGCGCTCCCGGAGCCGTGCGAGCATGCCGATCGCGATGAGGTCGTTGAAGGCGATGCAGGCGGTGGCCCCGGCGTGCACGGCGGCGTCGGCGGCCGCGGCACCGGAGTCGACGAACGGCGCGTGCGGCCCGACGCGGGCGACCCGCACGCCGAGTCGCTTGGCGACGCGCACGAGGGCCTTCCACCGGCGCTCGTTCGACCAAGAGCTGTCGGGACCGGCGACGTAGAGGACGTCGCGGTGCCCGAGCGACACCAGGTGCTGCACGGCCTGCTCGACCCCGCCCGGGGTGTCGATGAGGACGGAGGGGACCCCTTCGGGCCGACGGTTCACGACGACGAGCGGGGTGCGCTCGGCGAACCGGGCGATCTGCGCGTCGGAGAGTCGCGACGCGGTGAGCACGGCACCGTCGGCCTTGCCGGCGATGGCGCTGAGTGCGGCCATCTCGGCGTCCGCCGACTCCTCGGTGTCGACGAGTAGCTGTGTCCAGCCGGCGCCGGCGAGCTGGTGTTGCGTGCCGCGGATGACGTCGAAGTAGAACGGGTTCGTGATGTCGGACACCAGCACGGCGACCGCGCGGGTCCGACCGGACGTGAGCGCCCGCGCCTGCGAGTTGGCGACGTAGCCGAGCTCCCGTGCGGCCTGCTGGATGCGCTGCTGCGTGGCGTGGGCGACCCGGTCCGGCAGGGACAGCGCGCGCGACACGGTGGACGGCGCCACGCCCGTCGCGTCGGCGATGTCGCGGATGGTCACCCGCCGGGCGGTGTCGGTGTCTGCGCTGCTCACACCGCCGAACGTAGGACCGGTTGGCAACAAGTGGCAACCGGTTGCCGGATGTTGCCACTGCGGCAACAGTGGTGTCACGCCGGGGGTCCGACCGCCCGGCACCCGGGACGCAGCGTCGCTCCCGGGTGGAGGTCTCGAGGAGGAAACCCCCGCATGAGCACGAGAAGACTCAGGACACGCACCCTGGTCGGTGCCGTGGCCGTGGTCGCCCTCACTGCGCTGTCCCTGCAGGGATGCGCCGTGGTGAACGGCAGCGGTGACGACCCGAACACCCTCCGCGTCATGATGGGCGCGGACACCACCTACCCCAAGGAACGCAAGCAGTGGCAGCAGGACGTCGCCGCCGAGTTCCAGCGCACCACCGGCGCGAAGGTCCAGTGGGAGACGTACTCCTCCGCGCAGGAGGAGCTGACCGCCATCCAGACGAGCGTCATCTCCGGCCAGGGCCCCGACGTCTACGCCATCGGCTCGACGTTCACCCCCACCGCCTACGCCACCGGCGCCTTCGTCGAGATGGGGTCGAAGCAGTGGGCGGCCATCGGCGGCAAGGACCAGTTCGACCCGGCGTCGTTCGGGATCTCGGGCCCGAGCGCCTCGAAGCAGATCGGCATCCCGTTCGCCAGCCGACCGTTCGTGATGGCGGTGAACAAGGACCTCCTCGCGAAGGCCGGGATCACCGAGCTGCCGACGACCTGGGACGACCTCACCGCCGACGCGAAGGCCACCACCAGCGGTGACGTGCACGGCATGGCGATCGCCTACGCCGACGGTTTCGACCCGTGGAAGTTCATCTGGGGCATGGCCCAGAACGCCGGCAACACGATCGTGTCGAAGAGCGGCAAGGCCGAGATCGACACCAAGGCCGTCCAGAACGCCTACCGCACCTACTTCGACTGGGTCACGAAGGACGGCGTCGTCGACAAGGCCGCGATCGGGTGGAACAACGCCCAGGCGCTCGCGCAGTTCACCGAGGGCAAGGCCGCGTTCTTCCCCATGACGACCACGACCGCGATCAACTCGTTCAAGAACACGCCCGTCGACGGCAAGTACGAGTTCGCCCTGCTGCCGACGGTCCCGCCCGGCGCGACCGAACGCCCGGCGGACGGCATCGAGGCGGCGAGCATCCTCTCCGGCGACAACTGGGTCGTGGCCGACTACGGGAAGAAGCAGGACCTGTCGTTCGACTTCATCAAGCAGCTCAGCACGCCGAAGGCGCAGCTCGAGTACTACAAGCTCTTCGGCAACCTGCCGACGAACGCCGACGCCGCGGCCCAGCTCGCGGCGGCCAACCCGCAGCTCAAGCCGATCATCGACGCCGGCAAGCTCTCGAAGCCCACCGCCTTCACCGGCGCCTGGTCCGACATCCAGCTGTCGCTCGTCGACGTCGTCGTGCAGTCCATCCCGCAGCTCAAGAGCGGTGGGGTGAGCGACGACCAACTCCGGGCACGGCTCGAGGCCGCGCAGAAGGACGCCCAGTCCACGCTGAACCGTCAGAAGAACGGAGGCCTGTGATGACGCAGGTCCAGACCCCCGCGCCGCGCACGGCCGAGCAGCACGGCCGCGAGGTCCGCCCGCACGGCACGACGCCGCTCTACAAGCGGGAGCGCCCGCTGTGGATGCTCCTGCCCGGCGGGGTCCTCATGCTCGCCGTCATCGTGGTGCCGCTCCTGGTGGGCGTGTTCATCGCGATGCTCGACCTCGACCAGTACACGCTCCGCCAGTGGTTCAGCGCCCCCTTCATCGGGTTCCAGAACTTCGCCGAGGCGTTCACCGACTCGCCGCTGCTCCACTCCATCTGGATCTCGGTGTCCCTGTCGGTCCTCGTCACCGCGGTCACCGTGCCGATCGGCGTCGCGGCGGCGATCTCCACGCAGAACCGGTTCCCCGGCCGCGGGCTCGTCCGGTCGATCTACCTCATCCCCTACGTGCTCCCGGCGTTCGTCGTCGGCACGTTCTTCCGGACCATGCTGCAGCCGCAGGGCGTCGTGAACTCGATCCTGCACACCGACGTGCTCTGGCTGAACGGCTCGGCGTCGTACTGGGCGCTCGCGGGCGTGATGATCTGGACGAGCTGGCCCTTCGTCTACCTGCTGTCCCTCGCCGGACTGCAGGCCGTCGACAACGAGGTGCACGAGGCCGCCGCCCTCGACGGCGTGACCTGGTGGGCGAAGCTGCGGTACATCATCTTCCCGTACCTGCGCGGCCCGCTGTCGCTCGCGATCATCATCTCGATCCTGCACAACATCAACAACTTCACCCTGCCGTTCGTGCTGTTCGGCATCCCGCTGCCGTCCAGCGTCGAGGTGATGCCCGTCCTGACGTACATCGCGAGCTTCCAGTCGTTCCGCTTCGGCCTGTCCGCGGCGATGGCGATCTGCTCGCTCGTGATCGTCGCGATCCCGTTGTTCGTCTACCTCCGGGCCGTGAAGCTCGACACCGGTGACGACGCCGGACCCAACCGGAAGCAGCGTCGTGCCGACCGCGCCACGCTCGCCGGCGCCACCGCCCCGACCGCCGCCGACATCGACGGAGCACGCGCATGACCACTCCGAGCACGTCCTTCAGCCAGACCCGCACCCGTCCCACGGCGACGCTCACCGAGAGCATCACCGCGGGGGACCGAGGCCGCCGGCACAAGCGGCCGTACGACACCGACGTCACCCGCCTGCTGCCGCGCTGGCTGCTCGTGACCGTGATCGCGGTGATCATCGCCTTCATCGCCGTCCCGGTGCTCTACATCCTGTTCGGCTCGGTGAACTCCGACGTCGCGGTCGCCCGCGGCGAGTACTTCCCGTCGGAGTTCACGCTGTCGAACTACGTGAACATCTGGTCCACCGTGGCTCTCGGCCAGGGGCTCGTGAACTCGATGCTCACGGCCGGCGCGGTGGCCGTCGCGAGTGCCGCCCTCGCCGTGTCGACGGCGTACGTGCTCGTCCGGTTCCGGTTCCTCGGCCGACTGACGATCCTCCGCGGGCTCCTCGCACTCCAGTCGATCCCCGGCACACTCCTGCTGCTGCCGGTGTTCGTGGTGTTCTCGAACATCGCGAGCGCGACCGGCGTGCAGATCATCGGCACCCGCTGGGGGCTGTTCGTCACCTACCTGACCTTCGCCCTGCCGTTCTCGACCTGGGTGATGGTCACGTACCTCCGCGGCCTGCCGAAGGAGCTGGAGGAGGCGGCGCGCATCGACGGCGCGTCCTCGACGAAGATCCTCACGAAGATCGTCCTGCCGCTGTCGTGGCCCGGCATCGTGGTGTCCGCGATCTTCGCGTTCCTGCTCGGCTGGAACGACGTGCTGTTCTCCACGATCATGACGACCCCGAACACGCGCACCGTCGCGGTCGTCCTGCAGGTCCTCGGCACCACCCAGGAGGGCGGCGCCGTCCCGATCTACGGCCAGATGATGGCCGCGTCGATCGTGTGCGCCGTGCCGGTCGTCGCGCTCTACCTCATCTTCCAGCGCTACCTCGTCGGCGGCCTCACGGCCGGCTCCGTCAAGTAACGCTGTGGAGTCTGCCGACTTGTCCACAGACCGTCTGGAGGCGCGGTGCCAGCCCGCCCCGCGCCTCCAGTCTGGTCTCCTGGTCCACCTCACGAAGGGAATGCAATGACCCAGCTCAGTTGGGAGCTCTCCGGCTTCGGCGACGAGATCGACGCCGACCCCGCGATCCAGGTCGCGGTCCTCCAGGCGCTGGGGGCCAGCGCCATCGAGGTCCGCAGCGCATGGGGGGTGAACGTCGTCGACCTCGACGAGGACCAGCGCAGCGGCCTCCACCGCCTGTTCGAGGAACGCGGGCAGACCGTCTCCGCCATCGCCTCGCCGATCGGCAAGGTCGCCGTCGACGAGCCCGTCGAGCACGAGGTCGAACGACTCGGCCGCGCGATCGCGGCGGCCCACGCCCTCGGCACGACGAACATCCGGATCTTCTCGTTCTACTTCGAGGGCCGTGCGCCGGAGGACGTTCGCGACGACGTCCTCGTCCGGATGCGGGCCCTGGCCGACCTCGCCGAGCGCGAGGGCGTCACCCTGCTGCACGAGAACGAGAAGGACATCTACGGCGACGTCCCCTCGCGTGTGCTCGACATCGTCGAGAGCGTCGGGTCATCGGCGCTCCGCCTGGCCTGGGACAACGCCAACTACGTCCAGTGCGGCGTGCGACCGTTCACCGACGGCTGGACGCAGCTCGCCCCGTACGTCGACTACCTGCAGGTCAAGGACGCCCTCGCTGCCGACTCGTCCGTGGTGCCCGCGGGCGAGGGCGACGGCGAACTCCTGGAGACCCTCACCGCGCTCCGCGACGCCGGCTACTCCGGCTACGCCTCCCTCGAGCCGCACCTCAGCGACTTCACCAACCTCGGCGGGTTCTCCGGCCCCGCGGCCTTCGGTCGCGCCGGCCGCGCCCTCCGCACGCTCACCGACCAGATCGGAGTCACCCTGCGATGACCGAAGCAACCCCCCTGAAACTCGCCGTCGTCGGCGCCGGCGTCATCGGACGCCACCACGCCAAGGTCGCCGTCCACCACCCGGACCTGCAGGTCGTCGCCCTCGTCGACGCGATCCCCGCCGCCGCCACCAGCGCCGCCGACGAGATCGAGGCGATGGGCGTCGCGCGGCCGATCACCACCGAGACCATCGAGGAGGCGATCGCGCAGACCGACATCGACGTCGTCGCGATCTGCTCGCCGTCCGGCATGCACGTGCAGCTCGCCGAGGCCGCCCTGGCCGCCGGCAAGCACGTCGTCATCGAGAAGCCGCTCGACACCACGATGCCCCGGGCCCGGCAGATCGCAGCGCTCGCCGCCTCGGCCCGTTCGCGCGGGCTCGTCACGAGCGTGATCAGCCAGCACCGCTTCGACCCGGCCTCGGCCGCCGTCGCCGCCGCCGCGCACGACGGCGGGTTCGGCACCGTCACCTCCGGCCTGGCGAGCGTCGCCTGGTACCGGTCGCAGGGCTACTACGACTCCGGTGACTGGCGCGGCACGTGGGCGCTCGACGGCGGCGGCGCGGTGATGAACCAGGGCGTGCACACCGTCGACCTGCTCGTGTGGGCGCTCGGCCGCCCGGTGGAGATCTCCGCGCAGACCGGCCTCCTCGCACACGACCGCATCGAGGTCGAGGACACCGCCGTCGCGACCGTCCGGTTCGCCGGCGGCGCGCTCGGTGTGATCCACTGCACCACCGCCGCCTACCCCGGGCTCTCCGCCCGGTACGCCGTCCACGGCACGCACGGGTCCGCGATCGTCGACGACGACCGGCTCGCGTACTTCCACATCGCACCGGACAGCGCCACGCTCGAGTCGGCCTCCACCACCGCGAACGCCTCGGCGGTCGAGGGTGCGGTCGACCAGAAGGACCAGGTCGTCCCGCCGGAGCACGTCGTCGGCGGTCCGGCCGAACCCGACCACTTCGCCGCCGGGCACGGTCGGCAGTACACCGACATCGTCGCCGCGATCCGCGAGGGGCGCGAGCCCGGAGTCACCGTCGACGCGGCACTCGTCTCGCTCGCCACGGTCCGTGGGCTCTACGTCAGCGCGACGCTCGGACAGCCCGTCCGGATCGACGACGTGATCGAGGGCAAGTACGACGACGTGGTGCCCGTGGTGGGCGCCCACGAAGGAGCAGTCCGATGAAGTTCTCCGTGTTCACCGCCTCGACGCCCGACTGGACTCCGTCCGAGGCCGCTTCGACCCTGGCCGCCCAGGGCTGGGACGGCATCGAGTGGCGCGTCGTCGACGACCGCCCCGCCGACGGCGCCGAGGTGCCGGCCGGCCGCTCGTTCTGGGCGGGCAACAAGTCGACGTGGCAGTTCACCGGGATCGCGGACCAGGTCGGCGAGATCGCCCGGATCACCGACGCCGCCGGCCTCGAGTACTCCGGCATCGGCGGCTACCAGCAGGCGTCGAACCGGGACGGCGTCGACACGATGCTCCGGGTCACGAGCGAGCTCGGTGCCCGACAGGTCCGCGTCTCGATGCCGATGTACCGGCAGGAGAAGGAGCGCACCGGGGAGACCTACGCGCAGATCTTCGACCGGACCCGCGCCGACCTCGAGTGGGCGGTGGGCCGTGCGACGGAACTCGGGGTGAAGGCACTCGTCGAGCTCCACCACATGACGATCACGCCCTCGGCATCCGCGGCGCTCCGGCTCGTCGACGGCCTGGACCCCGCGCACGTCGGGGTGATCCACGACCTCGGCAACCTCGTGATCGAGGGGCAGGAGGACCACCTGGCGGCGTTCGAGCTCCTCGGCCCCTACCTGGCGCACGCCCACGTGAAGAACGCCCGCTGGGTCGACACGGGGGACACCCGCGGCGACGGCAGCACGATCTGGCAGAACGAGTGGGCGCCGCTGCGCACCGGCCAGGCCTCGGTGTCGGAGTACCTCGACGCGCTGCGCCAGGTCGGCTACGACGGCTGGGTCACCATCGAGGACTTCTCCACCGACCTCCCGCTCGAGGCCCGCACCGCCGACAACCTGGCGTACCTGCGGTCCCTCGTCCCGGTGTCGGCATGACCGGTCGCCGACCGCGCATCGTGCACCTCGGGGTGGGCGCGTTCGCGCGCGCCCACCTCGCCTGGTACACGCAGCACGCGTCGGGGGAGCCCTGGGGCATCACCGCCTTCACGAGCCGCTCGCCCGGCATGGCCGACGCCCTGACCGCCCAGGACGGCGCGTACACGCTCGTCACCCGTGCCGCGACCGGCGACACCGCCGAGGTGGTCGACACGATCGTGGCCGCCCACCCGGGCAGTGACGACGAGGCCTGGAGGCGCGTGCTCGCGTCCCCGGAGACGACCGTCGTCACGCTGACGGTCACCGAGCAGGGATACCGTGCCGGTTCCGACGTGTCGGCCCGGTTGGTCGCGGGGCTCGACGCCCGGCGGGCCGCGGGGTCCGGGCGCATCGCCCTGGTCAGCCTCGACAACCTGACGCACAACGGCGAGGTCCTCCGCGACGCGGTGGTGTCCGCCGTGACCGACCCGGCACTGCGGGCCTGGATCGACGAGCACGTGACGTTCCCGTCGTCGATGGTCGACCGGATCACGCCGGCCACCACCGACGCCGACGTCACCGAAGCCGCCGGGCTGCCGGGCGCGCTCGACGGCGACCGGGTGCCCGTCGTCACCGAGCCGTTCGCCGAGTGGGTGCTCGAGGACGCCTTCGACGGCATCGACCGGCCCGCGTGGGAGACCGCCGGCGTCCGGGTCGTCGACGACGTCACGCCGTACGAGCAGCGGAAGCTCTGGCTGCTCAACGGGTCGCACTCGCTCCTCGCCTACCTCGGCCTGCAGCTCGGGCACGAGACCGTGGCCGAGGCGATGGACGACCCGGTGTGCCGGAGCGCCGTCGAGCAGCTCTGGGACGAGGCCGCTCGCGAGCTCCCGTTGCCTGAGGCCGAGGTCGCCGCAGCCCGCGCTGCCCTGGTGGAGCGCTTCGCGAACCCCCGCATCCGGCACACCCTCCGGCAGATCGCCTCGGGCGGGTCCGAGAAGCTGCCCGTCCGCGTCGTCGACGTGGTCCGACGACGGCTGGCCCGTGACCCCTCCGCCGACGTCGGCCCGGGAGCCGCGTCGGCGATCGCCGCCTGGTGGCTGCACTGCACGACCCAGCCCGAACTGGTGGCCGACGCCGGGGCACCCGGGCCAGACTCGGACGTGCACGACGTCCTGGCCGTGATCGCCCCCGACCTCGACACCACACCCGTGGTCGCTGCCGTCACGGCCGCGGCCGACCGCATCCGCACCGCCGCGGCAGCCGCCCGCGAGCCCTCCGACGAAGGAGTCCACGCATGACCGACACCAGCACCACGAACCCCGCGGCGCCCGTCCCCGGGGCATCGGACGGCGGGCCGGCCACCGATCCGACCGCCGGCCGCCCGGACACCTGGGCCTCCACCGACCGCGGCCAGCTCATCGAGCGCGCCGAGGTCATCGTGACCAGCCCGAACCGTAACTTCGTGACGCTCAAGATCACGACCGTCGACGGCGTCACGGGCCTGGGCGACGCCACGCTGAACGGGCGTGAGCTCGCCGCCGCGGCGTACCTGTCCGAGCACGTCGTGCCGCTGATGATCGGGCGTGACGCCAGCCGCATCGAGGACGCCTGGCAGTTCCTCTACCGTTCGTCGTACTGGCGTCGGGGCCCGGTGACGATGGCCGCGATCGCCGCCGTCGACATGGCGCTCTGGGACATCAAGGGCAAGGTCGCCGGGATGCCCGTCTACCAGCTGCTCGGCGGGGCGTCGCGCACCGGACTGATGGCGTACGGACACGCCTCGGGCAAGGAGCTGCCCGAGCTGTTCGACTCCATCCGCGAGCACCAGTCCGAGGGCTACCGGTCGATCCGCGTGCAGACGGGGGTCCCCGGCCTGGAGAGCATCTACGGCATCGCGTCGAACAAGACGACCTCGGGCAACGAGGGGGTCCGCTACGACTTCGAGCCCGCCCAGCGCGGCGCGTTCCCCGCGATGGAGGACTGGGACACCCGTGCCTACCTGCGGCACGTGCCCACGGTGTTCGAGGCCGTCCGGAACGAGTTCGGCCCCGAGCTGCCACTGCTGCACGACGGCCACCACCGGATGACGCCGCTGCAGGCCGCGAAGCTCGGCAAGTCCCTCGAGCCGTACGACCTGTTCTGGCTCGAGGACTGCACCCCGGCGGAGAACCAGGAAGCGCTCCGGCTCGTCCGCCAGCACACCACGACGCCGCTCGCGATCGGCGAGGTCTTCAACACGATCTGGGACTTCAAGGACATCATCCGCGACCAGCTCATCGACTACGTGCGCGGAGCGGTCACGCACATGGGCGGCATCTCCCCGCTGAAGAAGACGATGGACTACGCGGCGATGTACCAGATCAAGTCCGGGTTCCACGGGCCGACCGACATCTCCCCGGTGGGCCTGGCGGCGCAGATGCACCTCGGGCTCGCGATCCACAACTTCGGCATCCAGGAGTACATGCAGCACGGGCCGAAGACGAACCAGGTGTTCCGGCAGACCTTCACGTTCACCGACGGCTACCTGCACCCGGGCGACGAGCCCGGCCTCGGGGTGTCGCTCGACGTCGACGAGGCCGGCAAGTACCCCTACGAGCAGGCCTACCTGCCGTTCAACCGGCTCGCCGACGGCACCGTCCACGACTGGTAGCGGGCAAGCTGGGCCGCATGGGGTTCGCGGACGTGGCGAGAGAACTGCTCCTCGTCGCGCCCGCGGACTTCGTCGCGGAGCGGACCGCCCGCCAGCGGGCGATCCGGAAGGACGACCGTGCACTCGCCACCGCGGTGGGGAAGCTCCGGAAGCCGGCACCGGCCGCGTGGGTGATCGACCTGCTGGCGCACGAGGGGGCGCTGGACGAGGCCGTCGACCTCGGACCGGCGATCCGCGCAGCACAGGCGACCGCCGACCCGGACGCGATCCGGACGCTCCGGCGGCAGCGCGCCGGCGTGGTCGAGGCCCTGGCGCAGGCCGGGGCGGACCTCGCGTCGGACGCCGGGCACCCCGCGACGGCGGCCGTCCTCGACCAGGTCCGCGCCACGATCGAGGCGGCGATGGTCGACCCGCACGCCGGCGCGGCCGTCCGCTCCGGGTTGCTCGTCCGCCCACTGGAGAGCGCGGGGTTCGACGACGTGGACCTCGACGGAGCACTCGCCGACCCGGATGCGGTGCCGGATGCCTGGTCGGGGAGCGGTGCTGCGCCGATCCCGATCGAACAGGGGAGGCGATCGCGGGTGGCGAGCCGCGCCTCCAGGCCTGCACCCGAGCCGGACCCGGAGCTGACGCCGACGCCGACGGCCGCGCGGAAGGCGGTGCGGGCGGGGACGGACGCCGCGCCGGAGACGAACGACGAGCCCGGATCGGGCGCCGCGCCGAAAACGGAGCGGAAGTCGCCGCAGTCCGGATCGTCACCGCCCGTCCGCGAGCCGAAGACCGACCCGGCGGCCGAGCGCCGCGCCGCGCGCCGGGCCGAGTCGGAGGCGCGCACCGCCTCGCGGGAGGCCGACGCCGCGCTCGACAGCGCGGAGGACGACCTGCAGACCGCGGAGGACCACCGCGCCGAACTCGAGCGCGCGCTGGCGGACGCGACCGCCGAGGTCGAACGACTCGGTCGCCTCCGGGACGAGGCTGAGGCAGCGAGCGATCGGGCACGTGCGGCGCTCACCGCTGCCCGGGACGCCCACCGAGGCCGGGCGTAGGGCCCGCGCGGCTCGTCTGGCGCACGTTCCTTCCCACAACGGCCGCGATGGAAAGCGGAATCGCGCATACCGGGTCGAAACAAACGACCTCCTATGCCCGAAACGACCTCCTACGCGCGGAACGACCTCCTCCGCGCGGAACGACCTCCTACGCGCGGAACGGCCCCGCCGGCCGGATCGTTACCCAACAGTTGTCGTTCTTGACGCGCTGCGTTGGAGCGGTCTAATCTCGGGCACCATGCTTCGGGCCGGCGATGGTCCGCCGGGCACGACCCCCGCAGCAGCACCGGGCGGCCCGGGTTCAGGACCCACATCATCGCCGACGATCGCCACCCGCAGCCTCCGCGCGGGCGGTGTCACCGGTGCGCGGCGCACCCCGGAGAATGCCGCGATGCGGGTCGAGCACTCCGGGGGCCCACCAGGAGAGACGACCCCATGTCGGAACCCCGCACCAACCGAACCAGCACCCTGACCCCGCCGAACGGCGTGCACGCCCCCGCAGGCGCACCCGCAGAAGGGCCCGCACCCGCACCCGCGGCCGGGACCACCGCGCCACCGCCAACCGCGCAGCGCGCCCCGTTCCTCGCCCGCCTCGGCATCCCGCACCCGCTCCGCTGGGGCTTCCTCGGTGTCCTCGTCTTCATGACCGGCGACGGCATCGAGTCGAACTTCATCGCCCCGCACATCGCCGGCGTGCTCGGGAGCGGCGGGACGGACAGCGCCGCGATGATCATCGGCATCTACGGGGTCGCGGTCCTCGTGGCGTCGTACTTCGCCGGTGTCCTCTCGGACCTCTGGGGCCCCCGCCGGGTGATGACCCTGGGTGCCGCCCTCTGGGTGGTGTTCCAGGTCGCGTTCCTCGCCGCGCTGCCGACCGAGTCCGTCGGGCTCATCGCACTGACGTACTTCCTCCGCGGGCTCGGCTTCCCCCTGTTCGCGTTCGCGTTCCTGTGCTGGATCAACCACACCGTCGCCCGCGAGCGGAACGCCACCGCCGTCGGGTGGTTCTACGTGGTCTTCACCGGCGGCCTGCCGACCCTCGGTTCGCTCGTCGCGATCGGTACCATCCCGGCGTTCGGCGGGGGCTCGCTCGGCGAGACCTGGTCGATGGCGCTGTCGCTCCTGTTCGCCGTCGTCGGCTGGGTGATCGTCCGCTTCGGAGTGCACGAGCCCACCGGGCTCTTCCGCATCGCGCCGCGCGAATCCTCCGCCGCCCGGGTGCTCGCCTCCGGCATCGAGGTGTGCGTCCGGCGCCCGAAGGTGCTCCTCGCGGTCGTCATCCGGCTCGTGAACACGGCGCCGGAGTTCGGCATGTTCGTGATCATGCCGGCGATCATCGGCACCGAGCTCGGCTGGGGCCAGTCGAAGTGGCTGACGATGACGGTCATCGTGTACGCCGGCAACATCCTCTTCAACGCCTTCTTCGGTGCGCTCGGCGACCGCATCGGCTGGATCCGGACCGTGAAGTGGTTCGGCATCGCGGCCTCGGCGGTCGGCCTGCTCGCCTGGTGGTACGTGCCGCACCTGGTGCCCGCCGGTTCCGAGTGGGGCTTCTGGCTGGCGACCGCTGCGGGCACGGTGTTCGGCATCATGCTCGCCGGGTTCACGCCGATGGGCGCGGTCGTCCCGGCCTTCGCCGGCGAGGAACGGCGCGGTGCGGCGATGGCGATGTACGCGACCGCCGCCGGGGGCGCGACCTTCCTCGGCAACGCGGTCGTGAGCGTTGTCCTGCCGTGGGGCGGACCCGGCGGCGTGGTCTGGGCGTTCGTCGCCCTCTACGCCGTCGCCTTCGTCGTGCTGTCCTTCCTGAAGCTGCCGAAGGACGCGGAGGCTGCCGGTCACTAGGCGACGAACAGCCGGCCTGGAGGCGCGGGGCGGCCCCGCCACGCGCCTCCTGGCCGACCTGTGTCCACGTCCAGGACGTGGGCCGACACGCCCGGACCGGTGCTGCTAGACTCGGTGACTGACTTCGGCGAGGGCCGCGCATGCGCGGCCGTGATCGACGCGGTGGGAGAGCCGGCCCAGTCCTGGGAGCGTTCCTCACGCGTGTACGCGTTCGAGTTGCAACACCACAGACCCCACGATGCCGGCACCCCGGTGTCGCCCCCGAGACCAGGAGACATCATGGCCGACTACACCAAGCTCGCAGCGGAAGTCCGCACCAAGTTCGGCAAGGGCGCTGCCCGCAAGCTCCGCGCCGCCGACAAGATCCCCGCGGTCGTCTACGGTCACGGCACCGAGCCGCAGCACATCACCCTGCCGGGCCACGAGACCATGCTGCTCGTCCGCACCGCCAACGCGGTCGTCGACCTCGACATCGAGGGTGCGGCCCAGCTCGCCCTCGTCAAGGACGTCCAGCGTGACCCGGTGCGCCAGATCATCGAGCACATCGACCTCGTGGTCCTGCGCCGCGGCGAGAAGGTCACGGTCGACGTGCCCGTCGTCGTCGAGGGCGAGTCCTTCTCCGGCACGATCCACGTACAGGACCTGAACACCATCTCGCTGCTCGTGCTCGCCACGGACATCCCCGAGCACGTCGTCGTCGACGTCGAGGGCCTCGAGGACGGCACGCAGATCCACGCCTCGCAGCTCACCCTCCCCGAGGGCGCCGAGCTCGAGACCGACCCCGAGGCGCTGGTCGTCGCGATCGTCACCCCGCGTGGCACCGCTGACGACGACGCTGCCGACGAGGCAGCGGCCGAGGCCGGCGCCGAAGCCGGTGCCGAGGGCGGCTCCGCCCCGGTCGACGGCGAGTAACACCCCCTTCGCGGACACCTGGTCGACGCTGTGACGCTGTGCGCATGACCACCGGCACCCTCATCGTGGTCGGGCTCGGGAACCCCGGGCCCGGCTACGCGGGGAACCGTCACAACGTCGGCCAGATGGTCCTCGACGAACTCGCCGCCCGGATGGGCGCGACGTTCAAGAAGCACAAGACGCCGAACCAGGTCGCCGAGGGGCGTCTGGTCCCCGGTGGCCCGAAGCTCGTGCTCGCCAAGCCGGGCTCGTTCATGAACACCTCCGGCGGCCCGGTGTCGAGCGTGCTCGGGTTCTACAGCGCCACCCCGGAGTCGCTCGTCGTCGTGCACGACGAGCTGGACCTGCCGTTCGACACCGTGCGCCTCAAGGGCAACGGCGGGCACGGCGGGCACAACGGGCTGCGCGACATCATCAAGTCGACCGGCACCAACGAGTTCGCCCGCGTGCGGATCGGCATCGGCCGACCCCCTGGGCGCCAGGACCCCGCCGACTACGTGCTGCGCGACTTCTCGCCGACCGAGAAGAAGACGCTGCCGAACCTGCTCGCCGACGGCGCCGACGCGGTCGAGGCGATCGCGGACCTCGGCCTGCTCGCGGCGCAGCAGCGCATCCACGCTCCGTCCTGATCCGCCCCGGCGCCGCATGGTCCCCGAACTGGGGGACCACCGTGTACCCTGCCGGTCGGTAGCGTCGCCGACGGGGCGATCGTCCCCGACGGCGAGGGGGGCGGACGTGGGACGACCGGCACACCGGGCGGTGCTCGGCATGCTGCCCGCCGTGGTCGCGGTCACGGCGGCGTGTGTCGTGGCCCTGCTCAGCCCGGACCACGCCGTCGCAGCGACCGAGACCTGGACACCGATCACCGCCGAGTCCTCCGCGCCGCCGGTCGCCACCGCACTCGGCGCACCGAACGACGTGCACCACGCCGCCGACGGGTCGTTGCTCGTCGCGGACTTCTCCGCGAACGGCCTGCTGCGCCGGTCGGTCGCGGGCACCTGGAGTGTGGTCGCACCCTTCGGCACGGGGCGGGGCGACATGTGGAACCCGTCGGCCGTGACCACCGCGTCCGACGGCCGCATCGTCGTCGCGGAAGCCGGACGACCGGCGCTGACGGTCCTCGACGCAGGCGGGACCGTGCTCTCGCGGACCGTCCCTCCGGCTCGTCGTGCGGTCTCCGAGCTCGCCGTGACCGGTACCACGGTGTACGCGGCGGTGCCGGGCAGCGGCTCGCTGTTCACCACCGAGCTCGGGTCGGACACGTGGTCCACGGTCGCCGGGCCCTGGACGGACCCGAGCGGTGTCGCGCTGTCCGCCGACGGAGCGACCCTGACCGTGTCGGATGCGGGCACCGACGAGGTCTGGCAGGTCGAGCGGGACACGGGGGTGGTGACGGCCCTCGGGTTCCCGGCTGACGGGCTGTCCCGACCGCGCGGGGTGGCGGTCGACGGCGGGGACGTCTTCGTGGTCGACCACGGTCGCGGATCGGTGTGGGCGCGGACGGACGGAGTCTGGTCGATGGCGTTCGGGGCTGCTCCGGACGGCTCGCGGCTCCTGGACCCGACCGCGGTGTCCGTCGGGCCCGGCCGGGAGCTCGTCGTGGCGGACTACAACCGGCAGCGAGTCGTGACGGCCGTCTCCTCGGGACGGGCGGCCCCGGCGCCCGGTCCGAGCACGACGCCGACGCCGACGCCGACGCAGACGCCGACGCAGACGCCGACGCCGACGCAGACGCCGACGCCGACGCCGGCGCAGACGCCCGATCCGACGGCCGAGCCCTCGCCGTCGGCGACCGTCGGGCCACGACCGGGCGGCACAGCGACCACCGCGCCGGTGCCGACCACCGGGCCGCCCGACGACCTGCCGACGGAACCGACGACGGCCCCCGGCCGCGAGGCGACCCCGTCGCCCACCGTGGGTGGTCCCGGCGACGGCTCCGTGCCTCCAGGCGGCCGCTCGCTCGCGGCGGGACCGGGCCGTCTCGCCTGGACGGGTGCCCCACCCCTCGTCCCCGTCCTCCTGCTGGCAGCGGCCCTCGTCCTCGGCGGGCTCGCCCTCGGACTGCGCCGGACCCGCCCCGTTCGCTCCCCGCGCACGCCGGACGCGGTGTCGGACACCCCCGGTACCATGTCCTGAGTGACGATCTCGGGCATCATCCCTGCGCTCTCGCGCGCCTCCGCGTTCGATCGCGTCCTGCGCACGGCGAACCGCGACGCCGACTTCTCGGTCGTCGACGGCTTGCGCGTCCCGCTCCTCGGCGCGCTGCTGGCCGAGCGGAACGGGCCACAGTGCGTCTTCGTGATCACGGCGACGGGGCGTGAGGCCGAGGCGGTCCGTGACGCCGTCGGCAGCTACCTGCCCGATGCCGAGGTCCTCGAGTTCCCGGCGTGGGAGACCCTGCCGCACGAGCGCCTCAGTCCCAGCGCGCAGACCGTGGGGACGCGCATCGCGACCCTCCGGAAGCTCGCCGCGTGGCAGGACGCCCCGGCCACCGACCGCCGCACGACCGTCGTCGTGGCGAGCGTGCGAGCGGCGCTGCAGCCGATCGCGGGCAACCTGACGTCGCTCGCGCCGATCGTGCTGCGCACCGAGTCCCGTGGCAACGACCTCGGCACCATCGCCGGGCAGCTCGTCGACATGGCGTACGCCCGCGTCGACCTGGTCACCCGTCGCGGCGAGTTCGCCGTCCGCGGTGGCATCCTCGACGTCTTCCCGCCGACGGCCGACCACCCCGTGCGCGTGGACTTCTTCGGCGACGAGATCGAGGCGATCAAGGCCTTCTCCGTCGCCGACCAGCGCACCACCGACGACGACCTCGGCTCGGTCGAACTCACGGCCTCGCGCGAACTCCTGCTCAGCGACGACGTCCGGCAGCGCGCGCGGGAGATGCTCCACGAGTTCCCGAACCTGTCCCAGATGCTCGCGAAGATCGCCGAGGGGATCCCGGTCGAGGGCATGGAGTCCCTCGCGCCGGCGCTCGTGCAGGACCTCGTGCCGGTGACGCACTACCTGCCGCCCGAGTCGATCATCGCCGTGCTCTCACCCGAGCGCGTCAGCGGCCGTGCGCACAGCCTCGCCGAGACGAACACCGAGTTCCTGCAGGCTGCCTGGAGCGCCGCCGTCGCCGGGGCCCAGGCGCCGATCGACCTCGACGCCGGCAACTTCCTCTCCGTGCAGCAGCTCAAGCTCGGTCGCGGGCAGCGCACCTGGTGGACGGTGTCCCCGTTCGACTCCGGGCTCGACGAGGGGGACGCCGAGCGCGTCCTCACCGACGCCGAGGCCGTGGCCGAAGCGGGCGACTACATCCGCGTCCGGGCCGAGGCGATCCCGAGCTTCGCCGGCAGCGCCGACGGAGCGATCGCACACGTCAAGCAGCTCACCGACGACGGGTGGGCCGTCGTCGTGACCGCGCAGGGCCAGGGGTTGGTCGAGCGCGCGGTGCAGGTGCTCGCCGACGCGGGGGTCGCCGCCCGTGCCGAGGACCTCACCGCGCCCCCGGCCCCGGGCGTCGCCGTCGTCACGACCGCCGTCGTCGAGCACGGCTTCGCCACCCCGGAACCGCGCATCGCCGTCCTGAGCGAGGCCGAGTTCTACGGCCGCAGCGTCCAGCAGGGTGCGCGCACCGTCAAGAAGCTCGCGAGCCGTCGCAAGAACGTCGTCGACCCGCTGCAGCTGAAGCCGGGCGACGTCGTCGTGCACGCCACCCACGGCATCGGCAAGTTCGTGGAGCTCGTCTCGCGCGAGGTCTCCAGCGGCGGCCGCAACGCCGTGAAGACGCAACGCGAGTACCTCGTGCTCGAGTACGCGCCGTCGAAGCGCGGCTACCCGGGCGACAAGCTGTTCGTCCCCACCGACCAGCTCGACCAGCTCTCGCGCTACGTCGGCGGTGAGTCGCCGAGCCTGTCGAAGATGGGCGGCAGCGACTGGTCCGCGGCGAAGAGCAAGGCGCGCAAGGCCGTCCGCGACATCGCCGTCGACCTCGTGAAGCTCTACTCCGCGCGGATGGCGTCGAAGGGGCACGCGTTCGGGCCGGACACCCCGTGGCAGCGCGAGCTGGAAGAGGCGTTCCCGTTCGCGGAGACCGCCGACCAGCTCACCACCATCGACGAGATCAAGCGCGACATGGAACGCCCGATCCCGATGGACCGCCTGCTCTCCGGCGACGTCGGCTACGGCAAGACCGAGGTCGCGATCCGCGCCGCGTTCAAGGCCGTGCAGGACGGCAAGCAGGTCGCCGTGCTCGTGCCGACGACGCTGCTCGTCCGGCAGCACATGGAGACCTTCCAGGAACGCTTCGCCGGCTTCCCGGTGCACCTCCGCGCCCTGAGCCGGTTCCAGACCGAGAAGGAGTCGAAGGAGACGATCGCCGGGCTCGCGGACGGCACGGTCGACATCGTCATCGGCACGCACCGGATCCTGTCGCAGGGCATCCAGTTCAAGGACGTCGGACTCGTCATCATCGACGAGGAACAGCGCTTCGGCGTCGAGCACAAGGACCAGCTGAAGAAGCTCAAGACGAACGTGGACGTCCTCGCGATGTCCGCGACACCGATCCCGCGGTCCCTCGAGATGGCGGTGACCGGCATCCGGGAGATGTCGACGCTCGCCACGCCGCCGGAGGACCGGCACCCGATCCTCACGTTCGTCGGGCCCCAGTCGGACCTGCAGGTCGCCGCGGCCATCCGCCGCGAGCTCCTCCGCGAGGGCCAGGTGTTCTACGTGCACAACCGCGTCAAGGACATCCAGTCCGTGGCGTCGCACCTCGCCGAGATCGTGCCGGACGCCCGCATCGCCGTCGCGCACGGGCAGATGTCGGAGAGCACCCTCGAGCAGGTCATGGTCGACTTCTGGGAGCGCCGGTTCGACGTCCTGGTGTCCACCACGATCGTCGAGACCGGCCTGGACATCGCCAACGCGAACACGCTCATCATCGACAAGGCGGACAAGTACGGGCTCTCGCAGCTCCACCAGCTCCGTGGTCGCGTCGGGCGTGGCCGGGAGCGTGGCTACGCGTACTTCCTCTACGACGCCGACAAGCCGCTGTCCGAGACCGCCCAGGACCGCCTCGAGACGATCGCGGCGAACAACGAGCTCGGTGCCGGCATGCAGGTGGCGATGAAGGACCTCGAGCTCCGCGGCGCCGGCAACCTGCTCGGCGGCGAACAGTCCGGGCACATCGCCGGCGTGGGCTTCGACCTGTACCTCCGCATGATCGGCGAGGCCGTCTCGCAGTTCCGCGGGGACGTCGCCGAGGGGCAGACCGAGCTCCGGCTCGAGATCCCCGTCGACGCGCACATCCCCGAGGACTACGTCGAGTCCGAACGGCTGCGGCTCGAGGCGTACCAGAAGCTCTCCGCCGCCTCGGCCCCGGCTGCCCAGGCGGAGGGGATCGACATGGTCCTCGACGAGCTCACCGACCGGTACGGGCAGCCGCCGCAGGCGGTGAAGACCCTCGTCGAGGTGTCCCGCCTCCGCCGCATGGCACAGCAGGTCGGGCTGTCGGACGTCGTCGTGATGGGCTCGAACCTGCGCGTCGCGGGCAAGGAGCTGCCGGACTCGGCCCAGGTGCGGCTCAAGCGGATGTACCCGGGCGCCCGGTGGTTCCCGCAGCAGGACGCCGCCAGCATCCCGCTGCCGAAGCCGCACGGCGAGACGCTGCCGGACGACGCGCTCATCGACTGGGTGGAGAGCATCCTCACGGCCGTGTACGGCGCCTCGAAGGCGCCGGCGGAGACGCCCGCCGCGTAGCTGCGGCGCCGCGCCGTGGTGGCGAGTGACGTCGGACGGGAGGCACGGTGCGGGCTGGCACCGCGCCTCCAGACCGGTGGGTGGCGCCGCAGCGGCGGGGCCGGCACCCGCGGGGTGCTACTCGGTCGCCTCGGCCTCGGACAGTGCACGGCGCGCCCGGTACAGACGCGCCCGCACGCTCACCACGACGGCGGACGCGACGATCGCGATCCCGGAGCCGACCAGCACCGCGAGCACGCCCTCGTCGAGGATCTCCTCGTTCTGCGCGAACGCGAGCTCGTTCATGAGCAGCGACACGGTGAACCCGATCCCGCCGAGCACCCCGACGGTCACGATCGACCAGAACGACAGCGTCGCCCGACCGGGAGCCCGGAAGATCCGGGTCGCGACCGCCCCGAACAGCGTGATGCCGATGACCTTGCCGACCGGAAGCGCGAGGACGACGGCCCAGAACGTGGGGGAGAGCTCGCCGATGCCGACCGCCGGCACGACGACCGCGGCCGAGGCGAACGCGAACACCGGCAGGACGATCGCGTTCGACCACGGCTCGACGTTCTCGTGCAGGGTGTGCCCGGGACGGCGGGGCAGCACCAGGCCGAGCGCCACGCCCGCGATCGTCGCGTGGACGCCCGAGTGGTGGACGAGCCACCACGTGATCAGGCCGAGCAGGGCCATGCCCGCGATGACCCACGCCTGCCCGGGGCGACCCGGGCGGAGGGCCTTGCCGAGCAGCCAGAACAGCGCGAGGACCACGACGGCGCCGCCGAGCGCCACGAAGTCGGTGTCGTGCGCGAACACCACGGCGATGATGACGATCGCGATGAGGTCGTCGAGCACGGCCAGCGCGAGCAGGAAGACCCGGAGCGTGGACGGCAGGCCACGGCCGAACATCGCGAGGACGCCGAGCGCGAAGGCGATGTCCGTCGCGGTCGGGATCGGCCAGCCGTGGCCGTAGGGCGTGCCGACGGTGACCGCGAGGTACACGCCGGCCGGCACCAGCACGCCGCCGACCGCCGCGATCGCGGGGATGATCGCGGTCTTCGGGTTGGAGAGCTCCCCGGCGACGAGCTCGTGCTTGAGCTCGATCGCGACCAGCAGGAAGAACACCGCGAGCAGACCGTCGCTGATCCAGTGCGACACCGAGAGGTCCAGCCCGACGACCCCCCACGGCGCGTGCACGTGCAGGACGTCCTCGAGCCCGGGCCCGAGCGGCGAGTTCGCCACGAGGAGGCCGAGCACGGCGGCGGTGAGGAGCGCGATGGCGCTGAAGCGGGGGGAGCGGACGAGTGCGGACATGGAGCTCCGTCGTTCGGGGTCGGGTGCGGACTCGTCGACCAGACTTCCCGACACGCCTCGAGCAGTTTACCGGTCGGCGCTGACACCCGCCGTGCGAGCATGACGGCATGACCGCCGTCTCGGACCTCGTCGCCGTCGTCGACCGCCTGCTCGACCCCGACTCCGGGTGCGTGTGGAACCGGGCACAGGACCACGCGTCGCTCGCACGCTACGTGGTCGAGGAGTCGTACGAACTCGTCGACGCCATCGACTCCGGCGACGACGAGGACCTGCGCGAGGAGCTCGGCGACGTGCTCTACCAGGTGGTGCTGCACGCGGGACTCGCGTCGTCCTTCGACCTCGAGGACGTCGCCGCCGGTGCCCGGGACAAGATGGTGCGCCGGCACCCGCACGTGTTCGGCGACGAGCGGGCGGACACCGTCGAGGACGTCGTGCGCGTCTGGCGGGCGGCGAAGGCGGCAGAGAAGTCCTCGCGCCGGAGCGCCTTCGACGGGGTGCCACGGGCGATGCCGCCGCTCGAACGTGCGGTGAAGCTGCTGGAACGCCTGGAGGAACGTGGAGACGCCGCCGCGGTCGTCGCCTCGGTGGTCGGCCGGGTCCAGGGCGCGCCGGTCGCGTCCGACGTGCCGGTCGGTCCTGACGTGCCGGTCGCTCCTGACGTGCCGGTTGCTCCTGGCGGCGGTGCGCGAGCCGGCGGCGTCGACCGGGGCTGGGGCGCAAGGCTGCTCGCGTCGGTCGCGGAGGCGAGGGACGCCGGGATCGACCCGGTCGCGAGCCTGCGTGCCGCCGTGGCGGAGCTGGAGACGGCGGGTCGCGCGGCGGAGTGAGCCGCGCCGGGGGAGTGAGCCGCGCCGGGGAGTGGCGCGGGGCACGGGCGTGCCGTCCGCGTACATCGCGGCAGCGCGACGTCCGGCCCGCGGACGGCAGGAGAATGCGGGCGTCCTCCCAACCCGAAAAAAGGAGGACGCCCGCGAGCGGGCAGTCGGCACCACCAGGGACAGAGGTGCCGACAGGGAAGCCCGCTCGAACCGCGGGGCACACTGCAGCACGTTGCCCTCGCGATCGGTCCGGCAGATGGATCAGGCATCCGCCGGACCGAGGTTCTGGATTCAGAATATCAGCAGGTTGGAGGCTGCACAACCCCGCGATGCCCGTCTGCCAGAATTGCCCCATGGCTTCGACCGTGACGGCACCCCGTGGCATGCGCGACTTCCTCCCGGCGGACAAGGCCCGGCGTGAGCACGTGCTCGGCGTGATCCGCGGGGTGTACGCCCGGCACGGGTTCGACGAGATCGAGACCCCGGTCGTGGAGGACGCCGCCCGCCTGCACTCCGGTCTCGGTGGCGACAACGAGAAGCTCGCGTTCGCCGTCATGAAGCGCGGACTCGGCACCGACGACCTGCAGCGCGCCCAGGCACCGCTCGACCTCGCCGACCTCGGCCTGCGGTTCGACCTGACGGTCCCGCTCGCCCGGTTCTACGCCTCGCACCGTGCCGAGCTGCCCGCGGTGTTCCGGTCCGTGCAGATCGCGCCGGTCTGGCGGGCGGAGCGTCCGCAGAAGGGGCGCTACCGGCAGTTCGTGCAGTGCGACATCGACATCCTCGGCGAGCCGGGGCAGCTCGCCGAGATCGAACTGATCCACGCGACCACCGCGGCGCTCGACGCGCTCGGGATCGGCGGCACCACGATCCGGATCAACGACCGACGGATCCTCCTGGCGCTGCTCGCGTCATGGGGGATCACCGAGCAGTCGGCGGCTGACCGTGCCCTCATCACGATCGACAAGCTCGACAAGATCGGGCCGGACGGCGTGGCAGCCGAGCTGCGCGAGACGATCGGGGCAGAGTTGCCCGGGCTCGAGGACACGATCCGTGCGCTCGAGTCCGCCGACTGGGACGCCGTCGCCGGCGCGGACTGGCTCGACGCCGACGCGTTCGACGACCTCCTGCGGCTGCGGACCGCGCTGCCCGGAGTCGACCTGCGCTTCGACCCGACGCTCGTGCGCGGCATGGGGTACTACACGGGCACGATCTTCGAGGTGGCGCACCCCGACTTCGGCTACAGCCTCGGTGGCGGCGGACGGTACGACGGGATGATCGGCCGGTTCCTCGGGCAGGACGTGCCCGCAGTCGGGTTCTCGCTCGGGTTCGAGCGGCTCGTCGACCTGGTGACCCTGCCGGAGGCGAACGAGTCCGATGCCGTCGTCCTCGTCTACGACAAGGACGTCGATCCGGTCCGGCTCGCCGCGCTCAAGGCCGAGGCCCTGGACGGACACCGCCGGGTCCGGCTCGAACGACGGACGAAGAACACGAAGAACCTGCTCGCGGGGCTCGTCGAGCAGGGGTTCGACGCGTTCGCCTCCGTGCGCGCCGACACCGAGTCGCTCGAGGGCCTGGAGTTCCGCCCGCTCGCGTGAGTTCTCCACCGGCGGCGTCATGCGCGCCTCGTGTTCACCTGCGCCTCGGTAGGATCGATCCCGCAATCACCACAACCGAACGTGTAGGGAGTACCCCGTGGCCGTGATCGATGCCGTAGGAGCACGCGAAGTCCTCGATTCCCGAGGCAACCCGACGGTCGAGGTCGAGGTCCTCCTCGACGACGGCGTCGTGTCCCGCGCGCTCGTCCCCTCCGGTGCCTCCACCGGTGCGTTCGAGGCGTACGAACTCCGTGACGGAGACAAGGCCCGCTACGGCGGCAAGGGCGTCCTCAAGGCCGTCGACGCCGTCCTCGACGAGATCGGCCCGGCGCTCGAGGGCTTCGACGCCACCGACCAGCGCCTCGTCGACGCCGCGCTCATCGAGCTCGACGGCACCGAGAACAAGTCCCGCCTCGGCGCGAACTCGATCCTCGGCGCATCGCTCGCCGTGGCCCGTGCCGCCGCCGACTCGGCCGACCTGCCGCTGTTCCGCTACCTCGGCGGCCCGAACGCGCACACCCTGCCCGTGCCGCTGATGAACGTCGTGAACGGTGGCGCCCACGCCGACACCAACGTCGACATCCAGGAGTTCTTCCTCGTGCCCTACGGCGCCGAGTCCTTCTCCGAGGCGCTCCGCTGGGGTGTCGAGACGTACCACGCCCTCAAGGGCGAACTGAAGAAGCAGGGTCTCGCGACCGGCCTCGGCGACGAGGGCGGCTTCGCGCCGGAGCTCGCGTCGAACCGTGCCGCGCTCGACTTCCTGCTCGCCGCGATCGAGAAGGCCGGCTTCACGCCGGGCAAGGACATCGCGCTCGGCCTCGACGTCGCCTCGACCGAGTTCTTCAACGACGGCAAGTACTCGTTCGAGGGCAAGCAGCTGTCGAGCGAGGAGTTCACCGCGTACTTCGCCGAGCTCGTCCGCGACTACCCGCTCGCCACGATCGAGGACCCGCTGGCCGAGGACGACTGGGCCGGCTGGACCCACCTGACCGCCGAGCTCGGCGACAAGGTGCAGATCGTCGGCGACGACCTGTTCGTCACCAACCCGAAGCGTCTGCAGCGGGGCATCGACGAGAAGGCCGCGAACTCGATCCTCGTCAAGGTGAACCAGATCGGCACCCTGACCGAGACCCTCGACGCCGTCTCCCTGGCGCACCGTCACGGCCTCACCTCGATCCTGTCGCACCGCTCCGGCGAGACCGAGGACACCACGATCGCGGACATCGCGGTCGCGGTCGACGGTGGCCAGATCAAGACCGGCGCACCGGCCCGTTCGGACCGCGTCGCGAAGTACAACCAGCTGCTCCGCATCGAGGAAGAGCTCGGCGACGCCGCGGTGTACGCCGGTCGCTCGGCCTTCCCGCGGTCGGCTGCCCTGTAACCAGCACGCCGCACGAGACGCCGTCCTCCTCCGGGAGGGCGGCGTCTCGTCGTTCCACGGGGCCACGGGGCCGTGGGGCCGCGGGCCCGCGGTGCCTCGTGGCACTGGTCGCACGACGTGCCGCACGCCGGACGTCGAGGTCGCACGACATGCCGCACGCGCCGCGCGCAGGCGACACTTCGTGCGACCTCGGCGACACGCGCTCGGCGTGTCCCGCGCGGCGCACCCGCCCCGCGTGTCCCGCGCCGCGCACCCGCGCCGTCCATCCGCCACCCGCGCCGCACCCGCGGCCCCCACCCGCGCCGCGCGCCCGCGTCCGGCCACCAGCGAGCCGGCCATCCGCGGGTCGTGACCGGCGGGGCGGGGGTGAGCCGTGCCTCCAGACCGGGCTGAGAGGGTGCCGAGCGAGGCGGTCCGCACCGCGTGCCGACCCGACGGACCCGCGACGTCGGGTTATCGTCGACCCGTGCCCAGCCAGAAGCCCCGCGTCCGCCGCGTCCCCGTGGCCATGCCGGAGCACGGCGCGTCCGAGCAGCCGTGGTACCGGTCGATCCGGTTCTCGGGCTTCAGTCTGCTCATGCTGGCGATCATCGTGCTCTTCGTCGTCGTCCTCGCGCCGTCGCTCCGCACGCTCATCCAGCAGCAGGAGCAGATCGCGCAGCAGCAGCGCGAGGTCGCGAGCCAGAAGGCCGACGTGGCGCAGAAGAAGAAGGACGTCGCGCGCTGGGACGACCCCGCCTACATCGAGGCGCAGGCGCGCGACCGACTCCTCTACGTGTACCCGGGCGAGGAGAGTTACCTCGTGATGGGCGCGGAGAACAGCAAGGCGGACCGCACTCCCACGACGGACTCCGGCACCCCCGTGAGCTCCACCGTGCAGACGCCGAAGGTCGACTGGGTGCAGGCGATGCTCTCGTCCGTGCTGACCTCGGGGCTGACCGACGAGACCAAGCAGGAACTCGTCGCACCGGACGTCTCCGGCACCGGCGACACCAAGTAGGTGCTGGCGCGGGACTCCGGTAGGCTCACGTTCCCGTGACGACCCCTCCCTTCGACCCGCCCTCCGACCACGACGTCCAGGTCGTGTCGGCGCAGCTCGGCCGACCGGCGCGCGACGTCATCGGGATCGCGGCACGCTGCGTCTGTGGCAACCCCACGGTCGTCTCCACGAAGCCCCGTCTGTCGAACGGCACCCCGTTCCCGACGTTCTACTACCTGTGCCACCCTGCGGCCACCGCCGCGGTCAGCACCCTCGAGGCCAACCAGGTCATGCCGGAGCTGGCAGCCCTGCTCGAGGACGACACCACCGCGGCCGCGTACCTCGCGGCCCACGAGTCCTACCTGGCCGATCGCGATTCGATCGAGCACGTCGACGAGATCGACGGCATCAGCGCCGGTGGCATGCCCACCCGTGTGAAGTGCCTGCACGCCCTCGTCGGCCACGCCCTCGCCGCCGGACCCGGCGTCAACCCCATCGGCGACCTCGCGCTCGAGCGCGCGGACTGGTCGCCCTCCCGGTGTGAGTGCCGGGCGTATGATGGCGGTGCAGACGCTGGAGTCGGGGCGGGTGGCGGCGAAGTCTGACTCGACTCCCGACCCCACACCCAAGGAGATCATCCCCCGTGCCCAAGATCCTCGTCGTCGGCGGCGGTTACGCCGGCTTCTACACCGCCTGGAAGCTCGAGAAGCACCTTCGCCAGGGCGAAGCCGAGGTCGTGATGGTGGACCCGCTGCCGTACATGACGTACCAGCCGTTCCTCCCCGAGGTCGCCGCCGGTTCCATCGAGCCGCGCCACGCGGTCGTCGCGCACCGTCGTCACCTCAAGAAGACGCGCGTCGTCACCGCGAAGGTCACGAAGGTCGACCACGCCGCCAAGACGGCGACCATCACCCCGGCCGAGGGTGCGGCGTGGGAGGAGTCCTACGACCAGATCGTCATGACCGCCGGCGCGGTGTCGCGGACCTTCCCGATCCCGGGCGTCGCGGACGAGGCCATCGGCCTCAAGACCATCGAAGAGGCAGCGGCCATCCGCGACAAGATCCTCACGAACTTCCACAAGGCGGCGAACCTGCCGGCCGGTCCCGAGCGCGACCGCCTGCTGACCGTCGTCGTCGTGGGCGGTGGCTTCGCCGGCATCGAGGTGTTCGCCGAGCTCCGCTCGTTCGTCACCGACCTGCTGAAGAGCCACCCGCAGCTCTCCTTCGACGACACGCACTTCCACCTCGTCGAGGCGATGGGCCGCATCATGCCCGAGGTCTCGCTCGAGACGTCGCACTGGGTGCTCAAGAACCTCGCGCAGCGCGGTGCCACCGTGCACCTCGAGACGCAGCTGGCCTCCGCGGTCGGCGGTGTGTGCGAGCTCAAGTCGGGCGACGGCGCGATCGAGAAGATCGAGTCCGACCTCATCATCTGGACCGCCGGCGTCATGGCGAACCCGATGGTCAAGGGCACCGATTTTCCGCTCGAGCAGCGCGGCCGCATCCGCGTGCAGCCCGACCTCCGCGTCGTCGACGACAACGGCGTGATCGCCGACGCCTGGGCCTGCGGTGACGTCGCGGCCGTCCCGGACCTCACCGGCGGTGGCGTCGGCGGCTTCTGCGTGCCGAACGCCCAGCACGCGGTCCGTCAGGCGAAGCAGCTCGCGAAGAACGTGGTCGCCACCCTCCGCGGCGAGGCGACGAACGACTACAAGCACGAGAACCTCGGTGCCGTCGCGGGCCTCGGTCTCGGCATCGGCGTGTTCCAGTCCGGCAAGTTCGCGATGAAGGGCTTCCTCGCGTGGGGCGCCCACCGTGGCTACCACGGCCTGGCGATGCCGTCGTGGGAGCGCAAGTGGCGCGTCATCGGCGACTGGGTGGGCGGCTTCTTCCTCGGCCGCGACATCGCGTCGCTCGACGACCGCGAGACCCCGCGTGCTGCCTTCGAGGCGTTCGCGTCGCGTCCGAAGCCTGCTGCCGAGGCCCCGGCGCCCGCTGCCGCACAGGCTCCGGCCGAGGGCCAGCCCGCCGGGACCGCCGGTCCCGCGTACGGCGAGCCGGCGAAGGACGTCTCGAACGACGCCGAGCCGGTGAAGGCCGAGGCCGACGCCAAGTAGCGACACGCTCGACGACCGAGGCGGTCACCCCGACGGGGTGGCCGCCTCGGCCCGTCGGTAGGCTGTTGCGGCCCGCCCCCGTGGCCCAATCGGTAGAGGCACGCGACTTAAAATCGCCGAGTTGTGGGTTCGAGTCCCACCGGGGGTACGTCAGGCGCACCGAGTCTCGGCCTGGACGACGGTCCTCGCGCTCGGGTGCGCGAGAACTGTCGCCCAGCACGAGTCTCGGCCTCCGGCGGAGCCGGCGCGGCGCCGCCGGCCCGGCGCCGCCGGCCCGGCGCCGCTGCCCGGCACTACGATCGAGTCTCGTGGCCAGTCTCGGAAGCGCGCTCGCGAACCTGCGGAACGCCCTCGGCCGCCCCGAGGCACACGTCGAGGTCGTCGACGGCGAGACCGTCCCCGTCGGCATGCTCCTCGGCACCCTCGGCGCCCTGCTCCTCGACGCCGGCAGCTCCGTCACCGATGTCCGTTCCGCGCTCGAGAAGGCCCGCGACGCAGCCGGCGTGGGACCGACGCTCGCCGTGGGGGTGCTGCCCGCGCTGGTGATGGTCAGCGAGACCGCGACGGGCGCCGCCACCATCGTGAACACCGAGGGCGTCGAGTTGTCGTCGCGCCAGGCGGCCCGGGCGAACCGGCTCGTCCTCGGTCTGGAGAGCGGCTCCATCGCCCTCGCCGAGATCCCCGCGCGCGTCCGTGCCATCCGCGCCGGCACGACCCCGCCACCCGCGTTGCCGTGGATCCTCGGCAACGCCCTGACCGCCGCCGGCCTCACCGTCGTGTTCCGGTGCCCCTGGTGGGCGATCCTCGTCGCGCTGGGTGCCGGAGCCCTCGTCGGCGTGCTGGGGCTCGCGCTCCGACGCTTCCGCGAGGCCGTCGCCGTCATCCCGTTCCTGGCGGCCTTCCTGTCGACGACGATCGTCGGACTCGTGGCCGCCGGCACCGGGTTCGACCACGTCCCGCTGTTCGCGGTGTGTGCGCCGGTGGCGGTGTTCGTGCCCGGGGCGCTCATCACGAACGCGCTGCTGGAGCTGACCGCGTCGGACATCGTCACCGGGTCGTCGCGGTTGATGCAGGGCCTCATCATGCTCGGCTTCATGGCCGCCGGCATCGCCTCGGGCAGTGCGCTCACCGGGCTGCACGTCGACCCGTCGTCGGCCGCACTCGTCGGCGAGGTCGCGGGCGTCGGCACGGAGCGCGGCGGGTGGGAGGCCGTCCCGCCGTACTGGGTGTCGTGGGTCGCGGTCGTCGTCCTCGCGGTGGGGCTCGGCCTGGTGTTCCGGTCCGGGTGGCGCCTGACGCTGGTCTCGGTCGCGGTCATGACGACCGCGTACGCCCTGGTGAGCGGGATCACGCCGGTGTGGGGGAGCGTCGTCGCGACCGGTGCGACGGCGGCGTTGCTCTTCGTCGCGACGCGGCTCCTGGAGCGGCTCGTGCCGGCGATCCCGGCGACCGTCTCGTTCTTCCCGGCGTTCCTGCTGCTGGTGCCCGGCACCGTGGGGTTGGTCGCGGTCGCGACGTTCGACCCCGAGGCCCTGGCGACACCCCTGGCGACGTTCGTCAGCCTGTGCATCGGCACGAAGATCGGCGGGCTCCTGCCCGGTCTCTTCGCGCGGAACGCGCCCCACCGCGGGTAGTGCGCGCCGGACGGGAGGCGCGGGGCGGGGCCGCCCCGCGCCTCCCGTCCGCTACGGCTCGAGCAGCAGGCCCGCGGCTTGGTCGTCCGCGGCCGTCGCCTTGGCGACGTAGTGCACCTTCTTGCCGGTCGCGTTGTACGGCAGCTCGGCGACGAACCGGTACCGCCGCGGCCGCTTGTAGCGCGCGAGCCCGGGATGCGAGCCAGTCCACTCCTCGAGCGCGGCGGCTGCGGCGACGTCGTCGTCGGGCAGCCGACCCGGCGCGCGGACGACGTACGCCGTGACGACCTCGCCCCAGCGCTCGTCGGGGACCCCGACCACGATCGAGTCCGCGACGCCCGGGTGCTCCTGCAGGGCCGCCTCCACCTGCACGGGGTGCACGTTCTCGCCGCCGGAGATGATCATGTCGTCCTTGCGGCCGACGATCGTCACGCGCTCGTGCTCGTCCCACGTCGCGAGGTCGCCCGGGTAGAACCAGCCGTTCGCGAACTTCTCCGCCTCGAGCCCCGGGTTCCGGTAGGAGTAGCCGGACTTCACCGTGCGGACCGCGAACTCACCGATCTCGGAGCCGTCCTTCGGCACGGTGTCCGTCGGGTCGGCGAGCCGGTCCTCGTAGACGCGCACCACGGCGACGTCGTCGTCGGTGCTCGCCCGGCCGGTGGAGCCGGCGCCGTCGGGGAAGTCCTCGGGCCGGAGGAACGTGTTCCAGAACGTCTCGGTCGTGCCGTACCCGTTGAAGATCCGCGGGGAGAGGAGCTCCTGGTAGCGGAGCGCCGCGGCACGGTCGAGCGGGGCGCCCATGGTCACGATGCCGTGCAGGCTCGACAGGTCGCGGGGCTGTGCCTCCTGGGCGTTCGCGAGCTGCACGAGGTTCGGCGGGGCACCGATGAGGAACGTCAACCGTTCGGACTCGACGAGGTCGAGCACGCGGTCGGCGTCGAAGTGCCGGAGCGTGGTGAGTTCGGCGCCGACGTAGAACACCGGGTTCGGGCCGCCGGAGTACAGGCCACCGCGGTGGAAGAGCGGGGACATGTTGAGCGTCTTGTCGAACGGGCTGAGCGGGAAGTGCATGATCACGTCGTGCGCGCTGAGCACCTCGACGAGGCTCGGCAGCGGCACGGGTTTCGGACGGCCCGTGGTCCCCGAGGTGTACAGGCGCGTGGTCTCGTCGTAGGTGCTGCGCGGCATCGTGGCGGCGAGTTCGTCGTCGGTCACGGGATCCGCGGCGAGCAGCTCGGCGAACGGGACGTCGTCGCGGGTGCCCTCGCCGACCACGACGACGTGCTCGGGGGTGTGCGGCGCGCTGCCGAGGGCAGCCGTGATGTCGGCGGTCCGATCGGCGTCGTACACGAGGACCACGGGCGCGGAGTCCTCGACGATGAACGCGACCTCGTCGGGGGCGAGCCGGAAGTTCGTCGGCGAGAACACCGCGCCGATGCGCTGGCACGCCAGGTACAGCAGGGCGAACTCCGGCGAGTTGAACAGCTCGACCATCACGACGGAGCCGTGACCCACCCCGTGCCGCACGAGCCATCCACCGACCCGGTCGACGTCGGTGCCGAGCTCGGCGTACGTCCACGACCGGCCGCTCCCCGGGTCCCGCAGCGCCGGCCGGTCCGCGAAGCGGTGCGTGTTCCGGGCGAAACCGTTCGCGTAGGTGTAGCTCGACTCGAAGACCTCGCGGAACCGGGTCGGGTCGTAGTCGGATCGGGATTCGGTCATCGTCGCTCCCTGAAGCGGTCGGTGCTGCAGCGGTCGGTGGTGCGACCTGCACCGTTCGCCAGCGTATCCGCCACGCGCGGCCGGAGGACCGGACTGGAGGCGCGACGCGCGTCCGGTGCGTGCGGCGGCCCGGTCAGGTGCGTGCGTCGACCGCCGGGTCGCGTTGCCAGGGCCGGGTCGCGATCGCACCGGCGGTGCAGACCGCGGCGACGACGCCGAGCACGACGGGGGAGACGTGCGTCCCCGCGGATCCGGAGTACACGGCGGCCGCGAGGGCGACGGCGACCGCGGCGATCGCGACGTAGCGACCGCGGGACTGCGCGAGCAACGCCTGGCCCGCCGAACCCGGCAGCGGCAGCAGCGTCGCGACCACGGCACCGAGACCACCGACGCACAGGGTGATGGCGAACTCGGAGGCGAACGAGACCCAGAACCCGGAGCCCGGCGTCAGCGAGTGCAGCACCCAACCCGCGGCGGCGACGACGAGCAGCGCCAGTGAGCGCCAGGTCGCGCTCCGGGCGCCGGAGGCGATGGCGGACCCGAGCCGCAGCGCGGCGGTGTCGAGGTCGGGCCGACCGACGGGGACGAGCACGACGCCGACGATGACCGCGGGCGACAGGTCGAACGACCGGGTGACCCCGCACGCGACGAGTGCCGCGAGCACGAGCCACGGGGACACCCGGAACGCCACGGTCCGGCGATCGGTGCCCGCGGCCCACCGAGAGGCGAGCACGACCGCTGCCATGAGCGCCGCGGCACCGAGCAGGACCGCGATCGCCAGGCGCACGTAGCGGGCCTCGAGCGAGACACCGACACCGAGCAGGGTGCAGAGCGCGACGACGAGGACGGCCACGGTCGTCGACGCCCAGGTGGGGAGGACGTCGCCGCGTCGTCGTTCCGCCCGGGACCGGTTCCGGCCGAGCAGCCCCGCGAACGGGTTCCGGACCCGACCCCGCGCGGCGCCGGCGACGAGTGCGAGCGGACCGGCGATGAGCACGAGGAACCCGGCGGCGACCGCGGTGGCCACGAGGACCGTCCGCCACGAGAACGCCGCCTGGATCGTCGGGACGGTGGTGTCGTACGACGTCGATGCGGTCCAGTCACCGGCGGGACCGGACCAGTCGAGGCCGTGCGGACCCGTCCCGTCCGAGCCGGCTGCCGTGCCGCCCGGGCGCGGGCCGGCGCCGGCGTCGGCGTGCCCGCCCGTCCCGGTGCCGCCCGGGCTGGAACCGGTGCCGGTCGTCGTGGGGCCGCCGGTGTCCCTGGGGTTCGCGCCCTCCGTCGGGGTGCGGCCGTGCGACGCCGTGCCGCTCGGGCTGCCGGCGTCGTCCGTCGGGGTGGCGGTCGCGGCGGTGACGGTGACCCGGACGGCCGCCGACGACGTCGAGAAGTTGCCGGCCGCGTCCTGCTGGGTCGCCGTGAGCGCCTGCGTACCCGAGCGGAGGGTCGACCCGGCGGTGGAGCACGACCACCGACCCGACGCGGGCACGTCGGTCCGGCACACCGGTGCACGGTCGACGTACACGGTCAGCACGGCCGCGGGCTCACCCGTCCCGGACACGGTGACGGGCTGGGACCGCACCCGGTCGCCGTTCGTCGGGGCGGAGATCCGCGGCGCCGCGGGTGCCGTGCGGTCGAGCACGATCGTGACCGGTGCCGAGGCGGCGCTCCGCAGGTCGGACCGGTAACCGTCCGCGGTGCTCGCGGTCTGGGTCGCGGTCACCGTGGGACGGGCGTCGCCACCGCCACCGGGTGTGGCGCCGCCGAGCATCAGGGTCCAGCGGCCGTCGCCGCCGACGGTCGCCGTGCGGTCGGTCGTCGAGCCCGACACGGACAGCGTGACCGTCGACCCGGGGTGTCCCGTTCCCGACACCGGGCCGTTGGTGGGCCGCGTGGTCGTGACGGTCGGTGGCACGATCACGTCGGAGGCCGGAGCGCTCGCGGACCCCAGGGTGGCGTCCGTGCGGTCCTGGACGGTGAACACCTGCTGGGGGCCGGAGCGCACCGCGGCGATGCACGACCACGACCCGTCGCCGCGGACCGTCGTCGAGCACCCGGTGGAGCCGGTCGTGGCCGGGCCGGCGACCCGGACGACGTGCCCCGGCGTCCCGCTGCCGTGGAGCCGGACGGAGCTGCTCGTGACGTCGCCGGGGTCGGCGATCGTGGGGCGGACCGGGCGTGCGGTCGGCGGGGACGTCGGGGTGCCGGGCTTCGGCGTGAGGTTGTTCTGCGGCACCGGGGTCGAGGTCGGGGACGGTGCGGCGGCGTCGATCGGGGCGGCGTCGGCTGCGGCGGCGTCGGCTGCGGCGGCGGTGACCGACGCCGCGGCGTCGGCCGGTGCGGCGGTGGCCGGTGCGGCGGTGGCCGAGGCGGCCGTGGCCGGTGCAGCCGTCGCCGGCGCTCCCGCAGCCGTCAGCAGCCCTGCGACGAGCACCGCGCACGCGGCGACCAGCACCGTGTACCGGGGACGCCGAACAGGGCCGTCGCCCCCGACGGCCCGATCGTCCACGTTGTCCCCGCGCGTGTTCATCCGAGTCCATCCCACGTGATGAACCGGCCACGGTCAATACGCCGAAGGGATGATGTGCGCGCACCGGCCGACACGCCGGTGAGGCCGAGCGCCCGGTGTGTGCGACTCGGGAATCGGCCGTGAACCCAGGCGCCGGGCCGGAGGACGCCCGGCCGGTCGATACAATTATCCTCGGCCGTTTCGCGGCCGCCGAGGCCGTCCGACGGCCACGGGAGCACCGAACCACCGCGCATCCCGACGCGAAAAGGAGCACGCCCTCATGGACACCGGACTCATCACGACGCTGATCGTCGTCGGAGTGGTGGTGGTCCTCCTCGTGGTCGTCGGGATCTACCTCTGGGTCACGTACAACTCCCTCGTCACGCTGAAGGTCCGTGTCGACGAGGCGTGGAGCGACATCTCCGTCCAGCTGAAGCGCCGGGCCGACCTCATCCCGACGATCGTCGAGACGGTGAAGGGCTACGCCACGCACGAGAAGTCCGTCTTCGACGACGTCACGAAGGCCCGCTCGGAGACCCTGAGCGCGGGGGACGCCACCACGGCCTCCGCCGCCGAGGGGCACATGCAGAAGGCCCTGAAGAGCGTGTTCGCCGTCGCCGAGGGCTACCCGCAGCTGCAGTCGAGCCAGAACTTCCTGCAGCTGCAGTCGGAGCTGGTCGACACCGAGGACAAGATCCAGTCGGCCCGGCGCTTCTACAACGGGGGCGTGCGCGAGCTGAACACCAAGATCCGCGTCTTCCCGAACTCCTCGTTCGCGAAGAGCCGTGGGTTCTCCGAGGCGTCGTTCTTCGAGACCGCCGAGCCCGCGGCGATCGCCGAACCGCCGCGCGTCCAGTTCTGACCCGGGCGGCGTCGGCCTGACGTGTACAGCGCGATCGCGCGGAACAAGCGCAACACGGTCCTCATCGTCCTGGTCTTCCTGCTGATCATCGGGGCCCTCGGCTTCCTGGGCGGGTACCTCGCCGGCGACGTGTCGATCGGTGTCATCGTGCTCGCGGTCGCCCTCGGTTACGCGGTGCTGCAGTACTTCCTCGCCGGACGGCAGGCGACGGCCATCGCCGGCGGGATCGAGATCGACCGGAACACGGAGCCGCGGCTCTGGCGCACCGTCGAGAACCTCGCGATCGCGACGGGCACGCCGATGCCGCGGGTGTTCGTCATCGAGGACCCTTCGCCGAACGCCTTCGCCACGGGTCGGGACCCGGACCACGCGATCGTCGCCGCGACCACGGGGCTGCTCGCGATCATGGACGACCAGGAGCTGCAGGGCGTCATGGCGCACGAGCTCGGGCACGTCCGGAACTACGACATCCGCGTCTCGACGATGGTGTTCGGGCTCGTCGTCGCGGTGGGGTTCATCGCCGACGTGCTCCTGCGCATCTCGATCTTCAGCGGGCTGTCGGGCGGGCGGAACCGCAACAACGACAACGGCGGCACCAACCCGGTCCTCCTCATCGCCGGGATCGCGGCCGTCGTCGTCGCGCCGATCGCCGCCGCGGGGGTGCAGGCCGCGGTGTCCCGGCAGCGCGAGTACCTCGCCGACGCGACGGGCGCGATGACCACCCGGCACCCGGAAGGGCTGGCCCGCGCGCTCGAGAAGCTCGGCGCGTACGGGCGGCCGATGCAGACGCAGAACTCGTCGATGGCGCACCTGTGGATCGCGGACCCGATGCGGCCCGGCGTGATGGACCGACTGTTCTCGACGCACCCGCCGCTGCCGGACCGCATCGCGCGGCTGCGCGGCAGCCTCGACCGCTTCTGACCGGTCCGGGCGACGGCCTGGAGGCACGGGTCGGCGCCGCCACGCCCCTCCTGCCCGTCAGACGGCGGGGTCGAGGACGACGGGCGCCTCGGCGTCGTCCGCCGCGACGTGCGGGACGAGCGGGACGCCGAGCGCGGCCGCCAGCGCACCGGCTGCGGTGCCGCGGTCGGTGACCTCGACCCCGTCGAGCCCCTGCCACGCAGCCGTCCGCCGCAGCGTGTCCGCCAGACGGTCGGCGTCCAGTCGCTCGCCGGGCTCCTGCCACGCCGTCCGCACGCGCAGCACCCCGCGCTGCCGATCGCTCTTCAGGTCGATCCGGCCGACCAGGCGGTCGTCCTGCAGCACCGGCAGGACGTAGTACCCGAACACCCGCTTCGGTGCGGGCGTGTAGATCTCGATCCGGTAGTGGAAGCCGTACATGCGCTCGGCCCGGCGACGGAACCACACGACGGGGTCGAACGGGCTGAGCACGGCGTCGGCCGTCATCCGGCGGGGGACCCGGGCGTCGACGTGCAGCCAGGCGCGTTCGTCCCATCCCTCGACCCGGACGGGGACGAGCTCACCGGCCGCCACGAGTTCGGCGATCGCGGCGGCGGTGTCGTCGGCGCGGAGCCGGAAGTAGTCCGCGATGTCCGCACGGGTCCCGACGCCGAGCGCCCGCGCGGAGCGACGGACGAGTTCGAGCACGGCCGCCGGTCGTTCGGGGGCGGTCTCGAGGGTGCCCAGCGGCAGCACCTGCTCCGGCAGGGCGTAGACGCGCTCAAAGCCCGACCGCCCGGCGCTGACGACGTCACCCCAGCGGAACATCAGCTCGAGGCCGAGCTTGACGTCGCTCCACCCCCACCACGGCCCGCGGCGGACGTTGGACTCGTGCTCGACCGCGCTCGCCGGCATCGGCCCCTCGGCGCGGAGCAGGGCCTGCAGTTCGCGCCGGACACCCTCGGTGCGCGTCACCGACGCGACGTGGGTGGGCCAGGAGTCACGGTCGCGCAGGGCGTCCATCCGCCAGCGGAAGAGCGGCAGGTCGGCGCGGTCGACGAAGGCTGCCTCGTGCGCCCAGTACTCGGCGTACGGCCCGCGCTGCGCCATGGTCAGACGGTCGAGCGTGGACCGGTCGTAGGCGCCGAGCCGGGCGAACAACGGCAGGTAGTGGCTGCGCTCGAAGACGTTCACCGAGTCGATCTGCAGCAGCCCGAGCCGGGCGAACCCGACGTTCAGCGCCCGGGTCGACACCGCGTCCGACGGCGGCTGCCCGAACCCCTGGGCGGCCAGCGCGACGCGACGGGCCTCAGCGGCGGAGAGCGTGGTCCTGACCATGCGACCGACGCTACCGAGCGCCCCCGACACCCGCGGCGCGACGGCGTATGCCGTATCTGGTACCTGTCGGTCAGCACATCGATACACTCCAGGAATGGCATGGGGTAGAAAGCAGCAACCGACGCATCCGGACCCCGTGGTCGAGGACTCGGTCCCGATGGGCATGCGCATCGCAGGCGCGTGGTCGTGGCGGATCCTCGTCGTCATCGGCGTGCTCGCGGTCTTCATCTGGCTAATGACGGTCTTCAGCCAGATCCTCATCCCGTTCCTCGTCGGCATCGTCGTGTCCGCCCTGCTCGTGCCGATCTCGAACTGGATGCAGCGACACCACGTGCCCAAGTGGCTGGCGGTCGTGATCAGCCTGCTCGGCGGGCTGGCGGCCATCGGTGCGCTCGTCTGGCTCGTCGTCGACCAGATCATCGCCTCGTACCCCTCGCTGCGTGACCGCACGATCGACCAGTACGCGAACATCAAGGACTTCGTCCTGAACTCCGGTCTCGGCATCACGCAGAGCGACGTCAACGGGTGGCTCAACGACGGCACGAAGTGGCTGCAGGACAACTCGGCGTCGATCCTGTCCGGTGTCGCGAGCGCCGGGTCCGGGGCGACGCACGTCTTCGAAGCGCTCTTCATCATCCTGTTCACGACGATCTTCCTGCTCATCGACGGCAAGAACGTCTGGCGCTGGGCCGTCCGGCTGTTCCCGAAGAAGGCCCGGGCGACGGTCGACGGCGCCGGCGTCGCGGGCTGGATCACGCTCACGAGCTTCATCCGCGTGCAGATCTTCGTCGCGTTCGTCGACGCGGTCGGCATCGGCCTCGGCGCGTTCATCGTCGGCCTGTTCTTCGGCGGGATGCCCCTCGTCATCCCGATCGCGGCGTTCGTGTTCCTCGGGGCGTTCATCCCCGTGGTCGGTGCGATCGTGACCGGCTTCCTCGCGGTCTTCGTCGCGCTCATCTTCAACGGGCCGCTCGCCGCGGTCCTCGTGCTCGCGGTCGTGCTGCTCGTGCAGCAGATCGAGGGGCACATCCTCCAGCCGCTCGTGATGGGGAACGCCGTCAAGGTGCACCCGCTTGCCGTGGTCCTCGGCGTCACGGCGGCGTCGGGGCTCGCAGGCATCGCCGGCGCCTTCTTCGCCGTCCCGATCATCGCGACGGTGAACACGATGGTGATGACGATCGCGAGCGGCCGCTGGCGCGGACTCGACTCCGAACACGTGCTCGAGGCCACACCGAAACGCGGCCAGCACGGGCAGCTCCAGCTCCGTCGGGGACGTCGGCACAAGATCGGCGACCCGGTCCCGGCGCCGGGGAGCAAGTCCGAGCCGACGGCGGCTGAGGGCACTGCCAGCACCAACTGACGTCACGGGTTCGTCACGAGCGGTCCGACCGAGGATGATGGGACCGTGACCGACACGACTACGCCGCTGATCCCCACGCTCGACGACATCGAGAAGGCGCGCGAGACGATCGCCGGGGTCGCCCGGGTCACGCCGATGGAGACGTCGCAGTTCCTCGCCGAGCTGCTCGGATCCCCGGTGCACCTGAAGTGCGAGAACCTGCAGCGCACCGGTGCGTACAAGGTTCGCGGGGCGTACAACCGCCTGTCGACCCTCACGCCGGAGCAGCGCGCTGCGGGCGTCGTCGCCGCGAGCGCGGGCAACCACGCGCAGGGCGTCGCCCTCGCCGCCCGTGAGCTCGGCATCCCCGCCACGATCTTCACCCCGGTCGGTGTCGCACTGCCGAAGCTGCAGGCGACCCGGCACTACGGCGCCGAGGTCGTCCTCCGCGGGCACTCCGTCGAAGAGGCCCTGAGCGCCGCCAAGGACTTCGCGGCCCGGACCGGCGCGGTCTTCATCCCCCCGTTCGACCACCCCGCGGTGATCGCCGGCCAGGGGACCGTCGGCCTCGAGATCCTCGACCAGGTGCCCGACGCGGACACGGTCATCGTGCCGATCGGCGGCGGCGGGGTCATCGCCGGCATCGCCCTCGCCGTGAAGGGCGTGGCCGAGCGCCTCGGCCGGCAGATCCGGGTCATCGGGGTGCAGGCCGAGAACGCCGCGGCCTACCCGAGCTCGCTCGAGGCTGGTGAGCCCGTCACGGTCTCGACGAAGCCGACGATCGCCGACGGCATCGCGGTGGCGCGGCCCGGCGACATGAACTTCCCGATCATCCGCGACCTCGTCGACGACATCGTCACGGTGTCGGACGACGACGTCGCCCGTGCGCTGCTGGTGCTGCTCGAGCGCGCGAAGCTCGTCGTCGAGCCCGCGGGTGCCGTGGGTGTCGCGGCGATCATGTCCGGCTCCGTCCGCGACACCGGCCGCACCGTCGTGCTGCTCTCCGGCGGCAACATCGACCCGCTGATGATGGAGCGCGTGATCACCCGCGGTCTCGTCGCGGCCTCGCGGTACATCGGTATCCGGATCATGCTGCCGGACCGCCCGGGGCAGCTCGCCCGGGTGTCGCAGGTCATCTCCGACGCGGGCGCGAACGTCGTCGAGGTGCTGCACACCCGCCACGGGCAGGGACTGGTGATCAACGAGGTCGCCCTCGACCTGTCGATCGAGGCGCGCGGGCCGGAGCACGCGCAGGAGGTCATCCACCGGCTGCGCGAGGTGGGCTTCCGGCCGGAACTGCTGGAGCACTGAGACCGCACCCGGAACGAGACGGGAGGCGCGGTGCCAGCTGGCACCGCGCCTCCCGTCTCGTTCTGGGGTGCGTCCTACGGGACGTAGCGCTCGACGTTCGTCACCTCGACGGCGATCTCCTTGCCGTTCGGCGCGGTGTACGTGGTCTTGGCGCCGGGGCGGAGGCCGACGATCGCAGCGCCCACCGGGCTGACCGGGCTGTAGACGGTGAGGTCGGAACCCTCGCCGACGATCTCGCGGTTGCCGACGAGGAAGGTCGACTCGTCACCGGCGATGATCGCAGTGACGACGGTGCCGGGCTCGACGGTGCCGTCGAAGTCGGCCTCGCCGACGGTGGCGTTCTTGAGGAGCTCGGTGAGCTGACGGATGCGGGCCTCGATCTTGCCCTGCTCGTCCTTGGCGGCGTGGTAGCCGCCGTTCTCCTTGAGGTCGCCCTCTTCGCGCGCGGCTTCGATGCGGTCCGCGATCTCCTGACGACCGGCACCGGAGAGGGTCTCGAGCTCGGCCGTGAGTCGGTCGTGCGCCTCCTGGGTCAGCCAGGTGACCTGCGTGTCGTTGCTCATCGTGAATCCCTTCAGCAAAGAACAAGACCGGCCGGTGTGGCCGGTCTTGTCCGCGAATCACAGCAGTCTAGGGAACCCAGCAGTCGTGGATCAAGCCGGTCACGCCACGTGACACGGTCTGCACCGGCGTGGTGACGCTCCGGGTGCGCTGCTCGGCGGCGGGGACCCGGATCTCCTTCCAGCCGACGATCGTGTACGACTTGTCGAGCACCTGGACGGCGCACTTCGCGGCCGTCCCCGGGTCGACGGAGATCTGCGTGTGGACGACGGTCTCGTGGTCGGACACCACCTGGTAGCCGATGTCGTCGGTGTCGAGGCCGTGGCTCGTCTGGCCCGGGCCCGCCCAGATCACCCAGACGAGGAACACCAGGGCGACGGCGGCGGCACCGACGATCCCGATGAACCGTGCCCGTCGTGCGCGCCCGGGGGTGCGACCGTAGCGGTCGTCCAGCGTCGCGGCGGTGGCGGCGGACGGCTGAGGTGCCGATGGGTGCTGCGGTTCGGACAGTTCGGGGCTCCCGGGGTGATTATCCTGATGACCAGGGTAGTTCACGTGACGCTGTGCGCTGCCCGCGTCCGCCGCACGACCAGTGAGGAACTCCCACGTGCCGTACCGCCTGATGGCCGTCCACGCCCACCCCGACGACGAGTCGAGCAAGGGAGCGGCGACGATGGCGCGGTACGCGGCCGAGGGCAACGACGTCCTCGTGGTCTCGTGCACCGGCGGCGAGGCCGGCGACATCCTCAACGAGCAGCTCGGCGAGCCCGCGACCAGCCGGGCACACCGCGACATGGCCGGCTACCGGCGCACCGAGATGGCCGGCGCACAGGCCGCGCTCGGCATCGACCACGTGTGGCTCGGATACCACGACTCCGGCCTGCCGGACGCCGAGAAGGGCGAGACCGTGCGCCCCGGGACGTTCTCCACGGTGCCGCTCGAGTACTCGACCGAGGCCCTCGTGCGGGTCGTCCGGCGCTTCCGACCGCACGTGCTCGTCACCTACGACGAGAACGGCGGCTACCCGCACCCGGACCACATCCGGACGCACGACGTCTCCGTCGCGGCCTGGACCGCCGCCGCCGACCCGACCGCGTTCCCGGCCGCTGGGCCCGCCTGGTCTGTCTCGAAGCTGTACTACGAGCGCACCATGAACCCGCGTCGCTTCCGCACCGTCTTCGAGGCCCTGCAGGAGCGCGACCCGGACAGCCCGGCCGTCGAGCAGCTCCGCGAGTGGGTCGAGCGGTTCGCCGACCGGCCGGACCTCGCGACCACCCACGTCGACGTGCACGAGTACTTCGACGCCCGCGACGCCGCGCTCCGCGCCCACGCGAGCCAGGTGCCGACGGACAGCGCCTTCTTCTACTGGCCGAACGACCTCCTCGCGACGGTGTGGCCGACCGAGGACTACCAGCTCGTCGAGGCCCGCGTGCCGACGTCGACGCCGGAGTCCGACCTCTTCGCGGGGATCCCGGCAGACGAGGACACCACTGCGTGAGCACCATCCTGGCGGCACTCGCCGCCGCCCCCAGCCCGAGCCCGACCTCCACGGTCCCTGACGTCGACGTGACGCCCGGTGTCGCGGGCTTCATCGCGATCGCGGTGGTCGCCGTGGTGACGATCCTGCTCGTCATCGACATGACCCGCCGGATCCGTCGCACCCGATACCGGGCGGAGATCCGGGAGCGGCTCGAGGCCGAGGCGAACGGCGAGACCGTCACGGACGAACCGGAGCGGCGCGCCGCCGAGGACGGCCGGGCGGACGTCGGGGACGACACCGAGCGCGGCTGAGCCCACCCGCGGTCTGGGCGAGCGCGGCGGAGGCGAGTCGCGCCTCCAGGCCGAGATCCCTGGTGAGACCGGGCGTTCCTGGTTGTCCCAACCGACCGCGTACGCCCGGATCGACCGTGCATCGCGGTCGTCGGGGGAAGGAACGGGACGGCGGACGACGGGGCGGGACGCCCGGGTCAGCGCACCGGGTGCAGCGCCACCAGGAGCACACCGACCCACTGCGCGCCGAACGCGACAACGGTCAGCGCGTGGAACACCTCGTGGAAGCCGAACACCGTCGGGGACGGGTTCGGACGCTTGAACCCGTAGACCAGCGCACCGACGATGTAGGCGACGCCACCGGACAGGATGAGCACGGTCATCGGGACGCTCGCCGCGAAGAACTGCGGGAGCAGACCGAGCGCCGCGCACCCGAGGACGAGGTAGATCGGCACGTAGAGCCACCGCGGCGCCCCGATCCAGAGGACCCGGAAGGCGATGCCGAGCGCCGCCCCGGACCACATCACCCAGAGCACGACGACCATGAGCGTGTGCGGGAGCGCGCAGATCGCCACCGGTGTGTAGGTGCCGGCGATGAGCAGCAGGATGTTCGTGTGGTCGATGCGCTTCAGGACGGCCTTCACCGTCGGTCCCCACGGGAAGCGGTGGTAGGTCGCCGAGACACCGAACATCGCGAGCGAGGTCGCCATGAACACGGCGCTGCCGACCTTCGCGGCCGGTGAGCCGGCGAGGGTGATGAGCACGATGCCCATCGCGATGGCGAACGGGAACGCGCCGAGGTGGATCCAGCCGCGCCAGGCGGGGCGGGTCTCGGCGGCGCGGGCGTCGGAGGTGCTCGACGCCTCTTCCGTGAAGGGGACGTGGGGGAGGGTCCCGGTCTCGTGCTCGGCCTGCATGGTCCGACCGTAGGGGCACCAGCCGAGCAACAGCCGAACATCCGGTGGCCAGCGCGCTCCGAGGGGTCGTGCACTATGTTCGTTCCGTGACCGGCAGGGTGGGATGGGCAGGACGAGGGATCCTCTACCGCGCCTACCAGAGCCGGATCCGTCGGCAGATCGACGGGTCGGTGAAGCCGAAGCACGTCGCCATGATCGTGGACGGCAACCGTCGCTGGGCGAAGCAGCTCGGCCTCGAGTCGGCGGCCCACGGGCACCGTGCGGGTGCCGCGAAGATCCCCGAGTTCCTGACCTGGTGCGACGACCTCGACGTCGAGGTCGTGACCCTGTACCTGCTGTCGTCGGACAACCTCACCGGCCGCGGCGGCGACGAGCTCGAGCAGCTCGTCGGCATCATCGCGGACCTCGCCGGCACGCTGGCCGACCACCGCGACTGGCGTGTCCAGCACGTCGGGTCGAACGAGGGACTGCCGGACGCGCTGGTGAATGCACTCGAGCGCGCCGAGGAACGGACGGCGGAGCACACCGGCCTGCACGTGAACCTCGCGGTCGGGTACGGCGGACGGCGGGAGATCGCCGACGCCATGCGGAGCATCGTTCGGGCGCACGGCGAGGGCGGCGGCACGCTCGACACCCTGGCCGAGGTCCTGACGCCGGAACTCATCGGCGACCACCTCTACACGCAGGGGCAGCCGGACCCGGACCTGGTGATCCGCACCTCCGGGGAGCAGCGGCTGTCGGACTTCATGCTGTGGCAGAGCGCCCACAGCGAGTTCTACTTCGTCGAGGCGTTCTACCCGGACCTGCGCGAGGTCGACTTCCTCCGGGCGGTCCGCGACTTCGGGTTGCGATCGCGGCGCTTCGGGGGCTGACGGGCGCCTCGGGGCCTGACGGGCGCCTCGGGGGCCGACGGGCGTCTCGGCGACTGCGCGGCGCTTCCCGGCGCTTCGGCGACCGATCGACCTCGATCCCAGTAGACTCACAGGGTTTTCGTCCCACGGAAGGTTGCCCCTGTGAACATCCACGAGTACGCCGCCGGCTTCGCCGAGGAGCCCGGCTACCTCGACCACGCCGCGTTCGGTCCCGTCCAGACCGCGGTGCTCGAGGAGCAGCGCGTGCTCGGCACGATCCAGGAGCACATGCGCTTCGGCGCCATGGAGACGCTCGACGAACAGGACGTCCGGGTCCGCACGGTCGCCGCACGGCTCGTCGGCCGCCGCGAGGACCAGGTGGTCTCCCAGACCGCCACCACGCCGGGTCTGCTCCACACCGCGTTCGGCCTGACCGGCGGGGTGCTCGTCGCCGCTGACGAGTACCCGTCGCTGCCGCTCGCCCTCGCCAGCGCCGCCTCGGCCACCGGCGGCCGCGTCCAGCCGGTCGTGATCGAGTCCGGCGCCGGGTGGATGACGCCGTCGCTCATCGAGTCGCGCCTCACGGACGACGTCACCGCGGTCGCCGTCTCGCTCGTCGACTGGCAGACCGGGTACCTCGCCGACCTCGCCGCCATCCGCGAGGCCATCGGCGAACGCCTCCTCATCGTCGACGCGATCCAGGGCTTCGGTGTCGTGGACGCCCCGTACGAGATCGCCGACGTGGTCGCCACGGGCGGGCAGAAGTGGTTGCACGCCGGCTGGGGCACCGGCTTCACGGCCTTCAGCGACCGCGCCCTGAACCGGCTGCGTCCGGCGCTGTCCGGCCCGCACGGCACCACCGGGTGGCCGACCGGGGTCCCGTCGGTCCGGTCCGGGGCCGCCGGGTTCCAGATGACCCGCACCGACCCCGTGGCACAGGCCCGGATGGCCGTGTCGCTCGACCGCCTGACGGCCGTCGGGGTCGCGGCAGTGCAGGAGCGGGTGGCCGACCGGGTCGAGCGGGTCTTCGACATCGCCGACGAGTTCGGACTGGCCGTCGAGTCCAGCCGTGACCCACGGGAGCGTGCCGGCATCGTGGTGCTCCGGCCGCCGCAGGGGCGTCTGACCGCGCTGTCCGCCGCGTTCCACAACCACGGGGTCACCGCGACGACGCGGCTCGGGGTCGCACGGGTGTCGGTCTTCGCGTCGACCACGGACGAGACGCTCGACATGTTCCGCGACGCCTGCCTGTCGTACGCCACGATGCAGTAGCGGCGCGCCGCGCACCCGGGCCGAGTCTCGTTCTCAGCGACAGTTCTCGCGCTGCGCGGTGCGAGAACTGTCGCCCGCAACGAGTCTCGAGGCAGCGTCCCCGAGTCTCGGGGCACCGTCCGCGCGCGGACGCGCGGCGGGCCGCGCCGCGTCGGACGGGAGGCGCGGGGCGGGCCGGTCCCGCGCCTCCAGGCCGGCCCCTGGTCGCCGTGTTCACGTGACCGTAACGCAGGGAGCCGCGTGTCGCTGGCGTCCTGTCGGGGGTCGGACGTAGCTTGTCCCCATCGGGCACCGCGCCCGATCGAAGCGGCCACAGTCGGTGCTTCGGGACCCGCTCCACGGCCGCGTTCGAGGACATGGACCGGGCCGAACGCGGCCCGGGGATGGAGTGGTCGTGACCTCTCAGAACGTCTCTCGCGGAACACAGCAGCAGCACACCGCGGACTCGTCCACATCGGTCGCCCAGCGCACGTACGTGCTCGACACCTCGGTGCTCCTCAGCGATCCGAGGGCCCTGTTCCGCTTCGCGGAGCACGCGGTCGTCCTGCCCGTCGTCGTCGTCAGTGAACTGGAGTCCAAGCGGAACGACCCGGAGATCGGGTACTTCGCCCGGCAGGCGCTCCGGCTCCTCGACGAACTGCGGATCGAACACGAACGGCTCGACTTCCCGATCGCGATCGGCGAGGGCGGATCCTTCCGCGTCGAGCTGAACCACTCCAACCAGTCCGTCCTGCCGTCCGGGCTGCAGCTCGGCGACAACGACTCGCGGATCCTCGCGGTCGCATCGAACCTCAAGAACGACGGCCTCGACGTCGTCGTCGTGTCGAAGGACCTGCCACTCCGCGTCAAGGCATCGTCCATCGGCATGGCGGCCGAGGAGTACCGCGCCGAGCTCGCGATCGACAGCGGCTACACCGGGATCACCGACCTCCAGGTCTCCGGCGAGCAGATGTCCGACCTGTACGAGCAGGAGGAGATCCGGACCTCGCAGCTCGACGGCGTCCCGGTCAACACCGGTGTGGTCATCCACTCGGAGCGCGGCTCCGCCCTCGGCCGGGTGCACACCGCGGGTGCGGTCGCGCTGGTCCGTGGCGACCGCGAGGTCTTCGGCCTCCGCGGTCGGTCCGCGGAACAGCGGCTGGCCATCGACGCCCTGCTCGACCCGGAGATCGGGATCGTGTCGCTCGGCGGCAGCGCCGGCACGGGCAAGTCGGCGCTCGCCCTCTGTGCCGGACTCGAAGCCGTGCTCGAACGGCAGCAGCACAAGAAGATCATGGTGTTCCGGCCGCTGTACGCGGTGGGTGGCCAGGAGCTCGGCTACCTGCCGGGCGACGCCTCCGAGAAGATGAACCCGTGGGCGCAGGCCGTCTACGACACCCTCGGTGCCCTGGTGTCCGACAACGTCCTGGACGAGGTGGTCGAGCGCGGCATGCTCGAGGTGCTCCCGCTGACGCACATCCGCGGGCGGTCCCTGCACGACGCGTTCGTGATCGTCGACGAGGCACAGTCGCTCGAGCGCAACGTCCTGCTGACGATGCTCTCGCGCATCGGGCAGAACTCCCGGGTGGTGCTCACCCACGACGTCGCCCAGCGCGACAACCTGCGCGTCGGTCGGCACGACGGTGTCGCTTCGGTGATCGAGCGGCTGAAGGGGCACCCGTTGTTCGCCCACGTCACGCTGACCCGCTCGGAGCGCTCGGCGATCGCCGCGCTGGTGACGGAGATGCTGGACTCGCCGGACCTCGTGTAGCGGGGTCGCCCGCTCGAGCCGAGGCTCGGCCGGGCGGACGGTCTCGCGGTGTGACGACCGCGAGACTGTCCGCCGCCGAGAAGCTCGGTCCGGCGAGCGGACGCACGGACGGACAGGACGGGAGGCGCGGTGCCAGCCGGCACCGCGCCTCCCGTCCGTCGGTGGTCGCGCGGGTCAGTTCGGGTGCGTCATGGACAGCACGTCGAGCGCGCTGTCGAGCTGCTCCTCGGTGACCTCGCCACGCTCGACGTGACCGAGGGCGATCACGGCCTCGCGCACGGTGACGCCCTCGGCGACCGCGTACTTCGCGACCTTCGCCGCGGCCTCGTAGCCGATCGCACGGTTGAGCGGCGTGACGATCGACGGCGACGACTCCGCGAACGCCCGGGCACGCTCAAGGTTCGCCTGCAGCCCGTCGATGGTCTTGTCGGCCAGCACCCGCGAACTGTTCGCCAGCAGGCGGATCGACTCGAGCAGCGCCGTGCCCATCACCGGGATCGCCACGTTCAGCTCGAACGCACCGGAGGCACCGGCCCACGCGATCGTGGCGTCGTTGCCGATGACCCGGGCGGCGACCATCAGGGTGGCCTCGGGGATCACCGGGTTCACCTTGCCGGGCATGATCGACGACCCCGGCTGCAGGTCCGGGATGTGCAGCTCGCCGAGGCCGGTGTTCGGGCCGGAGCCCATCCAGCGGAGGTCGTTGTTGATCTTCGTCAGGCTGACCGCGATCACCTTGAGCGCACCGGACGCCTCGACGAGGGCATCACGAGCGCCCTGCGCCTCGAAGTGGTCGAGCGCCTCGGTGATCGGCAGGCCGGTGTCCTCCGCGAGCCGGGCGATGACCCGCTGCGGGAAGCCCTTCGGCGTGTTGATGCCGGTCCCGACCGCCGTGCCGCCGAGCGGGACCTCAGCCACGCGGGGGAGCGTCGCGTTCACCCGCTCGATGCCGAGCCGGACCTGGCGCGCGTAGCCGCCGAACTCCTGCCCGAGGGTGACGGGGGTGGCGTCCATCAGGTGGGTACGGCCCGACTTCACGGCGTCCGCCCACAGCGCGGCCTTGGCCTCGAGCGACTCGGCGAGGTGCTCGAGGGCCGGGACCAGGGTGCGGATGAGGGCCTCGGTCACGGCCACGTGCACCGACGTCGGGAACACGTCGTTGGAGGACTGTGACGCGTTCACGTGGTCGTTCGGGTGCACGGCGGTGCCGGCGATGTCGGTCGCGAGGGTCGCGAGGACCTCGTTCATGTTCATGTTCGACGACGTGCCGCTGCCGGTCTGGTACACGTCGACGGGGAACTGGTCGTGGTGCGCGCCCTCGATGATCGCGTCCGCCGCACGTGCGACGGCGTCGGCCAGCGCGGGGTCGACGATGCCGAGCTCCCCGTTGACGAGCGCCGCGGCCCGCTTGATCCGGGCCAGGGCGACGATCTGCGCCGACTCGAGGCCGCTGCCCGAGATCGGGAAGTTCTCCACCGCCCGCTGGGTCTGCGCCCGGTAGAGCGCCGACTTCGGCACCCGGACCTCGCCCATGGTGTCGTGCTCGATGCGGTAGTCGTCGTCGCTGTCGGTCACGGTGGTCGGGGTGGTGTCGGTCACGTCGTCGTGGTCCTTCCTGGAGTGCTCGCCGGCCGCGGTCGCGCCGGCTGGTGGGGTGTCCGGGCGGCGGGGTCTCCTCCGGTGCCCGGGACGGTCGTCGTGGCGGTCGGTCAGGCCTGACCCACGACGGTGTCGATGGTGACCTCGCCCGTGGTGAGGTCGTAGGTCGCCCCGACGACGGCCAATCTACCCTCGGCGATCGCGTCGGAGACCGCGCCGGAACGCTCGATCACCTGGCGCAGCGTGGCCTCGAGGTGGGCGGCGCCGACCGACTCCTGCGGGACGTCGGCGTCGTCGGAGCGGACGCGCTCGACGCTCGGGGCGATCGCGTCGACGAGGGCCTGCAGGTGCGGGGCCGGGACGGGCTCGCCCGAGCGAGCCGCCGCGACCGCGCCGCACTTGGTGTGCCGGAGCACGACCACGAGCGGGGTGCCGAGGGCGACGACGGCGAACTCGATCGAGCCGAGCACCACGTCGTCGACGATCTGGCCGGCGTTGCGGATCGCGAACAGGTCGCCGATGCCGGCGTCGAAGACGTGCTCGAACGGCACCCGGGAGTCCGAGCAGCCGAGGACCGTGGCGAACGGCGCCTGCGACCCGGCGAGCTCCGACCGGCGGTCCGGGTCGATGCGGCCGGTGCGACGCTTGTCGGCCGCGAACCGGGCGTTCCCGTCGACGAGGAGACGGAGGGCGTCGGACGGGGTGGATGCGGCGCGGTCGGGCATGGGGCTCCTCGGCTGGTCTGCGGTGCTGGTCTTCGGGTGGACGGGCGTGTCAGCGGGCGAACTGCTCGCTGACCGCCGTGGCGACGGTGCGGAACGACGACTGGTCGGCGGTGCCGGACAGGACGATGGTGTTCGACCCGAACGTGGACACGAGCGAGTACGCGTGGTTGCCGGCGGCGTCGCCCTCGGCCCGACGGTCGTAGACGGTCCACTTCGTGCCGTCGATCGTCCGGGAGCCGGTGGCCGCGCGCTGGTCGAGCTGGTTCGACACCCAGGACTCGTTGGCCTTGATGCCCTGCTGCAGGCCGATGTACTGCTTGTCGGGGGTGATCAGGCCCACCGTCCAGACGCTGACGCCGTCGGCGGTCTTGTCCTTGTAGTCGGCCCGGTTCGACGAGAAGGTGTCGGGCAGGTCCGGCGCGGCGAGGGTCACGCCCGGGACCTTCGCCTGGGAAGCGACCTTCTGGTAGTCCACGGCACGGTCGACCACGGTGCTGTCCGGTCGGACGACGACGGCGACCAGGAACAGCACGATCCCGAGCGACGCGATGAGCGCGATGACCAGGTTGAAGGCGGTCTGGTGCTGGCGGCGCGCGGTGCGGGCGGCGTCCTTGCGCGCCCAGGTCTCCTCCGCCGTCTCGGGGCGGCCGAGCTCGGCGACGATCGGGCGGCCGTCGGCGTCGGTCATCGGGACGCGCCGTCCTCGGACTCGGAGGCGGCCCGCGCGGCGTCGAGCCGGGCGCGTGCACCGACGAGCCACTCCTCGCACCGGGCGGCCAGGGACTCGCCGCGCTCCCAGAGCGACAGCGAGCGCTCGAGCGTGGCGGACCCCTGCTCGAGCTCGGCGACGACGCGCACGAGTTCGTCGCGCGCGGCTTCGTAGCTCAGCGACTGGACGTCGGCCTGCTCGGGTTCCTGCTGGGATGACACACCCCGATCCTACCGAGGCTCCACCGACGTCCGCCCCTCAGGCCCCGTCCGGCCCGGGCCCGTCCGGCTCGAGCGTCCCCGTCGCGGTGCCGGACCCGAGGGTGACGTGCACGGGCGTCGCCCCGACGAGGTCCTCCGAGCTGCGCACCACCCCGCCGTCCGCCGTCTGCACGATCGCGTAGCCGCGCCGCAGGGTGTCCCGCGGCGACAGCGCCCGGAGCCGTGCCGTGAGGTGCCCGACGTCGGCGTGCGAGCGCTCGAGACGCCGGTCGATGAGTTCGCGGGCGCGGGAGAGGTCGCGCGCCACCTCCTCTGCCCGGGTGTCGACGAGCCAGGCGGTCGACGCGAGGGCGGGCCGGGAGCGCAGGGACGCGATGCGGTCCGCCTCGACCGAGAGCGTGTGCGACAGCCGGAGCCCGAGGCGCGCTCGCGCGGCCCGGACGTTCGCGAGCTCCTCGGCGACGTCCGGCACGACCCGCTTCGCCGCATCGGTCGGGGTGGAGGCGCGGAGGTCCGCCACCTCGTCGAGGATCGGCCGGTCGGCCTCGTGCCCGATCGCCGAGACGATCGGGGTGGTCGCGGCGGCGGCGGTGCGGACCAGGCCCTCGTCGCTGAAGCCGAGCAGGTTCTGGAAGTCGCCACCACCACGGGCGACGATGATCACGTCGACCTCCGGGTCGGCGTCGAGCTCGAGGAGCGCCGCCGTGACCTCGCTGACCGCGCGTTCGCCCTGCACCGCGGTGTGCACGGTCCGGAACTCGACCTGCGGCCACCGGAGCTGCGCGTTGCGCTTGACGTCCTTCTCGGCGTCCGAGTCCTTGCCGGTGATGAGGCCGATGCGGTGCGGCAGGAACGGCAGACGCTTCTTGCGGGCGGGGTCGAACAACCCTTCCTCGCCGAGGGTGCGTCGGAGCCGCTCGAGCCGTTCGAGCAGGTCACCGAGGCCGACGTGCTTCATCTCGACGACCTGCATCGTCAGCGAGCCGCCCTTGACCCAGTAGTTCGGCTTGACGGCGGCGACGACGCGGTCGCCCTGCTTGATGTCCGCCGGCACCCGGGAGCGCACGCTCGACCAGATCGAGAACGACACCGTCGCGTCGACCTCGACGTCCTTGAGCTTGCCGTAGACGTTGCCACCGGCGACGTTCCACTGGGTGATCTCACCCTCGACCCAGGCGGTGCCGAGCCGGTCGATCCAGTCCCGGAGCTTCGCGCCGAGCAGCGCGACGGGCCACGGGTTGTCGGCCGTCGGCGGGCCTTGTTCGATCGCCATGCCCCCATGCTGCCGCATCCCGACGACACCCAGGCCCCGCCAGCGCCCGGCACCTATCATCGGAGCGTGACGATCACCAACGGCCACACGGTCCCGCTCGCCCCGCCGCGGGTGCTCGCGGCACGCGGCCGACTGCGCGACGAGCCGGTCCCCGGCACGAAGAAGGTGCTGCTGGCCGCGCCCCGTGGCTACTGCGCCGGCGTCGACCGCGCCGTGGTGGCGGTCGAGAAGGCCCTCGAGCAGTACGGCGAGCCGGTCTACGTCCGGAAGCAGATCGTCCACAACGTCCACGTAGTGTCGACGCTCGAGCAGCGGGGAGCGGTCTTCGTCGACGACGTCGCCGAGGTCCCGAGGGGATCCCACGTCGTCTTCAGCGCGCACGGCGTCTCGCCCGCGGTGGTCGCCGGTGCCGCCGACCGCGACCTGCACGCCATCGACGCCACCTGCCCGCTCGTCACGAAGGTGCACCGCGAGGCCACGCGCTTCGCCAGGGCCGAGCGCACCATCATCCTCATCGGGCACGCCGGTCACGAGGAGGTCGAGGGCACGATGGGGCACGCCCCGGAGCGCACCATCCTGGTGAACGGTCCGGAGGACGTCGCCGCACTCGACGTCCCGGACCCGGACAACCTCGTGTGGCTGTCGCAGACCACGCTGAGCGTCGACGAGACGATGGAGACCGTCCGCCTGCTGCGCGAGAAGTACCCGACCATCCAGGACCCGCCGTCGGACGACATCTGCTACGCCACCCAGAACCGCCAGGTCGCGATCAAGAAGGTCGCCCCCGCGGCGGACCTCGTGATCGTCGTCGGTTCGGCGAACTCGTCGAACAGCGTCCGCCTGGTCGAGGTCGCGCTCGAGCACGGTGCCCGCGCGGCGCACCGGGTCGACTACGCCGCCGAGATCCAGCAGGACTGGCTGGCGGGCGTCACCACCGTGGGCGTCACGAGCGGCGCGTCGGTGCCGGAGGAACTCGTCACGGAGGTGCTCGACCAGCTCGCGGACGCCGGGTACGGCACCGTGGAAGAGGTCGTGACCGCCCACGAGGACCTGATGTTCTCGCTCCCCAAGGAGCTCCGCACCGACGCGTCGGGCAACCCGACCCGTGCGCTCGGCGGGCGTCGCGCGTGACCGGCGGGACGGACGGCTGGGGCTCGGTCCCGGCCCGCGAACCGGGTCACGTCGACGAGGTCGCCGACGGCCTGGAGGGACGGCGCACCCCCGCCACGTCGGCCGACGGTCAGGTGGACGGTCGCGTCCAGGGCCGTCCCGCGCCGCAGTACGGCGAGTACGCGCCGGACGGCTGGGTCAACCCGGTGCTCGAACACGAACGTCGGGAGCAGGAGCGCCGCGACCGGGAGCGCAGCGAGCAGGACCGGCCCGTACCGGACCAGCGTCGACCGGAGCCCGCCGGCGCCGCGGGTGCTCCGGCACGGGCGACACCGGCGGCCGGACGCTTCGGTGCCTCGCCGCTCGACTTCGTGCTGACCGTCGGCCTGCTCGTCATCGGGTGCTTCTCGGTGCTGCAGGCCCTGTCGATCGGGCCGACGGCGTCCACGATGCGGACCTACCTCGAGCAGCAGTACACCGAGCTGTCGGACCCGGCGGCACTGTCGCCCGCGGTGCTCGTCCGTGCGGTCGTGCTCGTCGTGGCGTTCGTACTGGTGGTCTGGTGGTCGTTCCGACGGCTCCGTGCCCGGCGGTGGACGTTCTGGGTACCGCTCGTCGGCGGGGTCGTCGCGTCGGTGCTCGGCATGGTGCCGGTGCTCGTCGTGGTCTTCCAGGACCCGGCGTTGTCCGCCTACCTGCAGCGGATGGCCACCGGCGGCTAGTCGGCCGCCAGGAACGCGGCGACTGCATCGTGCAGGGCCGCGAGGTCGTCGACGTGCACGAGCTCGCGGATCGAGTGCATCGACAGCAGGCCGACGCCGATGTCGATCGTCGGGATCCCGAGCCGCGTCGCCGCGATCGGGCCGATCGTCGAGCCGCCCGGGATCGTGTTCACGTTGACGAACGGCTGCCACGGCGCGCCGGCCGCCTCGCACGCGGCGGCCCAGACGGCCTCGCCCTTCGCCTCGGTCATGTAGCGCTGGTTCGCGCTGATCTTCAGCAGCGGACCGGCTCCGGGGCGCGGACGGTTCGTCGGGTCGTGCTTCTCGGGCTGGTTCGGGTGCACGAGGTGCCCGGCGTCGCTCGACAGCAGCCACGACGCCCGGAACGCGCGCGCGGCCTCGGAGCGGGTGGCGCCGAGGCCCTCCTGCACGCGGCCGAGCACGTCCTCGAGGAACGGGCCTCCGGCACCCGACGGCGTCGAGGACCCGATCTCCTCGTGGTCGAACGCGGCGAACACCGGGATGTGGTCGCCGTCGGCCGGGGCGTCGACGATCCCGCGGAGCCCGGCGTGCACGCTGGTCAGGTTGTCCATCCGGCCGGACGCCAGGAACTCGCGGTCGATGCCGATCCGGGCGGGTGCCTGCGTGTCCGCGAGGAACAGGTCCCAGGAGACCGCGTCCTCACCGACCCGGGCACGGAGCCACGACACGACGTCGGTGCCGCCGACGTCCCCGTCCACGCCGACGATCGGCAGGGTGTGGCGCTGCCGGTCGATCTCCTTGCCGTCGTTCACGCCGCGGTCGAGGTGGATCGCGAGGTTCGGGATCCGGGCCACCGCGTCGGTCGACACCAGTCGCACGGTGCCGTCGGCGTCGACGACCCGGCCGGCGATCCGGAGGTCGCGGTCGAACCAGGTGGACAGGAGCGCGCCGCCGTAGACCTCGACGTTGAGCTGTTCCCACCCGCCGGTCCGCACGCCGGGGTTCGGCTTGATGCGGAACCCGGGGGAGTCGGTGTGCGCGCCGAGGATGCGGAACGGGGTCGTCCCCGTAGCGCCCGCGGGCAGGCGCCAGGCGATGACCGCGCCGTCCCGGACGACGACGTAGGCGCCGGCCTCGGCGGGCCAGGCGTCCAGCTCGGACAGTTCGGTGAACCCCGCCGCGACGAGCCGGTCCCGGGCCGCGGCCGCCGCGTGGAACGCGGTGGGGGACTCGGTGACGTACTGGGCGAACTCGGAGGCGATGGCGTCGGCGGTCACCCGCCCATCGTGGCACGCGGTGGACGGACCCGGACGCAGGACGGGGCGCGCCCGACGGACGCGCCCCGTTCCTCCAGGCCGGTGATCCGGGCCGGACGTGCTCGATCAGCCCTTGGTGTGACCGGCCGAACCGAGGACCTTCGCTGCCTCGACGACGCGGGCCGCCATGGCGGTCTCGGCGACCTTGCCCCAGGCGCGGGGGTCGTACTGCTTCTTGTTGCCGACCTCGCCGTCGATCTTCAGGACGCCCTCGTAGTTGGTGAACATCGAGCCGGCGATCGAGCGCGTGAACGCGTACTGCGTGTCCGTGTCGATGTTCATCTTGATGACGCCGTTGCGGACGGCCTCGTGGATCTCGTCGTCGGTCGAACCCGAGCCACCGTGGAAGACGAGGTCGAGCGGGTTCTCGCCGGTGCCGTGCTTCGCGGCGACCGAGGCCTGGATCTCGCCGAGGAGCTCGGGGCGGAGCTTGACGTTGCCCGGCTTGTAGACGCCGTGCACGTTGCCGAAGGTGAGCGCGGCGATCCAGCGCCCCTCGTCCCCGAGGCCGAGTGCGTCGACGACCTTCTCGACGTCGTTCGGGGTCGTGTAGAGGGCGTCGTTCGTGCCCTCGTGCTCGACGCCGTCCTCCTCGCCGCCGACGACGCCGATCTCGACCTCGAGGATCGCGTTGATGTTCCGCGTCTTCTCGATCATGGTCTTCGCGATCTCGATGTTCTCGTCGAGCGGCACGGCCGAACCGTCCCACATGTGCGACTGGAAGATCGGGTTGCGGCCGGCGCGGACCTCTTCCTCGCTCGCCGCGATGAGCGGCAGGACGAAGCCGTCGAGGGCGTCCTTCGGGCAGTGGTCGGTGTGCAGCGCCACCGTGATGTCGTAGTTCTTCGCGACCTCGTGGGCGAACTTCGCCATCGCGAGCGCACCCGCGGCGCGGTTCTTCACGGTGTGGCCTGCGAAGTAGTCGGCACCGCCGGTGGTGACCTGGAGGATGCCGTCCGACCCTGCCTCGGCGAGCCCCTGGAGGACCGCGTTGATCGTCTGCGACGACGACACGTTGACGGCCGGGTACGCGAACTTGCCGGCCTTCGCTCGTTCGATCATCTCGGCGTACTGTTCCGGCGTTGCGATGGGCACGTGGATCTCCTTCGACTTCGGTGGTGTCCGGTCCGAGCCTAGTCAGAAGGCCTGGAGGCGCGGTGCCCGTTACGCAGGCCGGTCCGGCGGTGTGTGCACATGCGTTCACCGCGACGGGCGCACGCCCGCCGCTCGGTAGGCTGGCGGCTGTGACTCCCACGACGGAAACCGGCTCCCTGTTCCTCCAGCCCGACCGCAACCTGGCGCTCGAGCTCGTGCGTGCGACGGAGGCCGCGGCGATCCGTGCGCAGCCGTGGGTCGGCCGGGGTGAGAAGAACCTCGCCGACGGCGCCGCGGTGGACGCGATGCGCAAGTTCCTCGGCACGGTGAACTTCGACGGCGTGGTCGTCATCGGCGAGGGCGAGAAGGACAACGCCCCGATGCTGTACAACGGCGAGCACGTCGGCAACGGCCACGGTCCGGCCTGCGACATCGCGGTCGACCCGATCGACGGCACCTCGCTGACCGCCGCCGGTCGCCAGAACGCTATCTCGGTCATGGCCGTCTCGGACCGCGGTTCGATGTACGACCCGAGCGCCGTGTTCTACATGGACAAGATCGCCGCCGGGCCCGAGGGCCGCGGGGTCCTCGACCTCGAGAAGCCGATCGGCGACAACATCCGCGCGCTCGCGAAGGCGAAGGGCAAGGACCTCGAGGACATGCAGATCGCCGTCCTCGACCGTCCCCGTCACGACGAGCTCATCCGTGCGATCCGCGCGACCGGTGCCGGCACCCGGCTGCTGCTCGACGGTGACGTCGCCGGTGGCATCGCCGCGGCGCTGCCCGGGTCGACGATCGACATGTGCGTCGGCGTCGGCGGGACCCCGGAGGGCATCATCACGGCGTGCGCGATCAAGGCGCTCGGCGGTGTGATCCTCGGCAAGCTCCAGCCGAAGGACGACGAGGAGCGCGAGAAGGCGATCGCCGCCGGACACGACCTCGACAAGGTCCTCGACCAGGACGACCTGGTCACGGGCGACAACACGTTCTTCGTCGCCACCGGTGTCACCGACGGTGTCCTGGTGGACGGTGTCCGGCGCTCGCGCGGTGTCATCCACACCGACTCGCTCGTGCTGCGGTCGCGCTCGAACACGATCCGCCGCATCCAGGCCGACCACCGCGCCGAGAAGTGGTTCTGATCCGCCCCGATCAGGAGCCCTCGGCGCGATCGCGCCCCGGAACGGACAACGCGCCCCGATCTCTCGGGGCGCGTTGTCCGTTGCAGGGCGCAGAGACCAGGGACGCGTGCGGGGAGACGCATTCGGGCGCGCAGACGCCGTGGAAGCGTGCGACGCGTGCGACGCGTGCGGCGCCGCGCGCGTTCGGCGGGGCGGCGCGCGTCAGTCGCGGTCGGTGGCGGCGACGAGCTCGGGCGCGGTGAGCAGCCGCGGCTCGTCCTCGATCGTCGCCGGATCGGCGATGACCTTCGACTCGTCGAGCAGTGAGAGCCGGCGGGCACTCGGCAGCACCTGCCGCTCGAGCGACCCCACGAAGCGGTTGTAGTCGACGACCGAGCCCCGGATGGACCGCCCGAGCTTGTCCACGTGCTGCGCCATCGTCGCCAGACGCCCGTGCAGCTCGCGGGAGATCGTGAAGAGCTCGCGCGCCTCCTGCGTGACGACGTCCTGCTGCCACGAGAACGCCACGGTCTTCAGCACCGACCAGAGCGTCACGGGTGAGGCCAGCGCGACCCGCTTGCGGAAGGCGTGGTCGAGCAGCCCGGGGTCGGCGGCCAGGGCGCTCGCGATGAGGGACTCCGACGGGATGAACGCCACCGTGAGCTCGGGGGAGGCGTCGTACCCGGACCAGTACTCCCGGGCGGCGAGGGCGTCCACGTGGGCCCGGAGCGCCTTGACGTGCTGCTGCAGGAGGTGGTCACGCCGGGCACCCTCGGCTCCGGTGGCGCTCGCGGGGATCTCGGCCGCCTGCAGGTAGGCGCTGAACGGCACCTTGGCGTCGACGGCCAGGCTCTTGCCGCCCGGCAGGTGGACGATCATGTCGGGTCGGGCGGCGCCGGCCGAGGTCGTGACGGCGGACTGCACGTCGAAGTCGACCCGTTCCAGCAGCCCCGCGGCCTCGACCACGTTGCGCAGCTGCGTCTCGCCCCACACCCCGCGCGTGCTGTTGGCGGAGAGGGCGCTCGCGAGGGTCTCGGCGGTGGCGCGCAGGCGTTCCTCGGACTCGGCGGCGGACCGCAGCTGCGCCGACAGCGTGCCGTACTGCTCGCTGCGGGCCTGCTCGAGCTCGGCGATCTTGGTGCGCATCACGTCGAGCGTCTGGGCGACCGGGCTCAGCGCGGAGAGCACCTTCGACTCGTTCTCGTTGCGTGCGGTGTCGGCGCCGTGCATGCGCTGCACGAGGTGCTCCAGCTCGGCGCCGCGCCGCTCGAGGGAGTCGACCTGCCGCCGGTACTGCGCGTCCTGGGCGTCGAGGCGTTCCTCGGCGTCGTGTCGGACGTCCTCGAGCTGCCCGCGCAGTGCCTCGGCGGTGGCGCGGGCCGACGCGGTGTCCGCGCCGGCGCGGGAGCGGGCGAGTGACCAGGCGACCACGGCGCCGACGGCGACGCCGACCACGAGACCGATGACCAGGGCGAGGATCTGCATGACGCGACCCTCCCAGGACCCACCGACACCGCGCCTCCCGGCCGGGAGCGGGCCGGATCGAACGCGGACCGGGCCGGAACGAACGCGGACCGGGCCCGACCCAGTCCGTTCCAAATCCATGTCATGACATTAGGGCAAACACGGTGTACAGTCGTGATCGTCCGCCGATGAAGCCGCACGGAAGGTCCACCACGTCGCATGACGAACCGAGCTCCCCACGCCTACGACGTGATCACCATGGGTCGCGTGAGCGTCGACATCTACCCGCAGCAGACGGGCCCGCTCGAAGACGTCTCGACGTTCTCGAAGTCCGTCGGCGGCAGCGCGACCAACGTCGCCATCGCCGCGGCCCGCCACGGAGCCGACGCCGCCGTCATCACCCGCACGGGCAACGACCCCTTCGGCCGCTACATCGCCCGCACCCTGCCGGAGTTCGGCGTCGCGAACGACTTCGTCGAGACGGTCGACGGGCTGAACACCCCCGTCGCGTTCTGCGAGATCTTCCCGCCGGACGACTTCCCGCTGTACTTCTACCGGGCGCCCAAGGCCCCGGACCTGATGATCACGGCGAAGTCCCTCCCGCTGCACGAGATCGAGCGGGCGAAGATCTTCTGGACGACGGTCACCGGCCTCAGCGAGGAGCCGAGCCGGAACGCACACCACGTTGCGTACGAAGCCCGCAGTGCGGCGCAGAACGACACGAAGGCCCACACCGTCCTCGACCTGGACTACCGATCGATGTTCTGGTCCTCCCCGGAGGCCGCCACGCGCGAGGTCGCCGTCGCCCTCGAGCACGCCACCGTCGCCGTCGGCAACCGCGAGGAGTGCGAGGTCGCCGTCGGCGAGACCGACCCGGTCCGCGCGGCGGACGCCCTGCTCGACCGCGGCGTCGAGATCGCGATCGTGAAGCAGGGCCCCAAGGGCGTCCTCGCGAAGACCCGCGACGAGTTCGTCGAGTTCCGCCCGCACCACATCGACGTCGTGAACGGCCTCGGCTCGGGGGACGGCTTCGGCGGAGCACTCACCCACGGGCTGCTGCAGGGCTGGAGCCTCGAGCGCATCCTCGCCTTCTGCAACGCCGCCGGCGCGATCGTCGCCACCCGCTTCGAGTGCTCGACGGCCATGCCGACGAGCGACGAGATCGACGCCTTCATCCGGTCGAACCCGGCTGACGGCACCACCCACGACAGCACCAACGACAGCACCAACGACAGCACCGAGGAGAAGGTCGATGCCTGAGATCAGCGCCACCGACTTCGCCCGGCTGCGGGACATCCGCGCCGGACAGCCCGACCTCGTGCGGGCCACGCTCGACGCCCGCCGGAAGCGCTCCCTGCTGGCCGACGACGGCAAGCTCTTCATCGTCGCCGCCGACCACCCGGCACGCGGTGCCCTGGCCGTGCGCGACGACGAGTCCGCGATGGCCGACCGCTACGACCTGCTCGAGCGCCTGGTCACGGCCCTCGGCCGTCCGGGCGTCGACGGGGTCCTCGGCACGCCGGACATCCTCGAGGACCTGGCACTGCTCGGCGCCCTCGACGGCAAGGTCGTCGTCGGCTCGATGAACCGCGGTGGGCTCCGGGGTGCGTCCTTCGAGATGGACGACCGCTACACGGCGTACTCGGCGCGGGCGATCAAGGACGCCGGGCTCGACTTCGCGAAGCTCCTCGTCCGCATCAACCTCGCCGACGAGGGAACAGCCCCCACGCTCGAGGCCACGGCCCGTGCGGTCAGCGAGTCCGCCGCGCTCCAGCTGCCGATCATGCTCGAGCCGTTCATGTCCGCGTGGCAGGACGGCCGGGTCGTGAACGACCTCAGCGCCGACGCCGTGATCACCTCGATGGCGATCGCCGCCGGCCTGGGGGAGTCGAGCGCGTACAGCTGGCTGAAGATCCCCGTCGTGCACGACATGGAGCGGGTGATGGCCGCGACGACGCTACCGACGCTGCTGCTCGGCGGTGACCCGTCGTCCCGTCCGCTCGAGACCTACGGCAAGTGGGCCGACGCGCTCGCCCTGCCCGGCGTCCGCGGGCTGGTCGTCGGCCGCACCCTGCTCTACCCGCCGGACGGCGACGTCGCCGCCGCGGTGGACGTCGCCGCGGGCCTCGTCCACCCCGGGACCGCCGGCGTCACGCACGAAGAATCCACCACACTCGAAGGAAGCAACGCATGACCACCAGCACGGAGCAGACCACCACCACGGTCGGACACTGGATCGACGGCAAGCACGTCGCGTCGACGTCCGGCAACACGGCTCCGGTGTACGACCCGGCGCTGGGCGTCGCGACGAAGCAGGTCGCCCTGGCGAGCGAGGACGAGATCCAGGCCGCGATCGCGAGCGCCAAGGCGGCGTTCCCGGCGTGGAGCAACCTCTCGCTCAGCAAGCGCCAGCAGATCCTCTTCGCCTTCCGCGAGATCCTGAACCGCGACAAGGGCGAGCTCGCCGAGATCATCACGAGCGAGCACGGCAAGGTCATCGACGACGCGCTCGGTGAGATCGCCCGCGGGCAGGAGGTCGTGGAGCTCGCGACGAACATCCCGAGCCTGCTCAAGGGTGAGTTCAGCGACCAGGTGTCGACCGGCATCGACGTGTACTCGATCCGTCAGCCGCTCGGCGTCGTGGGCATCATCAGCCCGTTCAACTTCCCGGCGATGGTCCCGCTGTGGTTCCTGCCGATCGCGATCGCCGCGGGCAACACCGTCGTGCTGAAGCCCTCCGAGAAGGACCCGAGCGCCGCCATCTGGCTGGCGTCGAAGTTCAAGGAGGCCGGACTGCCCGACGGCGTCTTCACCGTGCTGAACGGCGACAAGCTGTCCGTCGACGGTCTGCTGACCAGCCCCGACGTCGAGTCGATCTCGTTCGTCGGCTCCACCCCGATCGCGCAGTACGTCTACGAGACCGGCACGAAGCACGGCAAGCGCGTGCAGGCCCTCGGCGGCGCGAAGAACCACATGCTGGTGCTGCCGGACGCCGACCTCGACCTCGTCGCGGACAACGCCATCAACGCCGGCTTCGGGTCCGCCGGTGAGCGCTGCATGGCGATCTCGGTCGTCGTCGCCGTCGAGCCGGTGGCCGACGAGCTCATCCAGAAGATCACGGAGCGCGCGGCCACCCTGCGCATCGGCGACGGGCGTCGCGGGTGCGACATGGGCCCGCTCGTGACGAAGCAGCACCGTGACAAGGTCGCCTCGTACATCGAGGTCGCAGAGCAGGACGGTGCGGTCGTTGTGGTGGACGGCCGCACCGTCCGACCCGACGGCGACGAGAACGGCTTCTGGCTCGGCCCGACGCTGATCGACCAGGTCCCCACCACGAGCCGCGTCTACACCGAGGAGATCTTCGGCCCGGTGCTGAGCGTCGTCCGCGTCGCCAGCTACGAGGAGGGCCTCGAGCTCATCAACTCCGGCGCGTACGGCAACGGCACCGCCATCTTCACGAACGACGGCGGCGCCGCCCGTCGCTTCCAGCGTGACGTGCAGGTCGGCATGATCGGCATCAACGTCCCGATCCCGGTGCCGGTCGCGTACTACTCGTTCGGCGGCTGGAAGAACTCGCTGTTCGGCGACCACAAGGCGTACGGCGCCGACGGCGTGAGTTTCTTCACGCGGCAGAAGGCGATCACGAGCCGCTGGCTCGACCCGTCGCACGGCGGCATCAACCTCGGCTTCCCGTCGAACGGCTGACGCGCAGCATGGCGAACGAACAGCACCAGCACGACCGCTGGTTCATCCCCGCGGGGTCCCGCCCCGAGGCGGGCTGGACCGACGTCGTCGACGGTCGCGTCGCGGGGTGGGCGCACACCGGCCTGCGGACCGGCGCGCTGTCCGACGGGGGCGAGCTGCGCCTCCCGGCCGCTGCCGTGGAGCGCATGGTCGTGCCGCTCTCGGGGAGCTTCTCCGTCGCGTGGTCCGGCGCCGAGACGGGCGAACAGGACCTGGAGGGTCGTGGCGGGGTCTTCGAGGGACCCACCGACGTCCTGTACCTGGGTTCCGGCCTGGAGGCCCGGATCACCGGATCGGGGCGGGTCGCGGTCGCCGAGGCGCCCACCGACGTCGTCAAGCCGGTCGGGTACATCGCGAAGTCCGACGTGCCCGTCGAGCTCCGCGGCGCAGGGCAGTCGTCGCGCCAGGTCCACAACTTCGGGACCCCGGCGGGCCTCGACGCGGTGAAGCTCCTGGTGTGCGAGGTGATCACGCCGGCCGGCAACTGGTCGTCGTACCCGCCGCACAAGCACGACACGAACGTGCCCGGCGAGGAGTCGAACCTCGAGGAGATCTACTACTACGAGGCCGACGTCGCCAGGGGCGTCTCCGCTCCGGCCGGGGCAGACCCGTTCGCGCTGCACCGGACCTACGCCTCCGACGACCGCGCGATCGACGAGTTCCGACAGGTCCGGACCGGCGACGTCGCCCTCGTGCCGTACGGCTGGCACGGCCCCGCCGTCGCGGCACCGGGCTACGACATGTACTACCTCAACGTGATGGCCGGGCCGGACCCGGAGCGCGTCTGGAACATCACCGACGACCCGGCCCACGGCTGGGTCCGCCAGGTCTGGGAGAGCGAGCAGCTCGACCCGCGCCTGCCCTACGAGAAGGAGTCCTCCCGATGAGCGAGACGCGTCGGATGACCGTCGGTCAGGCACTCGTCGAGTTCCTGGCCAACCAGTGGACCGTCGACGGCGACGTCCGCGAACGCACGATCCCGGGGATCTTCGGCATCTTCGGCCACGGCAACGTCGCCGGCGTCGGCCAGGCCATCAAGCAGCTCCACGTCGAGCAGCCCGGTCTGCTGCCGTACCACCAGGCCCGCAACGAGCAGGCGATGGTGCACGAGGCCGTCGGCTTCGCGCGCATGCACCGCCGCCGGGCGACGTTCGCCGCGACGGCATCGGTCGGCCCCGGCGCCGCGAACATGCTCACCGCCGCCGCGCTCGCGACGACGAACCGACTGCCCGCGCTGCTGCTGCCGTCGGACACCTTCGCGACGCGCACCACCGACCCGGTGCTGCAGCAGATCGAGCTGCCGCACGACACCTCGTTGCAGGTGACCGACGCATTCCGCCCGCTCTCGCGCTACTTCGACCGCGTCGAGCGCCCGGAGCAGCTGTTCTCGATCGCCCTCGCGGCGATGCGCGTCCTCACCGACCCGGCCGAGACCGGCGCCGTGACGATCGCGCTGCCGGAGGACGTGCAGGCCGAGGAGTTCGACGTCCCCGTCGCGTTCCTGCAGCCGCGCGAGTGGCACATCCGCCGGCCGCTGCCCGAGCACGGTCCGCTGGCCCGTGCCGTGGCGGCGATCCGGGCTGCGGAGCGTCCCGTCATCGTCGCCGGTGGTGGGGTGCTGTACTCCGGCGCCGAGCAGGAACTCGCCGCCTTCGTGGAGGCCACCGGGATCCCGGTCGGCACCTCGCAGGCCGGCGGCGGCTCGCTCGTCTGGGACCACCCGCAGTACCTCGGCGGGATCGGCGCGACCGGCACCGCCGCCGCGAACGCCATCGCCGCGCAGGCCGACGTGGTCATCGGGATCGGGACGCGGTACAGCGACTTCACGACGGCGTCGCGGACCGCGTTCCAGAACCCGGACGTCACGTTCGTCAACGTGAACGTCGCGTCGTTCGACGCCTACAAGCACGGGTCGCAGCTGCCGCTGATCGCGGACGCCCGGGAGGCGCTGGTCGCCTTGACCGAGGCGCTCGGCTCCTTCGCGGTGGGCGCCGGGTACGCGGCCGAGATCGCGTCGCAGAAGGCCGCGTGGGACGCGGCCGTCGACGCCGCCTTCGCGCCGTCCGGTCTCGCCCTGCCCGGCCAGCCGGAGATCATCGGCGCCGTCCAGGCAGCCACCGACCCGCGGGACGTCGTCATCCAGGCCGCCGGTTCGCTGCCCGGCGACCTGCACAAGCTCTGGCGTGTGCGGGACGCCCTCGGCTACCACGTCGAGTACGCGTTCTCGTGCATGGGCTACGAGATCGCCGGCGGCATCGGCGTCCGCCGCGGGGCACCGGACCGCGACGCGATCGTGATGGTCGGGGACGGCAGCTACCTCATGCTGCACACCGAACTCGTCACCGCCGTCGCCGAGGGCATCAAGATCGTCGTCGTGCTCATCCAGAACAACGGGTACGCCTCCATCGGCCACCTGTCCGAGACGGTCGGGTCCGAGCGCTACGGCACGAAGTACCGCTACCTGGACGAGACCGGGTCGTTCGAGGGCGACGACGTGCTGCCCGTCGACCTGGCAGCGAACGCCCGCTCGTACGGCGTCGACGTGATCGAGGTCCAGCCCGGGCCGGACGCCGTCGCAGACCTGACGGCCGCGGTGCGCCAGGCGAAGGCGAACGACCACACCACCCTCGTGCACGTCCACTCCGACCCGCTCGTCTACGCCCCGGACGGCGACGGCTGGTGGGACGTCCCGGTGGCGCAGACCTCCACCCTCCCCAGCACCCAGCAGGCCCGTGCCGAGTACGAGCAGCAGGTCGCGGCGCAGCGGCCCCTGCTCGGCTGAACACCCTCCACCACCACTGCAGAAGGACGACGACGTCATGACCGACACCGCCACCGCCACCGACGCCATCCGGATCGGCACCGCCCCCGACTCGTGGGGCGTCTGGTTCCCCGACGACCCGAAGCAGGTCCCGTGGCAGCGGTTCCTCGACGAGGCGACCGCCGCCGGGTACAAGTGGATCGAGCTCGGCCCGTACGGCTACCTGCCGACCGACCCGTCCCAGCTGCGCGACGAGCTGGAGTCCCGCGGGCTGCAGCTGTCGGCCGGCACCGTGTTCACCGGCTTCCACAAGGGCGACGACCAGTTCCAGCGCGCCTGGGACCAGGCGGTCAAGGTCGCCGGCCTGGCCGCCGCGCTCGGGGCCGAGCACCTGGTGACCATCCCGGACCTCTGGCGTTCCGACGCCACCGAGGAGGTCCTGGAGTCGCGCACCCTCACCGACGAGCAGTGGCAGCGCCTCGGGAAGGGGCACGACCAGCTCGGCAAGGCGCTGCTCGAGGAGTTCGGCGTGCACCAGCAGTTCCACACGCACGCGGACAGCCACGTCGGCACGTACAAGGAGACCGTGCGCTTCCTGTCGGAGACGGACCCGGCGTACACGAACCTCTGCCTCGACACCGGGCACTTCGCGTACTACGGCGGCGACAACCTCAAGCTGATCGCCGAGCACCCGGAGCGCATCGGCTACCTGCACCTCAAGCAGGTGGACACCGACCTGCTGTTCGACGTGCTGAAGAACGACGTGCCGTTCGCCACCGCCGTCGCGCAGGGGATCATGACCGAGCCGCCGCACGGCACGCCGGAGCTCGCCCCGATCATCGAGGCCGTCGCGAAGATCAACCCGGACGTCTTCGGCATCGTCGAGCAGGACATGTACGGCTGCTCGGTCGACGCCCCGGGTCCGATCGCCGAGCGCACCTTCCAGCACATCTTCGGATCGACCACCGCCGCCCGCGCGCTCTGACCGGCGCCCGTCCACCACACCTGGAGAACAGCATGACCACCGAGAACCTCCGCGTCGCCGTCGTCGGTGCCGGCGCGATGGGCAGCGACCACATCCGCCGCATCACGTCGACCATCGCCGGTGCCGACGTCGTCGCGATCGTCGACCCCGACACCGCCCGCGCCACCGCGGCCGCCGAGAAGGCCCCGGGCGCGATCACGGCCGCGTCCTTCGAGGAAGCGCTCGACGCCACCGCGATCGACGCCGTGATCGTCGCGACCCCGGGCTTCCTGCACGAGCCGGTCCTCGTCCCGGCGCTCGAGCGGGGCCTGGCCGTCCTCTGCGAGAAGCCGCTCACGACGTCGGCGTCGAATTCCCTCCGGATCGTCGAGCTCGAGCAGCAGCACGCCGACCGCCCGAAGATCCAGGTCGGCTTCATGCGCCGCTTCGACAAGGGATACCAGGAGCTGCGCGCGCTCCGCGAGTCCGGCGCGAACGGTGCCCTGCTCGCCCTGCACCACGCGCACCGCAACCCGACGACGCCGCCGAACTTCAGCGAGTCGATGCTCATCCACGACTCGGTGATCCACGAGATCGACATCATCCCGTTCCTCACCGGCGAGCCGATCACGAGCGTCGAGGTGAAGAAGCCGCGCAGGAACTCGCTCGCCCCGGCCGACCTGCCCGAGCCGCAGTTCGTGCTGTTCACCACCGAGTCGGGCACGATGGCGATCGTCGAGATCAACGTCAACGCGCAGTTCGGGTACCAGGTCACGACCGACGCCGTGTTCGAGTCCGGTGTGGCGTACATCGGCCGCGAGACCTCGCTGAACCTCGTCTCGCAGGGGGTCTCCGGGCAGGGCGTCACGCCCTCGTTCGTCGAGCGCTTCGGCGCGGCGTACGACGAGGAGGTCCAGCGCTGGGTCGACGCCGCGAAGAACGGCGGGATCGACGGCCCGAGCGCCTGGGACGGGTACACGGCGTCCGTCGTGGCCGAGGTCGCCGTGCGCGCGCAGCAGTCCGGTGCGCTGGAGCAGGTGGAGTACGCCACCGCGAAGCCGGCGTTCTACGACGCCGGTGCCGGTGCGCTCGCGGAGGCCTGATCGATGCCGAAGATCGCCCTCGACCCCACGCCGTACCACCACGACCTGTCGCTGCTGGAGTTCCCGCAGAAGGTCGCGGACCTCGGGTACGAGTACCTGCAGCTCACCCCGCACAAGGACTTCATCCCCTTCTACCGGCACCCGAAGGCCGACGACGAGCTCGTCGACGCGTTCGCCGCCGCCTGTTCGGCCGCCGGCGTGCAGGTCGCCTCGGTCCTGCCCGTCCTCCGGTGGTCCGGGCCGGACCGCGACGCCCGCGAGGCCGCGGTGACGAAGTGGAAGCGGGTCATCGAGATCACGAAGCGCCTCGGCGTGGACACCATCAACACCGAGTTCTCCGGCCGCCCCGAGCGCCCCGAGGAGTCCGAGGACGCCTTCTACCGCTCGATGGAGGAGCTCCTGCCGATCATCGAGGACGCCGGCATCCGCGTGCTGATCGACCCGCACCCCGACGACTTCGTCGAGGACGGGCTCGAGGCGCTCCGGGTCATCCGCGGCCTGAACTCGAAGCACGTCGGGTTCGTCTACGTCGCCTGCCACACGTTCCACTACGGCGGCAACCTGGACGAGATCGTCGACGCCGCCGGTGACTCGCTGCAGCTGGTCCACGTCGCCGACGCCTACGACCACCGTCGATCGCACGGCCTCCGCTACATCACGAACCCACCCGGCAACCCGGTCCGCGTGCACCAGCACCTGCCGGTCGGGCAGGCCGACGTCGACTTCGACGCGTTCTGGGCCGCGCTCGACCGGGTCGGGTTCTCCGGCCGCGAGGACACCGTCGCCGTGTCGAGCGTCTTCGCCGAGGACGAGAACGCCGACGAGGTCTCGCGCTTCCAGCTCGACACGATCAAGAAGGGACTCACACGATGACCGACACCCTTGCGACCCCGACGTCCACCGACGTCGACGTCCGTCCCGTCACGCTGCAGGCCGCGTCGCAGACCGTGACCGCCCTGTGGAACGACTCCGCCGACCCGCGTGAGCTCGCCACCGCGATCCACGAGTACGGCGCCGTGGGGGCGACGTGCAACCCCGTCATCGCGTACACGTGCATCAAGCAGGACCCGGAGACCTGGGAGCCGCGCATCCGGGCGATCGCCGCGGAGTACCCGACGGCAGGGGAGTCCTGGATCGGCTGGAAGGCCGTCGAGGAGCTCTCGATCGCCGCGGCCGCGCAGCTGCTCCCCGCGTTCGAGGCCTCGGGTGGGCGGAACGGCCGGCTGTCGATGCAGACCGACCCGCGCTTCCACCGCGACGCCGACGCCCTCGTCGAGCAGGCCGTCCGCTTCTCGCAGCTCGCCCCGAACATCATCGTGAAGATCCCGGCGACGAAGGTCGGCATCGCCGCGATCGAGGAGGCCGCCTACCGGGGTGTCTCGATCAACGCGACCGTGTCGTTCACGGTGCCGCAGGTCGTCGCCGTGGGCGAGGCCATCGAGCGTGCCCTGGACCGCCGCGCCGCCGACGGCCTGCCCGACCAGGAGTTCGGCCACGTCGTCACGCTGATGGCCGGCCGGTTCGACGACTGGCTGAAGACCGTGGTCAAGCGTGACCACGTGCTGGTCGACCCGGGCATCCTCGAGTGGGCCGGGGTCGCCGCGGTGAAGAACGCGTACCGGGTCTTCCGAGAGCGCGGCTTCCGGTCGCGGGTCCTCGTCGCGGCCTTCCGCAACGCCCTGCAGTGGTCCGAGTTCCAGGGTGGGGACCTCGTGGTGTCGCCGCCGTTCCAGTGGTCGAAGGACATCAACGACAACGCGTTCCCGTTCCGCCCGGACGCCATCGACGACGAGGTCCCGGCGCACGTCATCGACGCGCTCCGTGCGGCGACGCCGGAGTTCGCGCGCGGCTACGACGTCGACGGGATGACGATCGACGAGTTCGACCGTTTCGGTGCGACGGTCACGACGCTGCGGCAGTTCCTCGACGCGGACGCGAAGCTCGACGCCCTGGTCCGCGACATCATCGTCCCCGCCGCGTAGGACGCACCGCCCGAGCACACGGGCGCAACGTGAGCAGCAGACGTCGAGTCGCCCCGTGCGACCCGACGTCTGCTGCTCACGATCTTTTGTAATGACATGGAACGCGACCTCCGGTAGCATCGTTGTCGCGCTCCAACACTGCGCGATGACGAACGAAGGAGTTCCCCATGGCAGCTGACGGCACGGACACGATCGGCGTCGGCCTGATCTCGGTCGGGTGGATGGGGCGGCTGCACTCCCGCGCCTACCGCGCCCTGCCCGACCACTTCCCCGAGCTCGGCGTCCACCCGCGGCTCGTCGTCGCCGCCGACCCGATCGAGGCGGCCCGTGACCAGGCCGTGACGCGACTGGGCTACGAGCGGGCGGTCGCGGACTACCACGAGGTCCTCGCCGACCCGGCCGTCGACGTCGTGTCGATCTGCTCGCCGAACTTCCTGCACCGCGAGATGGCCGTCGCCGCCGCGGCAGCCGGCAAGCCGTTCTGGATCGAGAAGCCGATGGGCCGGTACGCGAGCGACTCCCGGGCGATCCACGAGGCCGTGCAGCGCGCCGGGGTCGTCACCAGTGTCGGCTTCAACTACCGGCACGCCCCCGCCATCGAACGCGCCCGCGAACTCGTCCGCTCCGGCCGGCTCGGTCGGATCACGAACGTGCGCGGATCGCTCCTCGCCGACTACTCGTCCGACCCCGCCGCACCCCTGACCTGGCGCTTCGAACGCGACCGCGCCGGCTCGGGCGTGCTCGGCGACCTGCTCTCGCACGGCCTCGATCTGGCGCAGTACGTCGTCGGTCGGATCGCCAGCGTCAGCGCCCTCGCTGAGACCTTCATCGCATCGCGCCCCGCGCCCGCTGCCGGCATCGTGGACCGCAGCGCGGCGGCGACGGGGGAGCAGCGGCCCGTCGAGAACGAGGACTACGCCGCCCTGCTGTTCCGGTTCGAGGACGGCGCCGTCGGGACGATGGACTCCAGCCGGGTGATGCGCGGCCCGCACGCCGAGTACACCTTCGAGGTGTACGGCACGACGGGGTCGATCCGGTGGGACTTCCAGCGCCTCAACGAACTCGAGGTGTTCCTCGACGGACAGGAGGTCTCCGGCTACGCCACCCACTTCGTCGGACCGGGGGACGGCGAGTTCGCGCGCTTCCAGCCCGGAGCCGGCACCGCGATGGGCTACGACGACCTCAAGACGATCGAGGCGGCGCAGTTCATCGCGAGCGTTCGTCGCGGGGAGCAGCTCGCACCGTCGGTTGCCGACGGCCTGGCGGCCGCGTCGATCGTGGAAGCGGCGGAGGCGTCGCTCGCCGACGGGGCGTGGCACGAGGTGGCGCGCGTCGACGGGCCGCTCACCTACCCGGAGGCGACGCCGGTGATCTAGACGCGCGTGCAGAACGGACGGGAGGCGCGGTGCCGGCTGGCACCGCGCCTCCCGTCCGTCTGGTCCCGGTTCACGATCCATGTTAGTTTGTCAGGACAAAGTCCCGAACTGCAGGAGGCGTCATGCCGCTCGTCCGTATCGACCTCGCCACCGGCCGCACGCCCGAGGCCGTCCGCGCCATCGCCGACGCGATTCACACCGCCATCGTCGACGTGTACGGCATCCCGGTGCGCGACCGGTTCCAGGTCATCACCGAGCACCCCGCGCAGCAGATCATCGCCGAGGACGCCGGGCTCGGGTTCGAGCGCACCGACGGCGTCGTGGTGATCCAGGTGTTCACGCAGCGCGGGCGCACCGACGAGGCGAAGACGACCCTGTACGCCGCGATCCACGACGCCCTCGCGGCGGTCGGTGTCGCGTCCCAGGACGTCTTCATCGGCTACGTCGAGAACGGGCCGCAGGACTGGTCGTTCGGCTTCGGCCGGGCGCAGTACGTCACCGGCGAGCTCGGGGTGCCCGCACCGGCGTGACCAGCGGGGCGTCCGGGGCCTACTTGTCGACGAGCGTGACCTCGAACGAGTAGCGGTCGGGTCGGTAGCAGTGCACGCCGTACTCGACCGCACGGCCCGAGGCGTCGTACGCGGTGCGGCTCATCGTGAGCACGGGGTCGCCGTCCTCGATCTCGAGCAGGCTCGCCTCGTCGTCCGTCACGGCGCGCGCACCGATCCGCTGCTTCGCGACCCGCATCGTGACGCCGCGGCCACGCAGCAGTTGGTAGAGCCCGTGGTCCTGTAGGTCCTGGTCGGTGATCTCGAGGAACTCCGGCGGCAGGAAGTTCTCGAGGATGGCCATCGGCACGTCCTCGGCGAACCGCACCCGGCGGATGTGCGCCACCGTGGTGCCCGGAGTGATCCCGAGCGCCTCGGCGACGTCGTCCGACGCAGGGACGTCGTTCCGCTCCAAGAGCTTCGTCGCCGGCGCTTGCGAGCCCTGCGCGAGGTCGTCGTACAGGCTGGTCAGCTCGACCTTGCGCGTCACCGGGCCGTGCACCACCTGCGTGCCGATGCCACGGCGGCGGACGAGCAGGCCCTTGTCGACGAGGTCCTGGATCGCGCGGCGGATCGTCGGGCGCGACAGCCCCAGTCGCTCTCCGAGCGCGATCTCGTTCTCGAGCCGAGCGCCGGGCGGCATTGCACCGGAGCGGATCGCTTCCTCGATGCGGGAGGCGACCTGGAAGTAGAGGGGCATCGGACCCGACCGGTCCAGGTCCATGAACAGGTCGGACGGCAGCTGGCCTTCGTTGGTCATCGCGGTCCTTCGGAGTGCGGGGTTCGGCGTCGGCGCCGAGGGATTGTCGTGACAATACCACCGGGCTCGCGAGCCGCCGTCCGGCGGGCTGGTCAGTCCGCGAAGATCATCGGGCGGTTCGACAAGCGGGGCTGGGCCGCCTGCTTCGGCTGTTCCGTGCGGGGGCGGACCGGTGCGATGTGCACGCGGGTCGCCGCCCCGAGCGCCTCCACCGTCGACACCCCGTGCTGTCCGGCGGCGTGCACCACGATGGCCGCGCAGGCCTCGGCGTCGGCAGCGGCGTCGTGGTGCTGGAAGCCCTCGAACCCGGCGGCCCGCGCGGCCATCGGCAGCCGGTACGAGTCCAGCGTGTACGTCTTGCGGGCGACCTGCAGCGAGCACAGCGAGTGGTGCTCGGCGAGTGCGGTGCCCGTCGCGGAGCAGCCACCGGCGATCACGCCCATGTCGAACCGGGCGTTGTGCGCGACGAGCACGTCACCCTCGGCGAAGTCGACGAGGTCCGCGTACTGCTCCGCCCAACCCTTCGCGTGCTGGACGTCCGACGCGACGATGCCGTGGATGCGGGTGTTCCACTCGAGGAACGCGTCGTGGCCGAACGGCGGCCGGATGAACCAGGAGGCCCGCTCGACGACCTTCCCCGCGCGGACCTTGACGAGTCCGACCGAGCAGGCGCTGGCGGGCGAGCTGTTCGCGGTCTCGAAGTCGATCGCGGTGAAGTTCAACGGCACGTTCCCGATGGTCGCACGCAGCGCCGACATCGCCGGAAGCCGCGTCGGCGTTGCGCCCCTGCCGCGGGAGCCGGGGGATCAGCCGCGGCGCACCCGACGCGATCGGCGTCGACGACGTGCGGTGAGCCTCCAGGTCGCCGACAGGCGCTTCCGTGCCCGGACGTGGTGCGGGTCCGCGAGCGTGCCGACCAGCTCGAACGCGACGGCTGCGGCGTCGATCCGCCAGCGTGGCGGGACGGACGCGACGTGCGCCGCGAACGCGTCCGCGAAGGCCGACGTCACGGTCGGGAACGCGATCTCCGCAGGGGGCTCGACCATGCGGAAGTCGTCCTCCTCGTCGTGGTCGATCGCCGCGTCGTCCGGGTCGTACTCCACCAGCACGTCGGCCTCCAGCTCGGCCAGGGCCTCGTGCAGGGCGATCAGGTCCGCGGGCGAGAGCTCCTCGAGCGCCGCGAGCGTCTCCGCGGTGAAGTACCGCCGTTGCCCACGGGCGTCGAGCCCCATCGAGTGCACCCCGCGCCGGTCACGTTCGAACCACATCGACGTCCTCCATCCGTGTCGTCCGGACCACGCTGCCACCCGGGCGCTCCACGTGTGCTGTTCTCCGGGCTGCGACACGCCTACGCTGACCACGTGGGGGACCCGAGGGACATGGACGAGCTGCTGACCGCGGCCGATCCCGTCGACGAGCCGTCGCACACGGTGCGACGGGCGGTCGGGCTCGGCGCGGCGTTGGTCGGGGTCGGTGCGGCCGTCGCGGTCGGACTGACGTCCGGCGCGATCGCCGCGTTCACCGCGCTCGTCCGGGCGGCCATGGAGCACTGGGGCGATCAGTTCTGATCGTGAGCGGGACGACGGCCTGGAGGCACGGCGCGGCTCCGGCGTGCGGCCGCCGGTAGGCTGTCCTCCCGTGGCACTCACCATCGGAATCGTCGGTCTCCCCAACGTCGGCAAGTCGACCCTGTTCAACGCCCTGACGAAGAACCAGGTCCTCGCCGCGAACTACCCGTTCGCGACGATCGAGCCGAACGTCGGCGTGGTGAACCTGCCCGACCCCCGTCTCGACCAACTCGCCGAGCTCTTCCACTCGGAGAAGACCGTGCCGGCCCCGGTGTCGTTCGTCGACATCGCCGGCATCGTCAAGGGCGCCAGCGAGGGCGAGGGGCTCGGCAACAAGTTCCTCGCGAACATCCGCGAAGCCGACGCCATCGCCCAGGTCGTCCGCGGGTTCACCGACGACGACGTCGTGCACGTGGCGAACAAGGTGTCCCCGAAGGACGACCTCGAGGTCATCAACACCGAGCTGATCCTCGCCGACATGGAGACCATCGACAAGGCGCTCCCGCGGTACGAGAAGACCGTCAAGCTCAAGCAGGCCGAGCCGATCGTGCTCGAGACCGCCCGCGAAGCCCGCGCCGCGCTCGAGCAGGGCACGCTGCTGTCCGCCACCACGATCGACCTCACGCCGATCGCCGAGCTCGGGTTGCTGTCCGCCAAGCCCTTCATCTTCGTCTTCAACGTCGACGAAGCGGTCCTCACCGACGACGCCCGCAAGGCCGAGCTCGCGGCGCTCGTCGCCCCCGCCCAGGCCGTCTTCCTCGACGCCCAGGTCGAGTCCGAGCTCATCGAACTCGACCCCGCCGACGCCGCCGAACTCCTCGAGTCCACCGGGCAGACCGAGTCCGGCCTCGACCAGCTCGCCCGCATCGGGTTCGACACCCTCGGACTGCAGACGTACCTGACCGCCGGGCCGAAGGAAGCGCGTGCGTGGACGATCGGCAAGGGGTGGAAGGCGCCCCAGGCTGCCGGCGTGATCCACACCGACTTCGAGAAGGGCTTCATCAAGGCCGAGGTCATCTCGTTCGAGGACCTCGTCGCGACCGGGTCGATCGCCGAGGCGCGTTCGGCGGGCAAGGCGCGCATCGAGGGCAAGGACTACGTGATGCAGGACGGCGACGTGGTGGAGTTCCGCTTCAACAACTGAGCGAGGCCGCGTGATGCGCGAACACGTCGGCGTGTACGGTGCCTGGCTGCAGGACGGCCAGCTGGTCACGGTCGAGAAGGCTCGTGGGCCGTACCGGGGCTGGCTCGACCTCCCCGGCGGTTCCCGAGCCCGGGGAGTCAGCGGAACAGACGCTCCGTCGCGAACTCGCGGAGGAGTGCGGCGTCACGGTCGACGCGATCGACTCGTGGCACGAGTTCGACGCTCACGTGGACCGAGCGAGCGACGGGTCGTCGATCGACTTCCGACACCGCGGGTGGATCGCCTGCGTCTGGGTCGCCGAACGGGTGCGGTGGATCGAGGACGTCGAGGACGTCGCCCGTGTCGTGCTGCTCATCCCGGGTTCGTCCGTGTCCGTGACGCCGTCCGTCCGCTTCGCCTGCACGCTGCTCGACGTCCCGAGGACTGACTGAGTCGACAACGTACGGCGATCTGCCGTACGATTGCCCCATGTCGGCACCACGCAAATCCGACCGGCTCGATCTCCGGCTCACACCGGAGCAGAAGCGTGAGATCGAAGCGGCCGCGGCGATCTCGGGCCGATCGATCACCGACTTCTCGGTCAGTGTCCTGGTCGAACACGCTGAGGACACGATCCGCCGCGAGCGCGAGATCGCCATGTCCGACAAGAGCTTCGCAGCGTTCTCCGCCCTCCTCGACCGCCCGGCGAAGTCCGTCGCCGGACTGGCTGATCTCCTGTCCCGCCCCAGCGTCTTCGTCGACTGACGCGATGGCGGTCCTCCGGCGCCCTCGCCCGATCACCCAGTACGACGACACCAGCCTCTTCGACTGCGGCAAGCCCACGCTCACGAGCTGGCTCCAGATCCGAGCGATCCGCAACGAAGCAGGCGGAGCATCCCGCACGTTCATCTCGATCGACGACGAGACGGATCGGATTGCCGGCTACTACTGCCTCGCGGCCAGCTCGCTCCATTCAGCGGGTGTCCCGGGCTCGTTGCGGCGGAACATGCCCGATCCGATCCCCGTCGTCCTCATCGGTCGGCTCGCAGTCGATCTGGCGTTCCAGGGTCTGGGACTCGGGGCGAGTCTGCTGCAGGACGCGCTCCTCAAGAGCATCGAAGCCTCGCGGCTCGTGGGTGCGCGCGCAGTGGTCGTGTACGCGATCGACGACGAGGCTGCTGCGTTCTACGAACGATTCGGGTTCGCCGTGATCCCGGAGACAACGCGCTGCATGTACCTGCTGGTCGTGGACGCTGAAGCGACCATCGTCGACGCGAACGCCGCGGCACGGTAGTTTCACCACGAGCGGAGCAGCAGGAGGCCCCATGTCGTACGTCGTCGACTTCGTGAACGTGTCCACCACCGGTCTCGAGTCCTCGCCGGTGGCCGACGCGCTCGCCGGCCTCCGCGCCAACGAGGCCCGCTACTTCAAGAACAAGTACGACCACGTCTTCACGACCCACCCGGCGGCGGATGTCCCGGACCTCGTCGACTACGTCACCCGTGTGCTGCAGGAGGAACGGGGTCTCACGATCGCCTCCGAACCGCTGGAAGCGACCGAGGCATTGGTCGACGGCGTTCGATGGACCTACGTGTTCTACGAGTCCGGCCTGGTGGTCAACGTGCTCTACACGCTCGAGCCGGGCGGGAAGCGTGCGGTCGGGTTCAAGCTCTCCGACGGCATGGACGTCCCGGAGGAGCTCGCGGACAAGTTCAAGTTCGCGCGGCAGAAGTCGAAGCTCGCGGGGACCATCCGCGGGTCGTTCTTCGTCGTGAAGGGCGAGTACTGAACGACCCTGCTCACAGCGGCACCGCTTCGTCGAGGACATGGGCGAAGTGCGGATCGTCGGTGAGGACATCGACCTCGAACCCGGTGAGCGTCTCCACCTCGAAGGCGAACGCGCCGAGGTCGAAGAGCGAGGCTCCGGGGCAGAGGCTGACGAGCAAGTCGATGTCGCTGTCCTCGGTGTCCTGACCGCGGACAGCCGATCCGAACACCCGCACGTTGCGCAGCTTGCACCGTCCTGCGGCGTCGATGATGTCGGTCGCGTGGATCGCGAGCGGGATGCTCGGTCGTGTTCTTGCTGCGGTCAGGATGCGAGCGAGCGTCTCGGGGGCAGGACGGTCCAGCCCGTCCTCGTACGCCGCGATCGTCGGCTCCTGCATCCCGGCTGCTGCGGCCAGGGCCGCCTGTGACAGACCGATGTCCACGCGGGCAGCACGGATGAGCTCTGCGGCGCGTTCGACCGACATCGTGACCTCCTGACGAGTCCGAGTATCCATCCACGACCATCACCAAGGGGATCCGGCACGGCGCGGAGGTCGGGATGACGGAACGCCGAACCCGAGCCGCGCGGTCCGCGGCTGGCCACTCCGCGCGGTTGATGTGAGCCTCCGAGCATCCGACACCTACCGTCTGTCGGAGGAGGCATCGTGAAGTACATCCACTACGACGGCAACTCGATCCTGACGGGGGACCTGATCGCCGACGCCGTCGCGGACTACGCAGCGGTCCTCGGCGCGAACGGCCGGACGGACACCGTCGCCGTGCCTTCGGTGGCGGAGGACGGATCCGTCACGCGCACCACGGTGCTGGTCGGCCCGGCGAGCGAACTGTCCGTCAGCGTCGCCCCCGACGACGAGCTCGAACCAGAGGACCACGGCTTCATCCGCCACCTCCGCGATGCTGCGCTGCACGCCGGCCCCGAGCGCCCGGTCGATGCCGACGGCGGGCACCGGTTCGTGGGCGCGGACGAGCCCGACCTGCCCGACGATCCGGACGCCAGCAGGTCGGAACGCATCTGACACGACGAAGGCCGCCGAGCACTGCTCGACGGCCTTCGTGCGTGTGGAGCGCGGGAACTCAGGCCGCGAGGGCCAGTTCCGGTGCGCGGACGGACTGCGCCTGCACGAGGGTGCGGCTCGCCTCGCCGCGCCACGAGCGGCCCGGCACGGTCCAGCCGGCCTCGCCATCGACGTCCACGCGGGACCCACGGGTGATGAAGCGACCGAGGTCGTCGGCCGGGATCCGGACGAGGTACTCGCGCTGCGAGCGGTCGTCACGGACGCCGAACTCGGCGATGCGGTCGGGGGAGACGGTCGGCGCCGCGAGTGCGGTGCCGATGATGGTGATTCGTTCGTTGCTGGTCATGGTGCGGTACTTCCTGGCTGTTCGGCGCCCGGGGCCTCGGTGTCGGCGGACGGCTGAGTCCGGCGCGACGCATCGAGTGCGGGGCGGGCACGTCGCGTTTCGACGTGCAGCTCGTCCGTTCGGATCGAGCGGTGGTCTCGTGGGAATGCGATTCGGGTGAATCGGCTTCGAGACGGTTCGGTGTGCGCGAGTCAGATGGGTTCGCTGCAGTGCACCAAAGAAACACTATACGGCGTCGGCTGAGTCCTGTCCAGGCGGATGGCCGGATCACCCGCGAACGGGGGGACCCGGGCACGATGCCGTGCTCGGTACAGTCGAGTCGCGCAACGGGCCAGGGGGACGGCCGCCCGGCGCGGAGATCGCGGCCGACCCTGACAGGACAGCCATGGCGATCAGACGCCGTACCCCCACCCTCGCGCTGGTCGCCGTCGCCGTCGCCGTCCTCGTCGCGGTGACCGCGGTCGAACCGGCGGCCGCCGTCCCGAGCACGGGGTCGGTCACCGGCGTGGTGACGTCGTCCGGTCGCCCCGTCGCCCGCGCGCAGGTCACCCTCGTCCAGCCGGGCCGGGCCACCCACTTCTGCTCGCTGGCATGCAGCACGACGGGACAGGTCGCCCTCACGGACCGCGCCGGCCGGTACACGCTGCGGGGCGTGCCGAACGGCGCGTACGCCGTCGAGGCCGACACGTACACGGCCGGCGAGGTGACCTCGTACTCCGGCGGTGCCTCGTCGTTCGAGTCGGCTCGCCAGGTGACGGTCGCCGGACGGACCGTGACGGGCATCGACGTCCAGATGGCTCCGGCGGCGACGGTGTCGGGTGACGCCGTGGCCGCCGACGCGAACGCTGCACGCGGGTCGGTCGAGGCACGGTTGTGGGCGCAGTACCGCGGGCACTGGCACGTCGTGCGCGATGCCTCGTACGACCCCGGCTCGCACACGCCCGCGCTGCCGCAGACGCAGACGGTGTCGCCGTTCACCGTCGGACGGGTCGCCGCCGGCACCTACCGACTGCAACTCGTCCCGGAGGACTCCGACACGACGGGCACCGTGGCGAGCTGGTGGGGCGGGACGAGCCTCGCCACCGCGAAGTCCTTCACGGTCGCGGCCGGCCAGCACCTCGACGGGATGGACGTCACCGTCGGCTCCACGACCTCGGCGCCTGCCGATGCCTCGACGCTCATCGCCGGTAAGGACCTCTGGTCCACGAGCGTGGGCGTCGTGCAACGCGGGGTCGCCGAGGGGGTCTACGCGCAGCGCAGCACGGTCTTCCTCGTCTCCGGCCAGTACCCGACGGACGGGTTGGCGGCCGTCCCCGCCGCCGCACGGCACCACTTCCCGATGCTCCTGACACCTGCCGCCGCGCTGCCGTCCGTCACGCGGAGCGAACTCGTTGCGCTCGCCCCGGCGAAGGTCGTCGTCGTGGGCGGGACCGCGTCGGTCTCCGCGAACGTCCTGCAGCAGGTCCGGTCCGCCGTCCCGCACGCGGCGGTCTCCCGGATCGACGGACGCGACCGGTACGAGGTGAACCGGCGGGTCGACGACGCGTTCTTCCCCGGGACCCAGGCCGTCGCCACCCTCGTCGTCGGCACCGGCACGAACGATCTGCTCGCCGCCGTGCCCGCCGCCGGCGCCGACGCGCAGCCCGTGGTCCTGCTCCGGCCCGGGACGCACCCGGACGCCGCGACGCTCGCGTTCCTCCGGGCACACCGCGTCGACGACGTCACGCTCGTCGGCTCGCAGAAGGGGACGTCGGGCGACTACCTGGCCGACCTCTCCACCGCGGGGGTCGGCACGGTCGACACGGTGCTCGGACCGGAACCGGGAGCGGTCTCCGCGGGCGCGGCCACGAAGTCCACGGGGACGGCCGACACCGCGTACCTCGTCTCGTCGAAGAGCCTGCCGGACGGGCTCGCCGCGGCGGCGCTCGCCGGGAGCGAGGGGGCCGCCGTCCTCCAGTCGTCACCGACGTGCCTCCAGCCGTCGATCGCGCGGGCGATCGGTGCACTCGGCGTGCACCGCATGGTGCGCATCGGCGGTCCGTCGTCGCTGAGCGCCGGGATGGCGTCCTTGCCGCGCTGCCGCTGACGCCCCGAACGGGCGGACGGGAGGCGCGGGTTCAGGACCCGAGGAACGCCTCCCACCGTGCGCCGCCCGCCGCGACGTTCCCCGAGCCGTCCAGACGAGCGGCGGACGACGACGGCTTCCGTCCGGCCTGCTCGTGGATCAGGCCGTCGAAGGTCGCCGAGAAGTCGAGCCGGGGGACCGCCGCGGTGACGGCTCGCAGGGCAGCGGCGTCCCACCGGTCGAACCCCGCCCCGGAGACGTCGAGCGAGGTCGCGACCTCGAGCAGGTGCCCCTCGGCGTCCAGCGCCGGGTCGACCGACGTCCACATGTGCCGTTCGACGATCTCACCGACGCGACGGGCACGGGCGGGGTCCCAGCCGGCACCGAGCGCGAACACGGAGCCGACGGCGCCGCCGGCGTCCTCGAACGGGACCGCGTGGGCGTCGAAGGACGGCGTCACGCCGAGGTCGTGCAGCATCGTCGCGACGAAGAGGAGCTCACGGTCGGGCTCGAGGCCGATCGACGGCGCGAGCAGCGATGCCCACGCCCACGACCGCAGGCAGTGGTTCACGAGCGCCGGCGACGACCAACCACGCACCACGTCGAGCGCACGCGCCGCGACGGGGGAGGGCGGGGTCAGCAGCGCATCGACGTCCAGGCTCATGGCACGACAGTAGCGGCCCGCCGCCACCGGACGGACGGGAGGCGCGGAGCCAGCCGGCACCGCGCCTCCCGTCCGCCGTGTGGTTCAGTTCAGGGTCGGCGTGTCCTCCGGCACGACGCCGCCACCGTACAGGTCGGTCGCCAGGTCGCGGAGCGCGCGCAGCGCGACGCGCTGCGTCAGCGGACCGTAGGAGATGCGCGCGACGCCGAGCGCCTCGTACTCGGCCGCGGGCAGGGCCCCGGGCAGGCCGATCACGGAGAGCTTGCCCCGACCGAGGCCCTCGACGAGCCGCTCGACCACGGATCGGTCGATCGCGCCCGGGACGAACACGAGGGCCGCGCCGTTGTCGAGGAACGCCTTGCCGCGGGCGACGGCGTCCGCGATGCTCTCGTCGATCGGACGGTCACCACCACGGGCGATCGCGTCGGTGCGGGCGTTCAGCTGGAAGTCGATGCCCTCGGCCTGTGCGGCCGCGGTGATGGCGGCGACGCGTGCGACCGCTTCGTCGAAGGGGCGGAGACGGTCCTCGACGTTCGCGCCGACGATGCCCGCACCGATCGCGCGGCGGATCGTCTCGGCGGGGTCCTCGTAGCCGTCGTCGAGGTCGGCGGTGACGGGCAGGTCGGTGGCCGCTGCGACGGTGGCCGCGCCGGCGAGGGCGAGGTCGAGCGGCATCCCGCCGTCGTCGTACCCGTGGCTCGCCGCGATCGAGTGCCCGGCGGTGGCGATCGCCTTCGTCCCGGGCAGGTCGCTGACGACCTTGGCGCTGATCGCGTCCCAGACGTTGACGACCCGGAGGATCTCGGGGGCTTCGTGCAGGGTCTTCAGGGTGGTCGCCTTGTCGGCGGTGCTCGTGGTCATGCCGCCGACAGTAGGCCGACGCGGCGGCCCCCGGTCGCAGCGCGACCCGCAGACGACGCGAGATGACGTCCGGACTCGCGCCGCGCCTCCAGTCCGATGCATGCTGGGACGCATGGCGAGCGACGAGCAGGACCCGGTCGGCACGCTGCGCGGGGTCCGGACGAGCATCAAGTGGACGCGGTACGCGCCCGACGTGCTGCCCCTGTTCGTCGCCGAGATGGACCACGAGGTCGCCCCGGCGATCCGGCAGGCCCTCATCGAACGGGTGCAGCAGTCGGACCTCGGGTACCTCGACGGTCCCGGGCCGCTCGCGCCGGCGTTCGCCGCGTTCGCGAAGGACCGATGGGACTGGGACGTCGACCCGGCACGCGTGTACCTGGCCACCGACGTCAGCGTGGGCATCGTCGAGTCGCTCCGGCTCGCGCTCCCCGAGGGCGGCCGGGTCGCGATCACGCCGCCGGTGTACCCGCCGTTCTTCGAGCTCGTCGAAGAGGCCCGATGTCAGGTCGAGGAGGTCCCGCTCCTCGAGCAGTGGGGTGTGTACCGCCTCGACCTCGAGGGGCTCGAGCGGGCCTTCGCCGACGGTGTCGGCGTCTTCCTGCTCTGCAACCCGCACAACCCCGTGGGGCTCGTGCACGACCGGGCGGACCTGCTCGCGGTCGCCGAGCTCGCCGCCCGCTACGACGTCCTCGTCATCAGCGACGAGATCCACGCGCCCCTCACCCACCCGGGCGTCCGGTTCACCCCGTTCGCCGCGATCGCCGAACCGGTCGGCGCGCGGAGCGTGTGCGTGACGAGCGCGAGCAAGGGGTGGAACCTCGCCGGGGTGAAGTGCTCCGTCATCGTCGCCGGGGACGCCCGCACCGCGACGCTCCTCGACACCCTGTGGGAAGAAGTGGCCTGCCGCACGAGCATCCTCGGGTTGCACGCGAACCTCGCGGCGTTCACGCTCGCGACCGACTGGCTCGACGACGTCGTCGCGCGGATCGTCGCGAACGAGCGGCTGCTCGGCTCGTTGCTGTCGGAGCACCTGCCCGGCGTCGTCTACACACGGCCGCGGGCCGGGTACCTCGCCTGGCTCGACTTCCGGGGCATCGGGCTCGGTGACGACCCCGCGGTGCCGTTGCGCGAGCACGCCTACGTGGCGCTGAACTCCGGCCTCGGGTTCGGGTCACAGGGACGTGGATTCGCCCGGCTCAACCTCGCGTGCTCGCCGGACACACTGCGCGAGGCCGTGCTGCGGATCGCGGCGGCGTACCCGTCGAGCGCGCAGGAGGGCCTGGTCTGGCACGTCGCGTGAGCGACCGGTTGCCTCAGGCGGGCGGCCTGGAGGCGCGGTGCGGCTCCCCGGGTCGTCGCACCTGCTCGGTGGGCGTGCCTGCTCGGGCTGACGCGCCCACTCGGGTCGGCGCGGCTACTCGGGCGGGCGCGCTTACTCGGGTCGGCGCGCCTCGATCAGGTGGCGGGCCGAGTACGCCACGAACGGTCCGTCGCGCTGGATCAGCTCGTGCAGGTCGCGCAGCCGGTCGCGGTGTCGCTCGACGCTGAAGTCCGGCACCCACCAGATCACCTTGCGCAGCAGGTAGACCACCGCGGCGACGTCGTGGATCTCGATCCGGGTGCGGGCGGTGCGGAGGTCGACGACCTCCAGGCCGGCGGCCCGTGCGGCATCGGCCTCGTCGTCGTGGTGTCGACCGCGACGCTCGACGGGCTTCGGACCGAGGAAGAACTCGATCAGCTCGAACACGCTCGCTGGCCCCACGTGCTGCGCGAGGTAGCTGCCGCCGGGACGGAGCACGCGCGCGATCTCGTCCCAGTGGACCGCGGCCGGGTGCCGGCTCGTCACCAGGTCGAACGCGGCGTCGGCGAAGGGCAGTGGCGGCTCGTCCGGATCGGCGACGACGACCACGCCCCGCGGGTGCAGGTGTGCGGTCGCGGCGGCGACGTTCGGGGGCCAGGACTCGGTCGCGACGGCGGTCGTCGGGTACGCCGGAGCCTCGGCGAGCACCTCACCGCCGCCGGTCTGGACGTCGAGGCTCGCGCTGCCCGGGGTCTCGGCGAGCCGTGTCAGGCGTTCGCCGAGCAGTCGGGCGTAGCCCCACGGCGGGCGCTCCTCGGTCGCGCGGCCGTCGAGCCACGAGAAGTCCCAGCCGGTGACGTCGGCGGTCTCGCCGATCGCCAGGAGGTCGTCGAACGTGTCCGTGGTGCGCATGCTCCCCATGGTGATCGAACCGGTGGCTGGCAGCCAACTCGTTCCTCCACAGCCGTGTGGTCGAGAGTGCTGATCCACAGACCTGTCCGCTCGGTCTTCGCCACGGCAGCCCGTCGGGCACCGTCGGCACATGACCTCTCCCCGACCCGTTGTGTCTCGTCGCGCTCGGCAAGCTTGCCTAGTTCTGATTGGACACGTACGGTGAAGCGGGTCGACCTGTTGGACCGGCTCGCACGACTTGCCGCACGAGAAGGAGTCGAGTTCGTGTTCTCGCGCCATGGAGGGCGCCATGACCTCTTCCGGTTCGGGGATCGTCTGGTTGTCGTCCCACGGCACCGCGAGCTGCGGGAGCGGACAGCGCAATCCATCGTCAGGGAATGTGAACGAGAGAGAGGGCCTCGGGAATGAGTCGACACGTCATCCGTGCGGAGCGCGACGGGAAGTGGTGGGTCATCTCGATCGACGGAGTGGTACGCACCCAAGCGCGGCGCGAGCGGGACATCGAGCCCACGGCCCGCGATTGGCTCGCGCTGACGCACGACCGTGACGCCGGATCGTTCGAGCTCGACGTCGAGCTCGCCATGCCCGAGGCTGCCCGTGCGCACCTCGATCGTGCTCGGGTCCTGCGGGAAGCCTCTGAACGTGCTCGGGTGGAAGCCGCGCGGGAGACCGCGGCCGCGGCGCTCGTGCTGCACGAGTCAGGCCTGACGGTCCGGGAGATCGGCCCGCTGCTCCACGTCTCACACCAGCGCGCGCAGCAGCTCGTCGCAGCCGCGCGCTGAGCCGGCGCGGGGTCAGTCGTCGACGTACTGGTTGCGCCCCACGACCCGGATGCGCAGGTCGTCGGTGCGGTCCATCGCGAGGAACTCACGGGACACGAACCCGACGGACGCCCAACGGGTGACCTCCGTCACCATGATCCCGTCGATGAAGACCTGCCACGCGCCGCGCTCTCGGACGGCCTTGACCTCGTACGTCGCCATGCCGCGAGCGTACCGGCTCAGCCGACCCGCTTGGCGTAGTACCGCACCGTGGGGACCTCGCCGGACGGGGTGCACCAGTCGGCGGGTCCGCGGCCGGTCATGCACCAGCCGCGACGCTCGTACAGGCGCCACGCGTCCGGGCGTTCCTCGGCGACGTCGAGGCGCAGGTGCGTGCCGGGCGCAGACGCCTCGGCAGCTTCCAGGAGTGCGTCCGCCACACCCTTGCCGCGGTGGGCCGGGTCGACGAACAGGCGGGTGACCTCGGGCATCCGGCCCGGCGCGGGGACGGAGACCCCGACGTGTCCGATGACCTCGTCGCCGTCGATCGCGACCCAGGCGCCGAGCAGCCCCGCGGGGGAGATCCAGTCGCGGGGCGCCGTCGGCCAGTCCGTGGGGTAGCCGGCACCGTGTGCGCGCCGGAGCACCTCGACCAGGGGGTCGAGGTCGGCCTCGGCTCGCTCGTGGATCCGCATCTCGTCGGACGTTATCGGACGGCGGGGTCACCCCGTTACGGTTCCGCGCGATCCGGTGGTCGTCGCCGGGGCGGCCCGCCCGCGGGGGTCGGCGGGATCAGAGGTCGAGTGCCATGTGGACGTCCGCGCGCGCGTACGGGCTCGGCGCGACCTCGTCGTGGCCGAGGTGCCGGAACCCGAACGCCTCGTAGAGGTGCACGGCGCTCGCGAGCCGCGCGTTGCTCTCGAGGACGACCCGGTGTGCGCCGAGGGCCCGGGCCCGGTCGAGGGCGGTCGCGATGAGCGTCCGGCCGGTACCGTGTCCCTGGTGCTCGGGAGAGACGGCCATCTTCACGAGCTCGAACACTCCGGGCCCGACAGGGGTGATGCCGATGCACCCGATGACCGGACCCTGGTCGCCGAGGCGGGCGACGAACGCGGCGCCGCCGGGTTCGACGATCTGCCCGACCGGGTCGCCGAGGAGCTTGCGGTCCTCGTCCTCGAGGGTGAAGAACCTGCTGATCCACGCTTCGTTGAGGATCCGGAAGGCATCGGCATCGGCGGCGGAGGCGATGTCGGTGATGATGAGGGCGTCGGTGGTCGTCGCGTCGGGCATGCGTCCATCCTCGATCGATCGTCGAGCGGCGTCCAATACTCGTTCACGCTGATCGATACGCTGCGTGCATGGATCGGGTACCGGACGTCGACCTCCGCCAGCTCCGTGCGTTCCTCGCCGTGGCCGACGAACTGCACTTCGGACGCGCCGCTGGACACCTCCGGATCGCCCAGCCGGCACTCTCGCAGCAGATCCGGCGCACGGAACGGGAACTCGGGGTCGACCTGTTCATCCGGACGAGCCGCAGCGTCGCACTCACCGCGGCGGGTCGGGTGCTGCAGGGGCGGGCCCGCTCGCTGCTCGCCCAGGCCCGTCGGGACCTCGACGAGACCGTCCGGGTCGGCCGGGGCGAGGTCGGTCGGCTCGACGTCGGCTTCGTGGTCTCGGCGTTGCCGCTCGGACCGATCGAGCGCGTGCAGGCGTTCCGGGAGCGCTTCCCGCTCGTGCGGGTGGAACTCACCGAGGGGTACTCGTCCACCCTGCTGACACGGATCGTCCGCGGCGAGCTCGACCTGGCGATGGTGCGCGACCCCGACCCCGACCCAGCCGTGCGGTTCCTGCCGTTCCGCAGCGAGCGGTTCGTGGCCGCCGTGCCACGGGGCCACCGGCTCGCCGAACGCGCGTCGATCCACGGTCCGGAGCTCCTCGACGACCCGTTCGTGTTCTTCCCGGCGGAGGCCGGAGCGGTCGCGACGGAGCGGAACCTCGCACCGGTGGTGACCGAGGGTCGACGGCCGGTGGTGGTGCAGGAAGCCACGACCTGGGCGACCGTGCTCCACCTCGTCGGTGCCGGGCTCGGGGTGACCGTCGCGCCGGAGAGTGCGACCCTCGCCGCACCGGACACCGTCGTGCTCCTGCCGCTCGTGCACGATGGTCGGCCGGACGAGCACCGCAGCGAGCTGTTCTGGGCAGCCCGCGCCGACGACGACCGCGAGATCCTGCGGAACTTCATCGCCGCGACCGAGTGACACCGCCCCGGCTGCGCGCTAGATTGCTAGCATGGTAGCCAGCGCGAACCACCCGAAGGTGCAGTTCAACGTGTACCTGCCCGCCGACCTGGTGCGTGACCTGAAGCACCGGGCGATCGACGAAGGGGTCTCGCTCTCCGCCCTCGTCGAGCGCATCGCTGCCGCGTACGTGTCCGACTCCGAAGGGGGAACCCGATGACGATCACCGTGCAGCAGATCCAGTACACGACCGACCCGGACGCGTGGCACGCGCTCGCCCGTGGCCTCGGCCTCCAGCCGGTGCCCGGCGGCGACGACGTGTGGTCCGAGTTCGCCGGTGACGGCGTGCTCGCGATCCACCGGGTCGACACCGTCGCCGAGGAGCGGACCGAGATCGTCCTGCTCACCGACACCCCGGCAGCGCTCGACGACCTGGAGCGTGTCCTGACCGACGTCGGGGCGACGGTCCGCCGGACGGTCCTCGACGACATCGGGCCGCTGCTCGTCGTCGACGGCCCGCTCCCGATGAGCGCGACGACGTCCACGTCCACGTCAGCGACCGACACGTCGGCGACCGACACGTCGGCGACCGACTCGTCGGCGTTGACCGTGATGCCGATCTGGTACGGGGCGGACCTCACCGCGCAGGCGGCCGTCGCCGAGGCGGCGGGACTCCGCCGCCGACTCACCTCGGACAGCGGGGTCTGGGTCGACTTCACCGCCGTCGGCGGTGGTGCGCTCGCGCTGCACCGTGCCGACCAGGACGGCGTGGAGCTGTCGTTCGAGTACTCCGGCGACCTCGACGCGCTCGCGGCGCGGCTCACCGAGGCCGGGTACCAGCCGCGGATCCTCGACGAGGCCTACAACCGCACGCTCCGGGTCGCCCGCCCGGACGGCCCCGACCTGTGGGTGAACGGTGTCCAGCGGGACCTGTACGGCTACACGCGGTCGAGCTGACGCGGATCAGCCGAGCGGCAGCACCGGCGCCCGCTGGTCGCCCAGTTCGTCGGTGCGCCACGGGCGTGCCCCGCGCAGCGTCAGCCCGAGCTGCACGAGCACGAAGCCCACGTGCGGCTCGACGTCCGGGTCCCACGGCCCCTCGACCCCGAGTCCGAACGCACCGAGCTCGTCGTCGGCCTCATCGCGCAGGGTGAGTCGCCACCGACCGTCCCCGAGTTCCTCGACGACGGCCCACCGTGCGGTGCTGAACCGGCTCACGCGGTCTTCGCCACGTCCTCGGTGAAGTTGCGGACGCGCTGGAGGAGCGCCTCGCCCCGCATCCTGATGGTCGCCGGCGGGTTGAGGTGCGGCGGCGCGGTGCGGATCAGCATCGGGCAGCCGAGGTCCTCGCAGATGTACGAGCCGATGGTGTTCCCGTTCCGTCCGGACTCACCGGCGCGTGCAGCCGAGAACAGTCGGACCTGCGTCGCGGGTTGGGGCGAGTGGCAGAACGAGCACATCGCGGCGATGCCCGGCCGGAGCGACCCGCCGGCGGACCGGACGACGATCCCCACGGGGCGGTCGTCGATCCAGGACACGATGTAGCCGCGGCGGGCGGCTTGGGGGTCGCGCCAGCCGAGGAACTCGCGTTCGTCCCACAGCGTCTCGTGCAGGCCGGGGATGGGCAGCTGGGCGAGTTCGTCCGGGGTGGCGTTCACGAACGACGAGCGGATGTCTGCTTCGGTCAGTGGCTTCACGGTGCTGTCACCCTATGCCTCGCCCCCGACAGCGGGTACGTCAGGACAGCCTGGAGGCACGGATCGCGCCGAGCGCACTGGTCCCGTCCGCCACCAGGACGGCCCGGCGCAGGGCGTCGCGCCCGACACGACGTGCCGCCGCGTCGTCCGCGGCGAACTCCACCAGCACGCGCGTCGAGCGCGCCATGGCGCGCGCCCCGGGGATCCACGGGACCGCACGCTCGATGGACTCGGCGATCCCGACGGCGACCGCGTGGCGCTGGGTCAGGTGGGCGCGTTCGTGGGCGACCACGGCCTCCAGTTCGTCCGTCCGCAGGCGGTCCGCCAGCCCGGTGCTCACCAGCACCCCGCCGGAGCGGCCGGGGACGGCGCAGGCCAGGGCGTGGTCGGCCTCGACGACCGCGACGGGGGTGCCGTCGATCTCCCGGTGCGGCGCCGCACCGGACTGCATGGCCTCGCGCACGGCGTCGTGCTCGGGGCCGGGGCGGACCCGGACCGCGATGACGAACGCCAGGACCGCGAGGACGGCGACGCCGATGTTCAGACCGTGCGTGGGGGAGTCGCCGAGCCGGAACGGGTCGGTGATCGGCCGGTTCGCCAGGGCGACCAGGGCGATCCCGGCGACGAAGCCGACCACGCCGAGGAGGACGGCGACCGACCACGACACGAGCGCCGTGCGCGGCCGGTCGATCGTCCAGGCGGACCGAGTCAGGACCCGGGGCGCGAGCACCACGACCGCGAGGGCGAGCGCGATGAGGACGACTCCGGTGACGACCACGGCTGCGCGTTCGTCAGCTGCGGGCGCGGCCGTCGAGGGCGCGACGGAGGACGTCGAGGTCGTCCGAGGCGAGCGACCCGGTGAACTGCAGCAGGGCGGCTTCGCGGTCGGTGGCGGCGGCGAGCGCGTTCGACATGAGGGAAGCGGTCTGTTGCTCCCGACTGTTCGTCGCGCGGAAGGTCAGGGGTGCGTCGTCGTGGTGCTGGCGCTCGACCTGGCCCTTGCGACCGAGGCGGTCGAGCACGGTGAGCACGGTCGTCAGCGCGGGCCGGGGCTCGGGGAACGCGTCGAGCACCTGACGGGCGCTGAGCCCGATCCCGGAGCCGCGCCCGTCGTCCGCCGACCAGAGCGCGTCGAGCACCGCCTGCTCGAGCTGCCCACGGGGTCGTGATCGCTGTCCTGCCACCGGGGCATTCTACGAGATGTCGAACCGTGGCACACGACACATGCCCGTAACGCGGGCTGGGTATGCTCGTGCGCGGACAACTGAACACCGGCCGACCATCCGTCGCGGGAGACGTCGTGCAGTGCCCCGGCACCCGCACGGCACCGAAGGAGCAACCTCCCCGTCAATCTCTCAGGTCCAACACCGCCACGGGCAGGCCACTCTGAAAAGCAGACGCAGTGCGTCTCGCCCACGGTGAAAGCCGCCGGACCTCACGGGCCGCGGTGAAACTCTCAGGCACATGACAGAGGGGGAGTTCCACCCGACGATGGTCGTCGGGCCCTGCCGATGCCAGGAGAACTCCACCATGAGTCCGTCCCCACTGCGCTCCTCCCCGCTCGAAGCCGCACACGAAGCCGCCGGCGCGGCCTTCACCGACTTCGCCGGCTACCGGATGCCCGTGCGCTACTCGTCCGACCTCGCCGAGCACCACGCCGTGCGCCAGGCGGCCGGGGTGTTCGACCTCTCGCACATGGCCGAGATCGGAGTCACCGGTCCCGACGCCGTCCCGTTCCTCGACCACGCGCTCGCCGGCTCGTTCGGCGCGATGACGGTCGGGCGGGCGAAGTACTCGCTGCTCCTCGCCGAGGACGGCGGGATCCTCGACGACCTCGTCGTCTACCGGACCGACGAGGACGTCTTCCTGGTGGTCGCGAACGCCTCGAACCGCGACGTCGCGGCCGAGGCGCTGACCGCCCGCGTGGACGGCTTCGACGTCGACGTTTCGGACGACTCCGACAGCACGGCCCTCGTTGCGATCCAGGGGCCGGCCGCGGCCGGCACGCTCGACGCCCTGGTCGTCGCGGACCGCCTGCAGCCGGAGACCCCGCTCGACGAACTCCGCTACTACCGCGTGCTGCACGCCGCGTTCGACGGCGCGGAAGTCCTGATCGCGCGCACCGGGTACACGGGCGAGGACGGCTTCGAGATCTACAGCGCACCCGCGGTCGCCGGAGCGCTCTGGGACGCCCTGCTCGAGGCGGGCGCCGACCGTGGCGTGGTGCCCGCCGGTCTCGCCGCACGGGACACCCTGCGGCTCGAGGCCGGCATGCCCCTCTACGGGCACGAGCTCGGCACCGACGTGCGCCCGGCGCAAGCCGGACTCGGTCGGGTCGTGGCGACCTCGGGTTCGTTCGTCGGGGATGCGGGCGTCACACCCGCCGCCGACGCACGCGTGCTGGTCGGGCTCGTCACCGAGGGGCGTCGCGCACCCCGGGCCGGCTACGACGTCGTGCACGACGGCCAGGTCGTCGGCACGGTGACCTCCGGCGCGCTGTCCCCGACGCTCGGCCACCCGGTCGCGATGGCCTTCGTCGACCCGGCCCTCGCCACCGAGGGACAACTCCTCCACATCGACGTCCGCGGCACGGCCATCCCCAGCACCGTGACCCCGTTCCCCTTCTACCGCCGCCCTGCGAAAGGCTAGGACCGTGACCGACCAGACCGCACTCCAGTACACCGCCGACCACGAGTGGCTCCTCGTCGAGGGCGACACCGTCACCGTCGGCATCACGGACCACGCCGCCGAGCAGCTCGGTGACGTCGTCTACGTCGAACTCCCCGCCGTCGGCGCAACGACGACCGCCGGCGAGCAGATCGGCGAGATCGAGTCGACGAAGAGCGTCGGCGAGCTCTTCGCACCGATCGAGGGCGAGGTCGTCGCGGTGAACGACGCCGTCGTCGACGCCCCCGACACGATCAACCAGGACCCGTTCGGTGCCGGCTGGCTCGTGAAGCTCAAGGTCGACGGCACCTCCTTCCCGGAGGACCTCATGGACCACGACGCGTACCGGGCGTCCCTCGCATGACCGGGCGCGACGACCAGCAGGCGTCCCAGAACCTGCAGACCTCCTTCGCCGACCGGCACATCGGCACGACGAGCGCCGACCAGCAGGTCATGCTCGACGCGGTCGGGCAGCCGTCGCTCGACGCCCTCGTCCGTGCGGCCATCCCGGAGTCGATCCACGCCGCCCCGGTGACCCACTCGGTGATCCCCACCGCCGTGGGCGAGACCGAGGCGCTCGCCGAGCTTCGGGCGGTGGCGGGGCGCAACACCGTCCGCCGCGCGATGATCGGCCTCGGCTACCACGGCACGCACACGCCCGCGGTGATCCAGCGGAACGTGCTCGAGAACCCGAGCTGGTACACCGCCTACACGCCGTACCAGCCGGAGATCTCGCAGGGTCGGCTCGAGGCACTGATCAACTTCCAGACGATGGTGTCCGACCTGACCGGCATGGCCACCGCCGGTGCGTCCATGCTCGACGAGGGCACCGCCGTGGTCGAGGGCATGCTCCTCGCCCGCCGTGCGTCGAAGGTCACGGGTGACGCGTTCCTCGTGGACGCCGACCTGCTGCCGCAGACCCGTGCGCTCCTCGACCACCGCGCCGGAGCCGTCGGCATCACCCTGCGCACCTTCGACGCGGTCACCGGCCCGACCGACGAGCAGCTCGACGGTGCCTTCGGCGTGATCCTGCAGTACCCGGGCGCCTCCGGCCGGGTCACGGACCCGTCGAGCACCATCGAGCGCGTCCACGCCGGCGGGGGCATCGCCGTCGTCGCGGCCGACCTGCTCGCGATGACCCTGCTCGCCAGCCCGGGCGACCTCGGCGCGGACGTCGCCGTGGGCACCAGCCAGCGGTTCGGCGTCCCGCTCGGGTTCGGCGGCCCGCACGCCGGGTACCTCGCGGTCCGTGCCGGCCTCGAACGCCAGTTGCCCGGCCGCCTCGTCGGGGTCTCCTTCGACGCCGACGGCGCGATGGCCTACCGCCTCAGCCTGCAGACCCGCGAGCAGCACATCCGCCGCGAGAAGGCGACGAGCAACATCTGCACCGCGCAGGTCCTGCTCGCCGTGATGGCCTCGATGTACGCGGTCTACCACGGGCCGGAGGGGCTCCGCTTCATCGCGGAACGGGTCGCACGCAGCGCCTCGGCCCTCGCCGCGGTCGCGCGCGACGCCGGCCTGGACGTCGTGCACGAGGCGTTCTTCGACACGCTCACCCTGCGGGCTCCGGGCCGTGCCGGAGCCGTGGTCGCCGCCGCACAGGACGCCGACTACCTGCTGCACCAGGTGGACGACGACCTGTTCCAGCTGTCGGTGGACGAGACGACCACGCCCGACGACATCGCCCGCCTGGCGGGGGTGTTCGGTGCGGTGGACGTGACCGTCCCCGCGACCGAGGCCGCCGTGCGTGCCGCGACCCCGGGCCTCCCGTCCGCACTGCGTCGCGCGAGCGACTACCTGACGCACCCGGTGTTCAGCGCACACCGCAGCGAGACCCGCATGATGCGGTACCTCAAGCACCTCGCCGACAAGGACTACGCGCTCGACCGCGGCATGATCCCGCTCGGCAGCTGCACGATGAAGCTGAACGCCGCGACCGAGATGGCCGCGGTCACCTGGCCGGAGTTCGCGAACGTGCACCCGTTCGCCCCGCGTGCGGACGTCGAGGGCTACCTCCAGGTGATCGGCGACCTCGAGCGCTGGCTGGCCGAGGTCACCGGCTACGACACCGTCTCGCTGCAGCCGAACGCGGGCAGCCAGGGAGAGCTCGCCGGACTCCTCGCGATCCGCGGGTACCACCTGGCGAACGGCGACACCGCCCGCACGGTGTGCCTCATCCCGTCGAGCGCCCACGGCACGAACGCGGCGTCCGCCGTCCTCGCCGGCATGAAGGTCGTCGTCGTGGCCTGCGACGAGAACGGCAACGTCGACCTCGACGACCTCCGCGCGAAGACGGCACAGCACGGCGACCAGCTCGCCGCGCTGATGATCACCTACCCGTCCACGCACGGCGTCTACGAGCACGACATCCGCGAGATCTGCGATGCCGTGCACGACGCCGGCGGTCAGGTCTACGTCGACGGCGCGAACCTCAACGCCCTGCTCGGGCACGCCCGGTTCGGCGACTTCGGCGGCGACGTGTCGCACCTCAACCTGCACAAGACCTTCTGCATCCCGCACGGCGGCGGCGGACCCGGCGTCGGGCCGGTCGCGGCGAAGGCACACCTGGCTCCGTTCCTGCCGGGCCACCCGTTCGCGCAGCAGGCCGACCGCCGCACCGGGGCGACCTCGGCCGACGCGGACGACCGGCTCGCGCACGCCGGCGGTCCGGTCAGTGCCGCACCGTACGGCAGCCCGAGCATCCTGCCGATCACCTGGACCTACGTCCGGATGATGGGGACCGAGGGACTCACGCGGGCGACCGAGGCCGCGGTGCTCGGCGCGAACTACGTCGCCGCACGGCTGCGGGACGCGTTCCCGGTGCTGTACACGGGCGAGTCCGGGTTGGTCGCGCACGAGTGCATCCTCGACCTCCGGCCGCTGCGCGACACCACGGGGATCACCGTGGACGACGTCGCGAAGCGCCTGGTGGACTACGGCTTCCACGCACCGACGATGTCGTTCCCGGTGGCGGGCACGCTCATGGTGGAGCCGACCGAGAGCGAGGACCTGGCCGAACTCGACCGGTTCGTGGACGCGATGCTGGCGATCCGGGCCGAGGCGTCAGCGGTCGAGCGGGGCGAGTGGCCGGCGGACGACAACCCGCTCGTGCACGCGCCGCACACCGCATCGTCGGTCATCTCGGGGGAGTGGACGCACGCTTACACACGCGAGCAGGCCGTCTACCCGCTACCGGGGATCAGCGGTCGGAAGTACTGGCCGCCGGTCCGCCGGATCGACCAGGCGTACGGGGACCGCAACCTGGTGTGCGCCTGCCCGCCGGTGGAGGCGTTCGCGTAGCGCCCCGCGTCCTCGACGCGACCAGCAGACGGACGGGAGGCCCGTGGCGGATCCGCCACGGGCCTCCCGTCCGTCGTCGGTCCCGCTAGGCGACCGGCGTGACGGGCAGGTGCTCCGCCCACCACGCGAGCACGTGCTCGAACCGCTGTACCCGGTGCTGCGGGCGACCGGACCGCGAGAGTTCGTGTCCCTCGCCCGGGAAGACGAGGAACGACGCGTCCACACCGGCCCGCTTGAGGGCGACGAACTGCCGGTGCCCCTGCTCGATCGGGCAGCGCCAGTCCTCCTCGGAGTGCGCCACCATGAACGGGATGGTCACCTGCGCCGCGTACGTCAGCGGGCTGCGGCGGCGCTGCTCCTCCGGGTCGGCACCGACGTAGGCGTCCGCGAAGAACCAGCCGATGTCGGAGCTGCCCGCGAACGAGTCCCAGGCGTTCACCGCCCGCTCGCTCCACGCCGCGACGAAGCGCTCGCCGTGGTGCGCCGCCACCCAGCTCGTCATGAAGCCGCCGTACGACCCGCCCATGATCCCGACGCGGTCGGCGTCGAGGTCCGGGCGCTCGAGTGCCGCGTCGAGCAGGGCGAGCACGTCGTCCACGTCGACGGTGCCCATCGCGCCGATGACGGCGCGTCCGTGGTCGAGGCCGTACCCGCCGGAGCCGCGCGGGTTGCCGATGACGACCGCGTACCCGGCGCTCGCGTACACCTGCGCCTCGTCGAAGAACGCCCAGGTGTCCTGGCCGAACGGGCCGCCGTGCACCACTCGGAGCACCGGGTGCGGGCCGTCGCCCTCGGGCAGGACCACCCACCCGTGCACGGGGGTGCCGTCCGCCGAGGTACCGGAGACCTCCTCGATGCGGCGCACGCCCGGGACGGCTGCGTCGGTGCGGAGCGGTGCCGCGAGGTCGGTGAGCACGACCGGTTCGCCGTCCGAGGTCAGGTCCACGACCACGACCTCGCCCGGGGAGGTCGGGGTGGCGGCCGTGGCCACGAGGACGTCGCCGTCGACGGCGAAGTCCGACACGACGACGTGTCCGCCGAGCACCGTCGTCAGCCCATCGAGCTGCAGGGGCTCCGTCGTCGTGGCGGGGACGCGGCGGACGCCCACGGTGCCGCGGTCCAGCACGGCGACCAGGACTCCGTCGCCGTGCACGATCGGCGTGCCCGTGACGTCGACGGTCTCGCGGGCGGTCAGCCGGACCGGGTCGGAGCCGTGCGCGGCCGCCCAGAGGCCCTCGGGCTCGCCCACGAGTCGGCCGTCGGCGTGCGAGGCCCCGGTGTAGAACACGACCCCGTCCGGCGACACGGCTGCCGAGCTGACCGAGCCCTCGGTGCGGATCGCGAGCGCGACCGTGCCGTCGGTGGCGTCGACGCGGTACAGGTCGTCGTCGTGGGTCTCGCGCTCGCCGAGATCCCGCGGGGCGACGACGAGCAGGGCACTGCCGTCCGTGTACCAGACCGGCGCGGCGAGGGAGCACGGTGCGCTCGTCAGCGCCGTGTCGACGAGCGCGGCGTCACGGTCGGTGACGTCGACGACGACCAGCTGCTGCGGCTTGTCGAGCAGGTACCCGGCGCCGTCGACGTGGAAGTCGAGCCGGGTGATGAGGCGCGGGGCCTCGGCGTTCGCGGTCGGACGACGGTCGCTGCCGGACGTGGTCGAACCGTAGCGGCCCGGCTCCGGGAACCGTGCGGTGACGGCGATGCGCGTGGAGTCCGGCGACCAGACGGGCGTGCCGGCACCGAGGGGCAGTGCCGTGACGATCCGTGCCTCGCCGCCGTCGACGGGGGCGACGGCCACCTGCGGACGGTCCTTCTCGTCGGTGCGGAGGAAGGCGAGCAGCCGGCGGTCAGGGGAGAGCACGGGGGACGAGTCGTGCTCGCCGGCGGTCCAGCGGACGGCACCGTCCGCGGTCACCCGCTCGATCGTGCTGCGGTAGGTGTCCTGCTCGACGTCCGGGCGGGAGACCGCGACGAACGCGGCGCCCCCGTTCCGCGGATCGCCGCTGACGGTCGGGGAGGACGGGACGTGGAGGTGGGAGATGTCGTTCGCGAGCACGTTGCCACGCTACGGCCAGACTCCGTCCGCGGCACCCGGAACCTGCCGCCGCAGGTTCGCCAGCCGTTCACGTGCACTCGGGCGCGTTGCAAGACTGTTCAGAATCCGTTGCGAGGTCAAGCGTGTGCGTTGCGTATGCCACCGTCGGGGCGCAGATATCCACAGTCTCACGCAACGATCTGCCACGCACGTTTCCACTGTGTAACAACTTCTCCGGAGATTTTGAGGGCCCTCCAGCACGCACCTATGGTTCTTGCGAACGCGCCGTGGAGTCTCGCCTCCTGCACGTTCGATCACATTCCATCAGGAGGATCACAGAGTGAACATCACCAAGAAGCGGGGACGCCAGCTGCTCGGCGTCGTCGCCCTGGCCGGGGCGGCAGCGATCGCCCTCGCCGGCTGCACCACCTCTCCGAGTGCCAACGAGTCCGGTTCTGCGTCGAACAAGACCATCACCATCGCGCAGGTGAACGAGGTCACGTCGTTCAACTTCAACACCCCCCAGGGCAACCTGGACATGAACGGCATGCTCAACTACATGACGCAGCCGCAGTTCGTGACCCTGGGTTCGGACTACAAGATCACGCCGAACACCGACCTCGGCACGGTCAAGAAGCTCAGCGACGACCCGCTCAAGGTCCAGTACACGCTGAACAAGGACGCGAAGTGGTCCGACGGCAAGGCCATCACCTCTGACGACCTCCTCCTGGGCTGGGCACAGGCCTCCGGGTACTACGACTCCGACACCCAGGACGCCGACGGCAAGGTGACCAGCGGGACGCAGTACTTCTCGCTCGCCGCCGCGTCGCCGTTCCAGACGGACTACCCGACCGACATCACCAAGACGTCGATCACCATCACGTACAAGAAGCCGTACGTGGACTGGGAGCTCGTCAACCCGATCCAGTTCCCGGCGCACGTCGTCGCGGACGAGGCGGGCACGACCACGGACGACCTGCTCAAGGCGCTCAAGGACACCCCGGCCGGTGACACCGCGAACCCGGCCCCGGCGAACTCCACGCTGAAGAAGGTCGCCGACTTCATCAACACCGGCTACGACAAGACCAGCCTGCCGAGCGACAAGAAGCTGCTCGTCTCCGGTGGCCCGCTGATGGTGTCCGCCTGGACCCCGAAGCAGTCGATGACCTTCGTGCCGAACCCGGAGTACACCGGCGAGCACAAGGTCAAGTTCGGCAAGCTCGTCGTCCGCTTCATCGGTGACGCCAACGCCCAGGTCACGGCCCTCCAGAACGGTGAGGTCGACGCCATCCAGCCGCAGGCCTCCGCCGACACGGTCAAGGCCCTCGACGCCGCCTCCGGTGTCAAGGTCATCGACGGTGCACAGGTCGCCTACGACCACCTCGACCTGAACTTCGGCTCGTCCGTGTTCAAGGACGAGAACGTCCGCAAGGCCTTCCTCCTCACGATCCCGCGTGACCAGATCCTCAAGTCGATCGTCACCCCGATCCAGAAGGACGCCAAGGTCCTCGACTCGCAGCTCTACCTGCCCGGCCAGGACGGCTACGACGAGACGATCAAGAACAACGACTCCGACGAGTACTCGAAGGTCGACATCGCCAAGGCGAAGGAACTCCTGAACGGCGCCACCCCGTCGATCAAGATCCTCTACAACACCGAGAACCCGAACCGCGTGGACACGTTCCAGGCGATCCAGTCCTCGGCCGCCAAGGCCGGCATCAAGGTCGTCGACGGCGGTTCGCCCGACTGGTCCTCGCTCCTCGCGGGCGGCGACTACGACGCGTCGATCTTCGGCTGGGTCAACCCGGGTGCCGGCAACGCCGCGATCCCGCAGCTCTTCCAGACCAACAACGAGGGCAACTACAACAAGTTCGCCAACGAAGAGGCCTCGAAGCTCGCTGTCGAGACGCAGACCACGCTGGACGAGTCGAAGCTGAACGACATGAAGCAGCAGATCGACAAGATCGCGTTCGACCAGGCCTACGGCCTGCCGCTGTTCCAGAGCCCGGGGCTGTTCGCCACGAGCTCGCAGATCAAGGGCGTCAAGTACTTCGGCGGCCAGACGGGCATCGTCTGGAACGTCTGGGACTGGACCAAGTGATCCTGACCGGTCGCTGATCTGCACCACACACGAGGGGGCGCCGGACTCGACGAGTCCGGCGCCCTCCCGTGAGCCGGGACCCTGCCCGGCCACGCACCCTCCGCCGGACACCCCGGCACCCACCGCCCACGCCGTCGACGAAGACCGCGGGGCGGGACCCGATACTCTTGCTGCTCGGGCCGCCCGATCGGACGACCAGCAGTACGATCCACCACACCGGAGAGGCACCCATCGCCCATGGTGAGTTTCATCGCGAGACGGATCCTCGTCTCGGTCCTCATCCTCATCGCTGCATCGTTCATCATGTACAACCTGGCGGCGATCGCGGGAAACCCCCTGCAGGACCTCCAGAGCAGCAACTCGCCGAACCGTGACCAGCTCATCGCTGCACGGACCGCGGCACAGCACCTCGACGTCATCCCGCCGCTCCGCTGGGGCATCTGGATCACCGGCGTCGGCAAGTGCGTCATCGGTCAGTGCGACCTCGGGACGACGTTCAACAACCAGCCGGTGGCGCAGCTGCTGCCGCAGGCCGTCGGATCGACCATCCAGCTGGTGACGTTCTCGTTCATCCTGGCGATCATCTTCGGCATCGGCCTCGGCGTCGTCACCGCCCTCCGCGTCTACTCGGGCTTCGACTACTCGATCACGCTGGTCAGCTTCTTCCTGTACTCGCTGCCGTCCTTCCTGATGGCCGTGCTGCTGAAGTCGTTCATCGCGCTCGACTACAACAACTTCCTGGTCGACCCGAAGATCCCACCGGTCAACCTGGTGGTGATCGCGATCGTCGTGGGCCTGGTCATCCAGCTCGTCGTCGGCGGCATCCTCAAGCGCCGCCTGGTCGTCGGTGCGATCAGTGCCGTGGTCACCGCCGGCATGCTCCTGCTCATGCAGGCGACCGGCTGGTTCACGAACCCGTCGCTCGGCCCGGTCTTCGTGATCCTGTTCAGCGCCGGCATCGGCCTGGCCATGGTCACGCTGCTCGCCGGGACGAAGAACCGTCGAGCCTGGCTGGTCGCGGGAATCAACGTGCTCGTCGCGATCATCTGCTACTTCGCGCTGCAGGGCCTGCTGAACATCTCGTCCGGCGCGACGATCTTCATCCTCGCGGTGGTCACCGTGCTGGTGGGGCTCGTGTCCGGCTTCCTGGTCGGCGGCCACGACCGCGGACTCATGATGCGCATCGGTGCGCTGACCGCGTTCCTCAGCGCCGGCGTCATCCTGCTCGACCGCTTCATGCGCTCGTGGATCGACTACACCCAGAACTACGTGTCGCGTCCGATCGCGACGGTGGGCTCGCAGACGCCCGGTCTGACCGGTGACTTCTGGATCAACGGGATCGACACGTACACGCACCTGCTGCTGCCGACGATCTCGCTCCTGCTCATCAGCTTCGCGAGCTACACGCGCTACTCCCGTTCGGGCATGCTCGAGGTCCTCGACCAGGACTACGTCCGCACCGCCCGTGCGAAGGGCCTGCCGGAGCGCACCGTCATCGTGCGCCACGCGCTGCGCAACATGCTCATCCCGATCGCGACCCTGGTGGCGACCGACATCGGTGCACTGCTCGGTGGCGCGATCATCACGGAGCGGGTCTTCGCGATCTCCGGCATGGGCAGCCTGTTCAACAGCGGGTTGTCGATCACGGACGTGAACCCGGTGATGGGGTACTTCCTCGTCATCGCGATCACCGCGATCGCGTTCAACTTCCTCGCCGACCTGGCCTACTCGGCCCTCGACCCGCGGGTGCGTGTCCGATGACCGCCACGACGGAACCGACGACCCTGCACCCACAGGAGGGAACCCGATGAGCACCATCCAGGGCGGAGCGCCGCTCGAACCCAACATCGGCGACGGTACGGGCGTCGGGAACACCCCCGACTCGCACGAGAAGCAGCTCGGTGAGAGCCAGGGGCGGATCATCCTCCGCCGCTTCCTCGCCAACCGCCTCGCGGTCGTCGCACTGATCGTCTACATCCTGGTGCTGGTGTTCGCCGTCTCCGCGGTCGGCCTCGGCCCGATCCCGGGATGGTGGCACTACTCGTACAAGGCCCTCGAGGACCTGCAGAACGGTGGCGCCCCGACCTCGGACCACCCGTTCGGTCAGGACCGCATCGGCAAGGACTACTTCGCCCTGACGATGCGCGGCATCCAGAACTCCGTGCTGGTCATGATCGTGATCGGCGTGTTCGCGACGCTCATCGGCGTGGTCGTCGGTGCGGTCGCGGGCTACTTCCGCGGCACCGTCGACGCCGTGCTCATGCGCATCACCGACATCTTCATCGTCATCCCGGCGATCGTGATCGGTGCCGTGGTCGGCAAGACGGCGAACGGTCTGGGCGCCTGGGGCCTCGCGCTCCTGCTCGGGCTGGTGTCCTGGATGGTCATCGCCCGTCTGGTCCGCGCCGAGTTCCTGTCGCTCCGCGAGCGTGAGTTCGTCGAGGCGGCTCGGGTCGCGGGCGCATCCGACGCCCGGATCATCTTCCGGCACATCCTGCCGAACGCGATCGGCGTGATCATCGTCTCGGCGACGCTGCTCATCGCCTCCGCGATCCTGCTCGAGACGGCGCTGAGCTACCTCGGCTACGGCATCAAGGCGCCGGACTCGTCCCTCGGTCTGCTCATCAGCCAGAACCAGTCGGCGTTCCAGACGCGCCCGTACCTGTTCTGGTGGCCGGCGTCCTTCATCGTGCTGCTCGCGCTCTGCGTGAACTTCATCGGTGACGGCCTGCGCGACGCGTTCGACCCGCGCTCGAAGCGCTTCAGCCTCCGCAAGACGCGCGAGCCGGAGAACACCTCCGGCTCGGAGATGATCAGCGCGTGACGTCCCCCCGGGTCCTAGCGAGCCGCGATGGCGAACCAGCCACCGACGGCGGTCGCCGCGAGCAGCACGATCGACACCCAGTGCAGCGTGACCGGCACGCGCACGGTGTCGGCCGTGCCGAGCTCGATGGCGCCGCGCTCGCGCAGGTCGTCCCAGCGGTGACGGATCAGGTACGCCGCGTCACCGGACGCCGTGGACAGCAGGTCGCCCGCGCGGCGGCTGCCGTCCCCGGCGTCGGGGACGGTCCGACCGTGCCGCTGGTTCTGCCGGCGGGCCAGGGCGACACCGGCTCGACCGGGCGCCGGAGCTGCCCAGACGGCGACCTTGCGGTGCGGCGTGACGAGCGTCAGCGCGAAGCGCGTGTCGACGTGCACGAGCGCCGCCCAGGGCACGTGGACCGAGTGGAAGACGTTGACGACGTCGATTCCGTCGTCGTCGACGGTCAGCCGCGGACGCCAGAGCGCCACCCAACCGAGCAGGACGCCGAACGCGGTCGGCACGAGTGCGAGGGCGCGGTCCTGCCAGGTCGTGTCGTTCAGCACGGTCGTGACGAACAGCAGGGCGACGATCAGCCAGAGGGCGATCGCGAGTCCACGGTTGAACTTGGACACGAACACATCGCGCGTCGTCGGGGTGGCAGGCATGCCTCCATCGTCGCAGGTCGGAGCCGTCGCTCCGGACGCCTGCAGCCCCGACCCCAGCGCTCCTCCATCACCACCCACGCGGTCGCCACGAGCGGCCGGGAAAGGACCGGACGTCGTTGAGCACGCCCGCCTCCGCGGCCACCACCCCGGCCGCCACCAGCACCCCCGTCGTCAAGGTCTCCGGGCTCGACGTCGACTTCGCGGTCGACGACGTCTGGACCCCCGCCGTCAAGAAGCTCTCGTACGAGATCCGCTCCGGTGAGGTCCTCGCGCTCGTGGGCGAGTCCGGCTCCGGCAAGTCCGTGAGCTCGATGTCGATCCTCGGCCTGCTGCCGCGGAACGCCCGTGTGAACGGGTCGATCGAGTTCAACGGCACCGAGCTCCTCGGTCTCCGGTCCGCCCAGCTGCGGGAGTACCGCGGCAAGGAGATCGCGGTGATCTTCCAGGAGCCGATGACGGCCCTGAACCCGGTCTTCACCGTCGGGTCGCAGATCGTCGAGACCCTCCGCATCCACTACGGCATCTCGCCGAGCGAGGCGAAGGTCCGTGCGATCGAGCTCCTCACCCTGGTCGAGATGCCCGACCCGCAGAAGGCGTTCGACTCGTACCCGCACCAGCTCTCCGGTGGGCAGCGGCAGCGCGCGATGATCGCGCAGTCGATCTCCTGCGACCCGAAGCTGCTCATCGCGGACGAGCCCACGACGGCGCTCGACGTGACGGTCCAGGCCGAGATCCTCGACCTCATCCGCGACCTCGCCGCCAAGCTCGGCAGTGCGGTCCTGCTGATCACCCACGACATGGGCGTCGTCGCCGACCTCGCCGACCGCATCGTCGTGATGAAGCAGGGCGTCGCGGTCGAGACGGGCTCCGTGCGGGACGTCTTCGCCGCCCCGCAGCACGAGTACACGCGGACGCTCCTCGACGCCGTGCCCCGGCTCGGTCAGGCGGGCGACACCGTCATCGACCTCACCGAGACCCTCGAGTCGGTCGTCGAACAGGACTCCTCGGTGCAGGTGGGGGAGACCCTGCTGCACACCGACGTCGTGCAGACCCTCGGCCCGGCGGTGCTCGAGTTCAAGGACGTCGTCATCGAGTACCCGGGCCGTGGCCGCGTCAAGGCGTTCCGCGCCATCGACGGCGTCGACCTGACGGTGCACGAGGGCGAGGTCGTCGGGCTCGTCGGCGAGTCCGGTTCGGGCAAGTCGACGCTCGGCCGCGCCGCGATCGGTCTGCTGCCGATCACCTCCGGTGGCCTCGAGGTCACCGGCGTCGACCTCTCGAAGCCGACCCGTTCGCTCGTGCGCCAGGTGCACCAGAACGCCGGCATCGTGTTCCAGGACCCCTCGTCCTCACTCAACCCGCGCATGACGATCGGGCAGTCCATCGGTGAGCCGCTGCTGCTCGGCAAGGGGATGAAGGGGCGTGAGCTCGAGCGCGAGGTCGAGTCCCTCCTCGAGGCCGTCCGCCTGCCCACCGCCTACTCGACGCGCTTCCCGCACGAGCTCTCCGGCGGTCAGAAGCAGCGCATCGGCATCGCCCGTGCGCTCGCTCTCCGACCGAAGCTGCTCATCGCGGACGAGCCGACGTCGGCACTCGACGTGTCGGTGCAGGCGACGGTGCTCGACCTGCTGAAGGACCTGCAGCGCGAGTTCGCCTTCGCCTGCCTGTTCGTCACGCACGACCTGGCGGTCATCGACGTCCTCGCGGACCGGATCGCGGTGCTGCACCACGGGCACCTCGCCGAGGTCGGCACGCGCGACCAGATCCTGCGCGACCCGCAGGACCCGTACACGCAGCGGCTCATCGCCGCGGTGCCGCTGCCGGACCCGGACGTCCAGCGCGAGCGCCGCGAGTTGCGCCGGACGATCCTCGCCGCCGGCTCGGACGAGTAGGCCCGGTCGACCACGAACGACAGCCCCGACGTCGCACGACGTCGGGGCTGTCGTCTGTCGCGTGCGCTTCTTCCCATCACAGGCGCTCTGGGAAGCGGAATCGCGCATACCTGGTCGAAAGAAACGGCCTGGTACGCGCGGAACGGCTCGGTACGCGCGGATGGCTTGGTACGCCCGGAACGGCTCGGTACGCCCGGAACGGCTCGGCATGCGCGGACCGGCCCGGTACGCGCGGAACGGCCCGGTACGCGCGGAACGGCATCCCACGCGGCCGGGAGGCGCGCTGCCAGGCCGTCACGTGCCTCCAGTCCGGCCGTCGCGTGCGCTCCTTCCCATCGCGCGTGCGGTAGGAAGCGGAATCGCGCGTACCTGGTCGGAAGAAACGGTCTGGTATGCCCGAAACGGCCGGGTATGCGCGGAACGACCTCCCACGCGCGGAACGGCCCACGAGCGGGCCAGGAAGCCGGACGCGCGGGCCAGGAAGCCGGAGGCGCGGGTCGGGAGGCGCGGCGCGCGTCCGCCGAGCCCGCTGCGGTCAGAGCTGCGCGGCCGCCATGGTCGCGACCACGCCGAGGACGATCATCGCCAGGACCGTCCACCCGTGGGCGCGGTGGGTGATCGGCGCAGCGGTCACCGTCGACGGGGGCGGGCCGTCCTGCGCGGGCGGCGCGGGCACGGAGGCGCGGATGCGCTCGGCCGCGGCGTCGACGTCGAGGGGGGTCGCGCCTCCCGGCTGCCCGTCGACCACGGCGCTGAGGCGAGCCGACCTGCGGGTCGCGAGCCAGGTGCGGCGGACGCCCTCGCTCGTGACGACCTCGATGCCGTACTTCGTGCGGACCTCGGTGACGCGGCGCCAGGCGTACGTGCTGGTGCGGCGCACGTCGACGATGCGGAGGTGTTCCGGCGTCAACTCGAACCGGGGGCGCCAGAGGACGGCCCAGGAGACGAAGGCGATGAAGAGGCTCGGGACGGGTGCGAGCCACGGCGTTCCGCCACTGATCAGGGCGAGGGGCACGAGGGCGACTGCGGCGACCCACAGGACGACGGCGAGCAGACGCATGCCGGGGGCGAGGATCGTGGTCACCCGCACGAGGGTACAAGGCCCGGGTGGTGCCGAGATGCCTCCCCGGAGACGTCCGGGGAGCGGGTGTGACACACCAGCGCGTATCTCCGGACGACCCGATTCTCCGGGGAGGCAGATCCTGTGTGGACCTCTCGTACCGACAATGGTCCCACGGACCCCCGTTCGGGTGTCAATACCCCGGCGGACTATTTTCCCGGATCCGACACGCGGACGGTGCGGGAACTGCACCGGGCGTCAGGCGACCAGGAGCTCGATCTGCGCCCGGATCGTCTCGGCCTTCGGGAAGCGCAACCCGACCAGTCCGACGTGCCGCCACCGGACGACGCCGTCCGGGCCGATCACGAACACCGATCGGCGGAGGCCGATGCCGGGTGCCTGCACGCCGTAGTCACGGATGACGGTGCCCGCGGTGTCGCTGAGGAGCGGGAAGGTCAACGACGAGCCCCGGGCGAACGCCTCGTGCGAGTCCAGGGCCTGCGGGCTGATGCCCCACACGACCGCGCCGAGGTCGTCGAAGTCGTCGAGTTCCTCCTGGTAGCTGCAGAGCTGTGCCGTGCAGACCGGGGTGGCGTCCCCGGGGTAGAAGGCGAGCACCATCGTCCGACCGATCTCGGCGGAGAGGGAGTACTCGTCGTCCGTCCGGATCCCGTCGCGCACGATCATGCCGGGCAGGGTGAAGCCCGGTGCGGGATCGCCGACCTCGGGGATGCTCATGTGCTCACGGTAGGGCCGTGGGATCGGCGCGGGACCGCGCCGCGCTGTGGGTCGGCTGTGGATCGGATCAGCGCGGACCCAGACAGCTCAGCGAGGACGGACGGGTCGGCGCAGACCCAGGCAGGTCGCCGCGCCCGGACGGATCAGCGAGGACGGACGGGTCAGCGCGGACCCAGGCGGGTCTGCGCGCCCGGACGGATCAGCGGAACAGCTGCGGGAACGCGTGGGCGACCCACGGGTACCCGACGAACACCGCGGCGTCCAACAGGCAGTGCGTGATCACGAGCGGCAGGAGTCGGCCCCACTTCGTGTAGATCCAGCCGAAGACGACGCCCATCACCGCGTTCCCGACGAAGGCGCCGAAGCCCTGGTACAGGTGGTAGCTGCCCCGGAGCACGGCGGTCGACAGGATCACCTGCCAGCGTCCCCAGCCGAGGCCGCCGAGTCGCTCGTAGAGGTACCCGACGACGATCACCTCCTCCTGCAGTCCGGAGCGGATCGCGGAGAGCAGCAGGACCGGGATCGTCCACCAGTACGAGTCGAGTGCCGCCGGGTTCACGTTCACGGTGAAGCCGAGCGCGCGGCCCGTGAAGTACAGCGCCAGGCCGGGGATCCCGATGCACAGGGCGATGAGCGCCGCGCCGCCGAGGTCGGGCTTCGCGCGGAACCGGTCGATGCCCAGGCGACCGAGGTGCGGCCTGGCGGTGTTCCAGAGCAGGAAGCAGACGAGTGCCACCGGCGCGAGGTCGACCGCGATGCCGACGAGCTGCCGGGCGAGGTCGACGTACTGCACGGTCGTCGTGGACGTGTTGAGGGCCGTCGACTGTTCCCCGAGCGGGGTCGTCTGGGACAGGTCGTCGATGATCTGCAGGATCGAGTAGAGCGCGCTGCCCCCGAGCGACAGCAGCAGGACGATCGTGATCTCGATCCACGTTCGCCGTCGGCTCATGCGCTGTACTCCTGTCGGTTGCGAACTACCGGTAGACTGGTGTGTCGGGCGTTCTGCCCGAAGTCTCCGTCGGCACACCCCGACACTCTCCCAAACCCTGAAGGATGTCCTGTATGGCGCTCGCCACCCGGTCCGACCTGCGCAACGTCGCCATCGTGGCACACGTCGACCACGGCAAGACCACGCTCGTCGACGCGATGCTCACGCAGACCAACTCGTTCGACGCCCACTTCGAGGGCGAAGACCGGATGATGGACTCGAACGACCTCGAGCGCGAGAAGGGCATCACCATCCTCGCGAAGAACACGTCGGTGCTCTACAACGGCAAGCACGCGACGGAGTTCGGCTCCGACGGCCCGATCACCATCAACGTGATCGACACTCCGGGTCACGCCGACTTCGGTGGCGAGGTCGAGCGCGGCCTCTCCATGGTCGACGGCGTCGTGCTGCTCGTCGACGCGTCCGAGGGCCCGCTGCCCCAGACCCGCTTCGTGCTCCGCAAGGCGCTCGCCGCGAAGCTCCCGGTGATCCTGCTCGTCAACAAGACGGACCGCCCCGACTCCCGCATCGACGAGGTCGTCTCCGAGTCCCAGGACCTGCTCCTCGGCCTCGCCTCCGACCTGTCGGACGAGGTCGACGACCTCGACCTCGACGCGATCCTCGACGTCCCCGTGGTCTACGCCTCGGGTCGCGCCGGTGCCGCCAGCCGCAACAAGCCGAACGACGGCGAGCTCCCCGACAACGACGACCTCGAGCCGCTGTTCGAGGCGATCCTGCAGCACGTCCCGGCCCCGAAGTACGACGACGAGCACCCGCTGCAGGCGCACGTCACGAACCTCGACGCCTCGCCGTTCCTCGGCCGCCTCGCGCTGCTGCGCATCTTCCACGGCACGATGAAGAAGGGCCAGACGGTCGCGTGGGTCAAGCACGACGGCACCGTCGCGAACGCCCGCATCACCGAGCTCCTCGTCACGAAGGCCCTCGAGCGCTACCCGGCCGAGTCCGCGGGCCCCGGTGACATCGTCGCCGTCGCCGGCTTCGACACCATCACCATCGGTGAGACCCTGACCGACCCCGAGGACGTCCGTCCGCTGCCGACCATCACGGTCGACGACCCGGCGATCTCGATGACGATCGGCACGAACACCAGCCCGCTCGTCGGCAAGGTCAAGGGCCACAAGCTCACGGCGCGCATGGTGAAGGACCGCCTCGACCGCGAGCTCATCGGCAACGTCTCGCTCAAGGTCCTCGACATCGGTCGTCCGGACGCGTGGGAAGTCCAGGGCCGCGGCGAGCTCGCGCTGGCCATCCTCGTCGAGCAGATGCGTCGCGAGGGCTTCGAGCTCACCGTCGGCAAGCCGCAGGTCGTCACCAAGCGCGACGAGAACGGCAAGCTGCAGGAGCCGTACGAGCACATGACGATCGACACGCCGGAGGAGCACCTCGGCGCGATCACGCAGCTCATGGCCGCGCGCAAGGGTCGCATGGAGAACATGACGAACCACGGCACCGGCTGGATCCGCATGGAGTTCATCGTGCCGTCGCGTGGCCTCATCGGCTTCCGCACCGCGTTCCTCACCGAGACCCGCGGCACCGGCATCGCGAACGCGATCTCGCACGGCTACGCCGAGTGGGCCGGCCCGATCCAGACCCGCGTCAACGGCTCGATCGTGTCCGACCGCTCCGGTGTCGTCACGCCGTTCGCCATCACGAACCTCCAGGAGCGGATGACGTTCTTCGTCAACCCGACGGAGGAGGTCTACGAGGGCATGGTCATCGGCGAGAACTCGCGCGCCGACGACATGGACGTGAACATCACCAAGGAGAAGAAGCTCACGAACATGCGTTCGGCGAACGCCGACTCCTTCGAGTCGATGACGCCGTCGCGCCAGCTCTCCCTCGAGGAGTGCCTGGAGTTCGCGCGCGAGGACGAGTGCGTCGAGGTCACCCCCGACGCCGTCCGCATCCGCAAGGTCGAGCTCGACGCGCAGGCACGCCAGCGCGCGTACGCCCGCCTGAAGCGTCAGGACGCGTGAGCAGCGTCAGGACGCGGAAGCGCTGAACAGCCTGGAGGCACGTCCTCCACGACCGGCCCGGTCACCTCGTCGAGGTGGCCGGGCCGGTCTTCGGTTGTAGCGTTGGGGGCGTGACTCTCGACCTCCTCTCGCTGTACCAGGACCTCCACGCCCACCCCGAGCTCGGCTTCCAGGAGCACCGCACCGCCGGCATCGTGGCGGACAAGCTCGCCGAGATCGGCGGGATCGAGGTGACCACGGGCGTCGGCGGTACCGGCGTCGTCGGTGTGCTGTCCAACGGCGACGGACCCGTCGTGTGGCTCCGCGCGGACATGGACGGCCTGCCGGTCCAGGAGCGCACCGGCCTGTCGTACGCGAGCGAGCACCGCGGCACCGACGAGGAGGGCAACGACGTCCCGACGATGCACGCCTGCGGCCACGACATCCACGTGACGTGGCTGCTCGGCACGCTGGAGCGGCTCGCCGCGACCACGACCGACTGGCACGGCACCGTCGTCGCCGTGTTCCAGCCCGCCGAGGAAGTGATCTCCGGCGCCCGCGCGATGGTCGAGGACGGCCTGGTCGACCGGTTCCCGAAGCCGGACGTCGTCCTCGGGCAGCACTCCGCCCCGGCACCGGTCGGCATCGTCGCCGTCGGCAGCGGCCCCGTCATGGCGTCGAGCGACCGCCTCACGGTCACGTTCAACGGCCGGGGCGCGCACGGTTCGGCGCCGCAGGCCTCGCTCGACCCGATCGTCACGGCGGCGTCGGCCGTCGTCCGTCTGCAGACCGTCGTGTCGCGGGAGGTCTCGCCGAGCGACGCGGGCGTCGTGACGGTCGGCAGCTTCCACTCCGGCACCCGCGCGAACATCATCCCGGACCAGGCCGTCATCGAGATCTCGACGCGTGCCCGCAACGAGGAGACCCGCGCGCGGATCATCGCGTCCATCGAGCGCATCGTCCGCGCCGAGAGCGAGGCGGGCGGTCTGCCCGAGCCGACGATCGTCCGTGCGCCGGGTGCCGAGGTGACCGTGAACGACCCCGAGCAGGCGCAGGTCGTGCTCGACGGCATCCGTGCCGAGGTCGCCGGGGCACGGGACCTGGAGATCGGTCTGGCGATGGCGTCGGAGGACGTCGGGCAGCTCGCCACGGCGGCCGGCGCGCCGCTCGTGTACTGGTTCACCGGCATCACCGACCCGGAGCTCTTCCGCCGCGGCGAGGACATCCCGAGCAACCACTCGCCGTTCTACGCACCGCAGGCCGAGACCGCCATCCCGGTGGGCGTCGACGCCCTCGTGGCGGCGACGCGCGCGTACGTCGCCTGATCCTGCTGGACGGGCCGGGAGGCACGACGCGACCCCGTCACGCACGTGACGTTCCCAGGGGACTCACGCCGTGCCTCCCGGCTTCCCCTCTAGGGTGCTGCGCATGCGCACCCCCACCCGCACCCTGATCGCCGCCGTCGCTGCCGGCATCGCCCTGGCCGGTCTCGCCGGCTGCTCGTCCGACGCGGTCGAGCAGGCGACGGACCTCGGTTCCTCCGTGGCGTCGAGCGTCGCCGACGGCGTCGCGGGCATCGACGGGAAGGCGATCCAGGACGGCATGGCCTCGGTCGCCGGCGGAATCGACGGCGCGTTGGACACGGCGCTCAAGGGCACGAACGTGACCTCCGACGGCAAGGTGCCCGACGGGTTCCCGACGAAGGAGGTGCCGCTCGTCGACGGCACCGTGCTCGGCGGCGGTGCCGGACCGAACGGGTCCGGGTGGGTCGCACAGGTGCGCGCGGCGTCGGTCGACGACTTCGCGACCGCCGACCAGCAGCTCACCGACGCCGGCTTCACCGAGTCGGCCAAGCGGGCCGACTCGTCGAGCGCGTTCGGGATGTTCCGCAGTGACGCCTACCGGGTCGTCCTGACGTTCTCGGAGGGCACGGACGGCGTGACGGCGACGTACATCGTGACGCCCCGCTAGCTCCGCCCGGTTCCCGTCCGGCTCGGGCACGGCGTGAGCCCGTACGCTGGGACCCGATGTCGAAGGTCTCTGCCACCCGCCCCGAACGCGTCCTGTTCGTGCACGCCCACCCGGACGACGAGACGCTGTCGTCCGGTGGGACGATCGCCACGCTGCTCGAACTCGGGGCCGAGGTCACCGTGCTCACCGCAACCCGGGGGGAGCGCGGCGAGATGCTCACTGCTGAACTCGCGCCGCTGTTCGGCGACGGGCCCCGTGTCGCCGCCCACCGCGAGACCGAGATCGCCGCGGCGCTGGCCGCACTCGGGGGACCGGCCCACCTGTGGCTCGGCGGTCCGGGCGCGCGTCCGACCGACCTGCCGGAACGCCGCTACGCCGACTCCGGCATGCAGTGGGGACCCGACGGCCGCGCGATCGCCGCTGACGACGCCCCCGCCGACTCCCTGACCGCGGCGGACCTCGGCGAGGTCGTCGACGACATCCGCGCCGCGATCCGGTCCACCGCCGCCGACGCGGTGGTGAGCTACGCCGACGACGGCGGGTACGGGCACCCGGACCACGTGCGGGTGCACCACGCCGCCCGGTACGCCGCGAAGGCCGAGGAGCTCCCCTTCTCGATGATCGTCGACCCGGCCACGACCGAGGCCGACGTCACGGTCGACGTCCTGCCGGTCCGCGCGAAGCTGCGCGCCGCCGTGGAGCAGTACCGGTCGCAGGTGACCGTCGACCCGGTCGACCCGGCCGACCCCACGGCGCTGTCGTGGGTGATGCCGCACGGTGTCCGGCAGCACGCCCCGGCCGTCGAGGCGTTCCGGCACGCCGATGCCCCGGCCGTGCCGGCACCGCAGACCTACGCGGAGATGTCCGGGCAGGGCAGGGTGACCGCGGTCGTCGTCGCCCTCGTGCTCGGTCTGGTCGCCGGTGGGCTCGGCACCGTCACCCACCAGCAGACGTTCGGGGCGTTCCCGATCGGCATGGTGCTCACGTCGCTGGTCGTCGTCGGCCTGACCGTCGGCGTCCGGCTGCTCTACCGGTCCCGCGCGATGGTCGCGGCCGTCGGGCTCGGGATCATCCTCGCGACGCAGGTGCTCGTGTCCGTCGGCGGGCAGAGCTCGCCGCTCGTGCTCGCGAACCCGGCCGGGTACGTGTGGACGTTCGGGCCGGCCGTGGTCGCCGCGCTCGTGCTGGCGTGGCCGGACCTCTCCGGGCTGCGGGCGCGCGCGGGTTCGGGTTCGGGTCCAGATGCGGGTGCGGGCACGGGTTCGGGGGCGGCCCCCGACGCCGACACCGGCCCGCGGTCAGGGTCGCCCGCTCGCCGCGAGTAGACTCGACAACGCTCAGTCCGAAGGGAGCACCCCAGCCGTGACGTACGTGATCGCCCAGCCCTGTGTCGACGTGAAGGACCGCGCGTGCATCGACGAATGCCCGGTCGACTGCATCTACGAGGGTGACCGTTCGCTGTACATCCACCCCGACGAGTGCGTCGACTGCGGTGCGTGCGAGCCGGTCTGCCCGGTCGAGGCGATCTACTACGAGGACGACCTCCCCGAGGAGTGGGCCGACTACTACAAGGCCAACGTCGAGTTCTTCGAAGAGGTCGGTTCCCCCGGTGGCGCGGCGAAGGTCGGCGTGATCCACAAGGACCACCCGGTCGTGCTGGCCGAACCGCCCCGCGGCTGACCCGGGTCACGCACGTGGCGCTCGACCTCCCCGACTTCCCCTGGGACCAGCTCGTCCCGTTCAAGCAGCAGGCCGCCGCGCACGAGGGCGGCATCGTCGACCTCAGCGTCGGCTCCCCGGTCGACCCGACGCCCGCGGTCGTGCGCACCGCCCTGGCCGAGGCCACCGACGCGCACGCGTACCCGCAGGTCGCCGGCACCCCGGCCCTGCGTGAGGCGATCGCGGACTGGTACGGCCGTCGCCAGGGCGTCACGCTGACGCCCGACCAGGTCCTGCCGACGATCGGCTCGAAGGAGTTCATCGCCGGGTTGGCGCTCTGGCTCGGCATCGGGCGCGGCGACACCGTGGTGTTCCCGGCGGCCGCGTACCCGACCTACGAGCTCGGTGCCGCGCTCGTCGGTGCCACGGCCCTGGCGTCCGACGACCCCGCGGCGTGGCCGGACACGACGAAGCTCGTCTGGCTGAACTCCCCGGGCAACCCGGACGGCCGGGTGCTGTCGATCGACGACCTGCGCGCCGCCGTCGCCCGGGCACGCGAACTCGGCGCCGTCATCGTCGGCGACGAGTGCTACGCCGAACTCGGGTGGGAGCCGCCGTACGACGCGGCGCCGACCCCGACGATCCTCGACCCGCGCGTGGTGGGGGAGTCCGTCGACGGTGTCCTCAGCGTGTACTCGCTGTCCAAGCAGTCGAACCTCGCCGGCTACCGTGCCGCCTTCGTCGCCGGCGACGCCGCGGTCCTGGCCGACGTCCTCGCCGTCCGGAAGCACACCGGCATGATGCCGCCGCTCCCCGTGCAGGAGGCGATGATCGTCGCCCTCGCCGACGATACCCACGTGCAGCAGCAGAAGGCGCGGTACCGGGCCCGGCGGAACATGCTCCGACGAGCACTCGAAGGAGCCGGCTTCCGCATCGACCACAGCGACGCGGGGCTGTACCTCTGGGCGACGCGGGGCGAACCGGCCCTCGACACCGTCGCGTGGCTGGCGGAGCGCGGGATCCTCGTGGCTCCGGGGACGTTCTACGGCAGCGCGGGCGCGGAGCACGTCCGCGTCGCGCTCACCGCCACCGACGAACGGATCGCCGCAGCCGCGCAGCGCCTCGCCAGCGGCAGTCGTCTCGCATCCGCCTGACCCTTCCGCCGTCCGCGCAATCCTCGGTTCCCACCAAGTCCTGAGGCTCGATGTGTGCACGACCGACAGTGGGCGCGATTAGGCTGTCATCGTGACTGACACTGCCAATGACGCTCAGAAGACGGCCACACCGCCCACCACGCCCGTCCCCGTGAGTCCCGCCGCCGAGCAGACGACGGAGACCGCGACGCTGACGTACCCGGGCGGCACGGCGGAGTTCCCGATCCTGCCGAGCGTCGACGGTGCGTCCACCATCGACATCTCGACGTTCAAGAAGCAGACCGGGATGAACACGCTCGACTACGGGTTCGTGAACACCGGGTCGACGAAGAGCGCCATCACCTACATCGACGGCGACCAGGGCATCCTGCGGTACCGCGGCTACCCGATCGACCAGGTGGCCTCGAACTGCACCTTCTTGGAGGTGGCCTGGCTCCTCATCTACGGCGAGCTGCCGAACGAGACCGAGCTGGCCGACTTCGACGCGCGCATCCGTCGGCACACCCTGCTGCACGAGGACCTCCGTCGCCTGTTCGACGCCCTCCCGCACTCGGCGCACCCGATGTCCGTCCTCTCCAGCGCCGTGAGCGCCCTGTCGACCTACTACGAGGACGACATGGACGTCGACGACCCGGAGAAGGTCGAGCTGCAGACCGTGCGCCTGCTCGCCAAGCTGCCGGTCATCGCCGCGTACGCGCACAAGAAGTCGATCGGGCAGGCGTTCCTGTACCCGGACAACTCGCTGTCGTTCGTCGACAACTTCCTGCGCCTGAACTTCGGCACCATGGCCGAGACCTACGAGCCGAACCCGGTGCTCTCCAAGGCCCTCGACCGCCTGCTCATCCTGCACGAGGACCACGAGCAGAACGCCTCCACGGCCACGGTGCGCCTGGTCGGCTCGACGAAGGCGAACATGTTCGCGTCGATCTCCGCCGGCATCAACGCCCTGTACGGCCCGCTGCACGGCGGTGCGAACGAGGCGGTGCTCGAGATGCTCCAGCAGATCAAGGACTCCGGCGAGCCCGTGCAGCGCTTCGTCGAGCGGGTGAAGAACAAGGAGCGCGGGGTGAAGCTCATGGGCTTCGGGCACCGCGTCTACAAGAACTACGACCCGCGGGCGAAGCTCGTGAAGGAGTCGGCGGACGAGGTCCTCGAGTCCCTCGGCGTCCAGGACGACCTGCTCGACATCGCGAAGGAGCTCGAGCAGATCGCGCTCTCGGACCAGTACTTCATCGACCGGAAGCTCTACCCGAACGTCGACTTCTACACGGGCATCATCTACAAGGCGATGGGCTTCCCGCCGCGGATGTTCACCGTCCTCTTCGCGATCGGGCGCCTGCCCGGCTGGATCGCCCAGTGGCGCGAGCTGAACAACGACCCGCTGAACAAGATCGGCCGCCCGCAGCAGCTCTACGTCGGACACCCGGAGCGCGACCTCCCCACGCGCTGACGCGCTGCGCGCCCTGCGCTGCGCACGATGTGCCGGCCTGGAGGCGCGGGGCGGGCTGGTGCCGTGCCTCCCGTCCGCTGCGCGCTTGGTGAGCAGAAATGGTCGGGTCCCGAGACGGGACCCGACCATTTCTGCTCACGATGTGCGGGCCTCCCGGCCCGCAGCGCGGCCTAGGCGTGCAGGGCGGTGTTCAGCTGGATGCCCTCGCCCTTGCGCTGCAGCGCCTCGACGGCGCCGGACACCGAGTTGCGGCGGAACAGGATGTTCGGGGTACCCGACAACTCGGCGGCCTTGACGGTCTTCGGCGTGCCGTCGGGGTTCGGCGCCGCACCGACGAGCACCACCTTCGTGCCCGCCGTCACGTAGAGGCCGGCCTCGATGACGGAGTCGTCGCCGAGCGAGATGCCGAGGCCCGCGTTCGCGCCGAGCAGCGCCCGCTCGCCGATGGAGACCCGGTGGGTCCCGCCGCCGGAGAGCGTGCCCATGATGGACGCGCCGCCGCCGATGTCGGTGCCGTGACCGACGACGACGCCCTGGGAGACGCGGCCCTCGATCATGGCGTCGCCGAGGGTGCCGGCGTTGAAGTTCACGAAGCCCTCGTGCATGACGGTCGTCCCGGGAGCGAGGTGCGCGCCCAGCCGGACGCGGTTGGCGTCGCCGATGCGGACGCGGTCCGGCACCACGTAGTCGACCAGGCGCGGGAACTTGTCGATCGCGTGCACCGCGATGCCGGCGCGTTGCAGGCCCGGGCGCAGGCGGGTGAGGGACTCCGGGTGCACCGGGCCGGCGTTCGTCCACGCGACGATCGGCAGGTGCGCGAAGACACCGTCGAGGTTGATCGTGTTCGGGCGCACGTGCAGGTGGCTGAGGAGGTGCAGACGGAGGTAGGCGTCCGCGGTGCTGGCGGGTGCGGCGTCGATCGTGACCTCGGTGGTGACGGCTTCGATGCGGACCTCGCGGCGGGGGTCGTCGCCCACGTGCGCCTGGAGTCCGGCGGGGAAGACGGCATCGGTCGGCAGGGCGCCGAGGTGGGTCTCCGGGTACCAGGTGTCGAGCGTCGTGCCGTCGGCGGCGATCGTCGCGAGGCCGTGGCCCCAGGCGTGGGTCGGGCGGTCGGTGGCAGCGGTCGTGTCGGTCACCGGACCAGGGTACTCAAGGGCTGGCCGGTAGGCTTCCCGCATGCCGGAGCCGCTCGACCTCACCGCCTCGTCCATCGACATCACCCGTGCCATCTGCGACATCGAGTCGGTGTCCGGCAACGAGGGACCGCTCGCCGACGCGATCGAAGCGGCCCTGGTGCCGCTCGCGCACCTCGAGGTGATCCGTGACGGCGACGCGATCGTCGCGCGGACGAACCTCGGCCGTGACCGTCGGGTCGTCATCGCCGGGCACATCGACACGGTGCCGCTGAACGACAACCTGCCGACGGAGTTCCGGACGGCGGAGGACGGCACCGAGATCCTCTGGGGCCGCGGCACCGTCGACATGAAGGCGGGCGTCGGCGTGCAGCTCAAGCTCGCGTACGACCTCGCCGACCCGACCGTCGACGTCACGTGGGTGTTCTACGACCACGAGGAGGTGAGCGACTCCCTGAACGGCCTCGGTCGTCTGGCCCGGACCCGACCGGAGCTCCTCGCGGGCGACTTCGCCATCCTCGGGGAGCCTTCCGGTGCGCAGATCGAGGGCGGCTGCAACGGCAACCTCCGCGCCGAGGTCCGCACGTTCGGCAAGCGTTCGCACAGTGCCCGCAGCTGGATCGGCGACAACGCGATCCACAAGACCGCCCCGATCCTGGCCACCCTCGCCGCGTACGAGCCCCGCACCGTGACGGTCGACGGGCTCGAGTACCGCGAGGGTCTCAACGCCGTGGGCATCTCCGGCGGGATCGCCGGCAACGTCATCCCCGACGAGGCCATGGTCCACGTGAACTACCGGTTCGCCCCCTCGCGCAGTGCCGACGAGGCGGTCGCCCACATCCGCGAGCTCTTCGACGGGTACGACGTGCAGATCGTCGACCTCGCCGCGGGTGCCCGTCCCGGTCTCGACGCCGCCCTCGCCCAGGACTTCGTCGCCGCGGTCGGCGGTCCGGCACCCCGACCGAAGTACGGCTGGACCGACGTCGCACGGTTCTCCGCGCTGGGGGTCCCCGCGGTCAACTACGGGCCCGGCGAGCCGGTCTTCGCGCACCACGACGACGAGCAGGTCCCCGTCGACCAGATCACCTCGGTCGAGGACGGTCTGCGTCGGTGGCTGACGGCCTGACGACGGCCGGGTCCACCCGGCTGAGCCCCGCCCGCGCCCGGTGGCACGCCCGCTACCGGGTGGTGCCGTGGTGGGTGCGGATCACGGTCGTGTACCTGCTCGCGCGGATCGTCACGGGCGCGATGCTCGCGGCCTTCGCCAGCGTGCAGGCCGCGAACTCGTTCACGGTGCAGCACCCCGGCCTCCTGTCGTTCTCGTCGATCTGGGACGGCGCGTGGTACCGCGTGATCGCCTCGGCCGGCTACCCCTCGACGCTGCCGGTGGACGCCGCCGGACACGTCACCGAGAACGCGTGGGCGTTCATGCCGGCGTACCCGTTCCTGGTGCGGGGGCTGATGGTGCTCACCGGCGCCTCGTTCGAGCTCGTCGCGGTGTCGGTGTCGCTGCTGTTCGGTTGGGGCGCTGCCCTGGTGTTCCGACGGCTGATGGGGAAGTTCCTCGATCCGGCCCGGGCGACGTTCGCCACGGTGCTCTTCTGCGTCGCACCCGTGTCCGCGATGTTCCAGGTCGCCTACGCGGAGTCGATGGGGCTGTTCCTGCTGCTCGTCGCCCTCCTGCTGCTGGTGGAGCGCCGCTGGTGGACGATGCTGCCCGTCGTGCTGCTGCTCGGCATGACCCGGCCGACCGGCCTGGCCTTCTCGCTCTTGGTCGTGCTGTTCCTCGGCGCGTGGGCCGTCCGTCCGGCCTGGGTCCGCGAGCCGGCACCGCTCACCGTCCGGAAGCTCGTGCCGCCGGCCGTCGTCGCCGTCGTCTCGGGACTGGTCGGGCTGGCGTGGCCCGCGATCGCCTGGGCGGTGACCGGCGTGCCGAAGGCCTACACGGACACCGAACTCGCGTGGCGGTCGTCGTACATCGGTTGGAAGGACCTCGTGCCCTTCGCGCCGTGGGTCCAGGGATTCGGGTGGTGGTTCCGGCAGCCGGCTGGAGCGATCCTGCTCGCCGTGGTGGTCGTCGGCTTCGCAGCGTTCGTGTCCATGCCGGCCGCGCGGCGGATCGGGCTCGAGCTGCGGCTCTGGGGCGTCGCGTACGTCGTGTACCTGCTGGCGGTGTTCTTCCCGCAGTCGAGCACCTGGCGCATCCTGCTGCCGATCGCGCCGCTGCTCGGGATCGTGGCGCTGCCACGGTCACGGGTGTACCGGGTGGCGATCGTCGTGGTCTGTCTCGCCCTGCAGTGGGTGTGGCTCTACCACTGCTGGTGGGTCGACGGCTACGACTGGACCCCACCGTGATCGGTGGTCCGTCCGGCCGCGGGCGCTGACGGCGCCGGGTCCTCCGGGCGCCACGCCGCCGCCGCGGTCACCATCGAGTTGACCGTCGCGATGAACGGCACCGCGAAGAACGCCCCGACGACCCCGGCGATGGTCGTCCCCGCGGTGACGCCGAGCACGACGCCGAGCGGGTGGACCTTCACCGCGCTGCCGGTGAGGAACGGGTGCAGCACGTGGCTCTCCAGCTGCTGCACGACGATGACCACGCCGAGCATCGCGAGCGCCGGCACCCACCCGTTGAACACCAGCGCGATGAGCACGGCGACCCCGCCCGCGACGATGGCGCCGACGACGGGGACGAACGCCCCGAAGAACACGATGACGCCGATCGGCACGGCGAGGGGGACCTGCAGCGCCAGGGCGCCGATGACGATGCCGAGCGCGTCGGTGACCGCGACGATCAACTGCACGCGGATGAAGCTGGTCAGCGTCTTCCACCCGGCGTGTCCGGCGACGTCGATGCGGGGGCGTGCGCGTGCGGGGAAGACCCGGACGACCCACGACCAGATCCGGCGGCCGTCGACGAGCACGAAGATCGTGGTGAACACGACGATGAACAGTCCCTCGAGGGCGTGCACGAGGCCGCTCCCGGCTTCGCGCGCACCGGACAGGATCGACGAGGCGTGCGTCTGCAGGAACGTGGTCGCGTCCGCGAGCCACTTCGTCACCTGCGCGGCCGTGATGCCGAACGGCTCCGACGCCAGCAGGGTCTGCAGCGACTGCACGTTGTGGTCGAGGCGGTGCGCCAGGGACGGCAGGTCGTACCGGATCTGCGCGGTGACGATCAGCGCGAGGACGGCGAGGGCCACCACGACCGCGAGCAGGCTGGACAGGATCGCAAGCCACTTCGGCCACCGGTGACGCTGCAGGAACGCCGACAGGGGCGCGAGCAGGGCGCAGACGAGGAGGCCGACCAGGAACGGCACCACGATGTCCTGCAGGAGGACGACGAGCGCGACCACGACGGCGAGTGCGGCGACGACGACGAGGATGCGCCACGAGAACGCACCGGCGATGCGCATGCCCTCCGGCACGGCCTCGACAGCGGGATCGACGCGTGGACGGCGCGTGGAGCGGATGTACGGCATCCACCAAGGTGACCACTCCGAGCCGCGAGAACGTCGCGATTCGCCACCCCCAACCTGGGCGGTTTCGCAGTTCCCCCATCGATACGAGATAATGGGCGGGCATGTACTGCGCGAAAGGGGACATCTGATGGCAGCCATGAAGCCGAGGACCGGTGACGGGCCGATGGAGGCTGTTAAGGAGGGTCGACTCATCATCGTGCGGGTTCCGCTCGAAGGTGGAGGCCGCCTGGTCGTCTCGGTCAACGATGCCGAGGCCAAGGAACTCCACGACGCACTCGCTGAGGTCGTCTCGGCCTAGTACGTCGAAGCACCGAACGGGGAGGCCCGGAGCGCGTACGCTCCGGGCCTCTTCGCGCCCGGCCTGCGCCTGTGCCCGGCCCGCGCCCGTGCCCGGCCCGCGCCCGTGCCCGGCCCGCGTTCGCGCCCGGCCCCGCCGCTGTCGGTACCGTCCGGCAGGATGGTCGCGTGCCACGGACCCGCCTGCCGATCCGCCGCGTCGAGGAGTACGCGCCGGGCCCGCTACCGCGCGACCAGTGGCCGGGCACCCTCGCGCCCGTGCGGCAGCTCCTGGACGAGGGACTCGACCTCGCGCCCGTGACGGTCTTCGTCGGCGACAACGGCGTCGGCAAGTCCACCCTGGTGGAAGCGATCGCGCTCGCCTTCGGGATGGGGCCGGAGGGTGGTTCGACGATGTCCGGCCACACGACGCGCCCGACCGAGTCCCAGCTCTGGGAACACCTCGTCCTCGTGCGCGAGCCCGGTGCGGCGAAGGGTGGCTTCTTCCTGCGTGCCGAGACCATGCACGGGCTCTTCACGTTCCTTGAGGAGCACCCCGGCCCGCGCCCGGAGCCGGTGTTCCACGAGCGTAGTCACGGCGAGTCGTTCCTGGACTTCGTGATCGACCGGTCGCAGTGGCCGGGGCTCTGGATCCTCGACGAGCCCGAGTCGGCGCTGTCGTTCTCCGGGTGTCTGGCGCTGATCGGGCTGCTGCAGTCCATCGTGGAGAGCGGGGTCGGGCAGGTCGTGCTGTCGACGCACTCACCGGTGCTGGCGGCGTTCCCGGGGGCCACCATCCACGAGGTCGGCGAGTGGGGCATCCGTCGCACGTCGTGGAACGACCTCGACCTGGTGCGCAACCAGCGGGCGTTCCTGGAGTCCCCGGAGCGCTACCTACGCCACCTGGACTGATCCGGTCGCCCCGCGCGCCCGGCCCGGAACAGTGCGCGCCCGCCACGGAACGGCGCGCGCCCGGCCCGGAACAGAGCGCGCGCGACCCGGAACAGCACGCGCCCCGCACCCGGAGCGGCTCGCGCTACGCCGAGACCTTGGTCATCTGCAGGAGCCCGTCGCCCGCGGGCGACAGCGCACTGATGACGGCGCCCGACGTCGACACCTCGGTGAGGAGCAGCCGGAAGTCCGTCGTCGCCCGGTCCCGCTTCACCGGGTCGGCCACGCGTCCGCGCCAGAGCGCGTGCGGCACCAGGACGGTCCCGCCGAGTCGGGCGAGCCGCAGCCCGTGTTCGACGTACTCGATGACGTGCTCCGGGTCGGCGTCGACGAGGACGAGGTCGTACGAGGCCTCGTTCATCCGGGGCAGCACCTGGTTCGCGCGACCGGGGATGAGCCGGATGCGTGCCGGTGCGGTGCCGGCGGCGATGTAGGCGTCGCGGGCGTACTGCTGGTGGTCGACCTCGACGTCGATCGTGGTGAGCGTGGCGTCCGGGGCGCCGCCGAGCAGGTACAGGCCGGAGACGCCGAGTCCGGTGCCGATCTCGATGATGCTCGTCGCGCGGGACGCGGCGGCGATGACGCCGATCTGCGCGCCGATGGCAGGGGAGATCGCCTCCACCCCGAGCTCGAGGGAGTGCTCACGAGCACGGGCGATCGCCTCCGACTCCGAGACGATGTCCTCGGCGAACTTCCAGTTCGACTCTTTCTCTGACACGCACACTCCGTTCGGGTGACAACTCTACGGGTGGTGTGTGGTGCGGACGGGTTACGCTCGTACCGTGTTCGACGGCTTCGAGAAGTTCCTGGTGATCGGGATCATCGGCGTCCTCCTCCTGGGGCCGCAGCGGCTGCCGATGTACGCCCAGAAGCTCGCCGAGTTCGTGAAGGCCGTCCGTCGCTTCGCCGACACCGCGAAGGACCGGATGCGCGAGGAGATGGGCCCCGAGTTCGACGAGGTCGACTGGCAGAAGCTCGATCCGCGGCAGTACGACCCGCGCCGGATCATCCGCGATGCGCTCCTCGACTCCGGCGGCAGTGCGGCCGCCGTGCAGACGGCGCAGGTCACCGCCTCCAAGGTGCGTGCGACGGCACCGGTGGTGCCGCTCGCCGTCGGCGAGGCCGCGCCCTTCGACGCCGAGGCGACCTGACGAGGGCGACCCACGCCCGTCACGTGACCGGGTGACGGACCGGAGGCGCGGTGCCGGCTGGCACCGCGCCTCCAGTCCGTCTGTGGTGGCGTCTACTTCAGGTCGGCGAGGAAGCGGTCCGTCCAGGCGAGTGCCGGAGCGCTCGGGACCGAGCTGCAGGTGGACATCGCCGTCGTCGAGGAGCACGGGGTGTCCCGGTCGAGCGACCAGTAGTGCACGCCGGCGAGGCCGTTCGCCTTCGCGTAGGCGGACAGCGTGTCGACGTCGGCGAGGGTGAAGACCTCGTCGGAGGCGTCGTTCACGCCGATCATCGGCGTGACCTCGATCTTCGACGGCGCGATGCCGTACGTGTGCTCGAGGTTCGTGACGGCCTGGATCGAGGACTTCCCCATCTCGCAGGTCGACCCGGAGAGCACGCAGTTCGCGGCGGTGGCGCGCCCGAAGTCCATCGTCATGAGGTTGACGGTGTAGTTCGTGAGCGACGACGCCTTGATCGCCTTGACGGTGGCGTCGCCGGTGCTGTTCAGCCCGCCGAAGCTCCCGTCACTGGCGGCGAGGGTGGCCAGGGTGAAGGAGAACCGGAGGCCCGGGTACTTCGACTGGGCGAGCGCGGCGGCGTTGACGAGGTTCTGCACGTCGGCGGCGGACTGTCCGCTCTCGATGTCGAAGTCGACGCCGATCATGTGCGGGGTGGCGTAGCGGGCGATGAAGCTCTGCAGCGCCGTACCGGAGCACTTGAACGAGCCGGCCGCACCGCCGGTGCTGACGATGTAGTCCACGCCGGCGGCGTCGAGCTTCGGGATGTTGGCGCTCGCGAACGCGTCGGCGGCGACCCCGCCCCAGTTCTCGCTCCCGCAGGTCCCGGTGGCGAAGGCGAGGGTGATCGCCTTGAGGCCGGGCTCCCTGGTCGAGACCAGGCTGTTCGAGCTCCCGACGACCGGGATGCGCGTGCCGGTCACCGCGGTGTTCATCACGTTCGTGTTCCAGTCCAGGTTCACGGTGACGTCCTTGTACGGGCTGAACACGAGGCCGCTCGCGGTGCCGCCGCTGCCGCCGGTCCCCGGGTTGGTGGTGCCGCCTCCGCCGGGGTTGGTGGTGCCGCCGCCGGTGCCGCTGCACGCGCCGGTGGAGGTCCACGGCTGCCCGCTGCCGGTCGCCCCCGAGTGCGTCGCGGGCTCGTCGCCCTGCGTCCACCAGTTCGCGGTGTAGTTGGTGCCGTTCTCGCTGACCGTGGCACCGCCGTTGTACGCGGTCCCGGCGGCCCAGGCGGTCGCGCACGACGGTGTCGCGGCGATGGCCGGTGCCGTGGCGAGCGATCCCCCCGCGATCGTCGCCACTGCGGCGGCCACCAGGCCGATCCGCACGCGGATGTCGTTCTTCACACGGTTCTCCTGTCCTCGGCCGGACGTCGTCGTCCGGCGGGTGGAACTCCTGCGACCCGATTTCGCAGGAGCATTGTGGAATACCCCTGCATATTGCTCCCAGGTGGAACGACCTGTCCATGAAAGGACGTACAGCTGCGGGATCAGTCCTTCGTCGCGACGATCGTGAACGTCGTCGGCAGCCGGTCCTGGTCAGCGTCGGGCCACGACCAGGAGCCGTCGCCCGTGTCGACCATGCGCGGACTGAAGCGCCACGGCAGCGTCCTGCCCTCGTCGAGCCGACGCAGCCGGAGCCCGGCGTCGAGCAGGGCGTTCACGATCTCGGACAGCGGGTGCGGCCACTCGAACGTGCGGGTGTTCGCGACCGTGCCGTCGCCGGCGTAGGTGCCCGCGTCGTCCCACTGCTGCGCGGTGCCGTCCGGGAAGTACCGGTACCGGGTGACGAGTTCGTCGGCCGACTCGTCGAGCGCGTACAGGGCCGGGTGACCGTCCCGGATGAAGAACACCCCGCCGGCCCGGAGCAGTGCGGCGACCTGCGCGGCCCACCGGTCGAGGTCCGGGAGCCAGCAGATCGTCCCGATGCTCGTGTAGACCACGTCGAAGTCGCCGACCACCGCGGCGCGGGCGTCGAGGACGTCCGTCTCGACCCAGGTGACGTCGAGCCCGAGGCGTCCGGACAGTCCGGCGGCGGAGGCGAGGGCGGCGGGCGAGAAGTCCACGCCGGTGACGCGGGCACCCTCGCGGGCGAGGGACACGGTGTCGGTGCCGATGTGGCACTGCAGGTGGCAGACGTCCAGGCCGCGCAGGGATCCCGAGGGCAGCCACGGCGTCAGGACGGGGAGGTCGTCGCGGACCACGGTCGAGCGGTGCTCCGGGTCGGCGAGCGCATCGATCTCGTAGGCGCCCTCGTGGATCGGCACGCGGTCGTCCCAGTTGGCGCGGTTGGTCTCGCGGGCGTGGTCCCAGTCGACGGTGACGTGATCCGTGCTCATGCGATCGAGCCTAGGACAGCGTGAGCCCGAGCTTCCGGCCGGCCAGTCCGCGGCCCATCGTCGTGACACGGTCCGCGATCGCCTGCAGGGCCACGGCTGCCGGGTCGGTGGGCTGCCCGAGGACCACCGGGAGCCCGGCGTCCCCGCCCTCGCGGAGCGGCACGGAGAGCGGCACGCTGCCGAGCACCGGCACGGGGGAGTCCTGGTCGCGCGACAGGCGCCGTGCGGTCTCCGCGCCGCCGCCCTCGCCGAACAGGTGCAGGACGCTGCCGTCCGGCTGCACCAGCCCCGCCATGTTCTCGACGACGCCGATGACCCGCTGCCCCGTCTGCCGGGCGACGATCCCGCTCCGCTCGGCCACGTCCGCCGCGGCCGCCTGGGGTGTGGTCACCACGAGCACCTCGGCGTGGGGGAGCAGCTGCCCGACGGAGATCGCCACGTCCCCGGTACCCGGCGGCAGGTCGAGCAGGAGCACGTCCAGGTCGCCGAAGAACACGTCGGTCAGGAACTGCGAGACGGTGCGGTGCAGCATCGGGCCGCGCCAGGACACCGCGGTGGAGGGGTTGTCGACGAACATCCCGATCGACACGACCTTCACGTCGTGCGCCACCGGCGGCAGGATCATGCTGTCCACTCGCGTGGGTCGTGGTGCGACGCCCGCGGAGTCCGTGAGCCCCATGAGGCCGGGGATGCTGAAGCCGTGTACGTCCACGTCGACGATGCCCACCCGTCGGCCACGCGCAGCGAGCGCGACGGCCAGGTTCGCGGTGACGGTGGACTTGCCGACGCCGCCCTTGCCGCTCGTGACGGCGATGACCCGGGTCAGGGAGTCCGGTGTGAACTGCACGCCCTTCGGTCGGCCGGCGCGGAGTCGTTCGGTGAGTGCGGCGCGCGTCGCGGGGTCCATGACCGACACGTCGACGTCCACGGTGGAGACACCGCCCACGGAACCGGCGGCGGCGCGCACGTCGCGCTCGATGGTGTCGGCGGCGGGGCACCCCGTGATCGTGAGCTGCAGGTCGACGCGCACCGCGCCTCCCGGCTGCACGTCGACCCCGCGGATCATGTCGAGCTCCGTGACGGGGCGGCGGATCTCGGGGTCGATGACGCGGGCGAGCGCAGCGAGGACCGCCGAACCGAGCCGTTCGTCGGACGGGACGGACTCAGCCACGGGCGGCGCTGCCGGACTCGTCCGCGAAGCCGGCGTCGTCCGCGTCGCGGCGGTCGAGCTCCTCGAGCAGCGACCGGATCTCGGCGCGGATGAAGTCCTTCGACGCCATGTCCCGCATCGCCAGCCGGAGCGCCACCACCTCACGCGCGAGGTACTCGGTGTCGGCCAGGTTCCGCTCGGCGCGCTGCCGGTCCTGCTCGAACTGCACGCGGTCGCGGTCGTCCTGCCGGTTCTGCGCGAGCAGGATGAGCGGTGCCGCGTACGAGGCCTGCAGGGACAGCACGAGCGTCAGCGCGGTGAAGCCGATCGCCGCCGAGTCGAACTGCCACGCCTTCGGCGCGAGGGTGTTGTAGCCCATCCAGACGGCGCAGAAGAGGGTCAGGCCGACCAGGAACCACGGCGTGCCCATGGCGCGGGCGATGCCCTCGGTGGCGCGACCGAAGGTGTCACCGCGGCCTCGGCGTCGGGTCGGCAGGACGCGGGTGCGCATGCCCTTGGGCGAATCGAGTCGAGCGTCGGTGCGCTCGCGATCGCGGCGGTTGTCATCCGTTCGGGCCACGGGTGGTCCTCCTTCCCGTCGTCACGGGCGTCTTGCGCGGGCGTTGGCGTGGGAGCGGTGAGGGTTCCCCCTCGCCCTGACTTCGCCAGTCGTCCGGCAGGACGTGGTCGAGGACATCGTCGATCGTCACCACCCCGACGAGTCGGTGGGCGTCGTCGACCACGGGCACGGACAGCAGGTTGTAGGTCGCCATGATGCGGGTGACCTCGGCGGCGCTCGCGTCGACCCGGACCGGGTCGGTCTGCTGGTCGATGAGGGTGCCGAGCCGTTCGTTCGGCGGGTACCGCAGCATGCGCTGGAAGTGCACGAGCCCGAGGAACCGCCCCGTCGGCGGCTCGTACGGCGGGAGCGTGACGCACACCGCGGCACCGAGCACCGGCGCGAGTTCGTGTCGACGGACCAGGGCCAGCCCCTCGGCGACGGTGGCGTCGGCGGAGACGATCACCGGTTCGGTCGTCATGAGGCCGCCGGCGGTGTCGGGCTCGTACTCGAGGAGCATGCGCACGTCCTGCGCCTCCTCCGGCTCCATGAGCTCGAGGAGCGCCTCGCTGCGCTCGTCGGAGAACTGCGCGAGGACGTCGGCGGCGTCGTCGGGCTGCATGTGGTCGAGGACGTCGGCGGCACGGGAGTCGTCGAGCCGGGTGAGGATCTCGATGCGCTCCTGGTCGGGCATCTCCTCGAGCACGTCGGCGAGCCGGTCGTCGGGGAGTTCCTCGGCGACCTCGAAGCGGCGTTCCTCCGGCAGGTCGAGCAGCGTGGAGGCCAGGTCGGCCGGCAGCAGGTCGGAGTACGCGGCGATCACGTGCTCGGCCGACTGGGCCTCGCCCGGCAGCTCGTCCTCGGTGACCTCGTTCCAGGTCGCGAACGTGGTCGGGCCCTTGCCGAACGGCGACGGCGTGGTCTTCGGCTTGCGGAGGAAGAGCTGCGACACCTCCCAGTCGCCCTGCCCGCGGTCCTCGATCGCGACGTCCTCGATGGAGGCACGGATGCGCTCCTTCTTGATGAGGACCTTGCGACCGAGCATCTCCGCGATGACCCGGACCTCGCCGCCGCGCTGCTCGAAGCGGCGCATGTTCACCAGGCCGGTGGTGATGACCTGCCCGGCACCGATCGAGGTGATGCGGCCGATGCTCACGAAGATGCGGCGTTTGCCGGGGACCTCGACGATGAGTCCGACGACGTGCGGGGGATCGACTCGGCGGTACACGACGAGGACGTCGCGCACCCTGCCGACGCGGTCGCCCGCGGGGTCGAAGACGGAGCACCCGGCGAGGCGGGCGACGAAGACCTTCGTGGCGCTCACCCGACCCAGCGTAGTCGTTCGCCCCTGCGCCTTCGCCTCGGGCGGTCGGGTCCTTCCCTGTGAGTGCACGTGCGATTGCAAGGTGTGCGGTGAATGATGGCTGTGTGAGCAATCAGAGCCCGTTCGGCGGTCGGACCGCCCAGGCCTTCCCGACGCTGCCCAAGGGCGACGTCCTCGGCACCTACGACAGCTACCCCGACGCCCAGCGCGTGGTGGCGAAGCTGGCCGAGGCCGACTTCCCGGTCAACCAGCTCTCGATCGTCGGCAACGACCTCAAGACCGTCGAGCGCGTCACCGGCAAGATGACCTACGGACGGGCCGCCATCGCCGGCGCACTGTCCGGCCTCTGGCTCGGCATCTTCTTCGGCATCGTGCTCACCCTGTTCTCCCCGACCGCGGGTGGGCTCATCATCGCCGCTGCCATCATCGGCGCCGCGTTCGGCATGCTCTACGGCATCGTCTCGTTCGCGATCACGAAGCGGCAGCGCGACTTCACGAGCGTGCACCAGGTGCTCGCCACGAACTACCAGATCGTCGTCGAGCCGCAGCTCGTCGGGCAGGCCCGTCGCATCCTGGGCGAGGCCGGGCTCGCGCCCGCCACGCACTGGAACCCCGGCACGCCGGGTGCTCCGGGCCCGCAGAGCGGTCCGGGTGCCGGTGGGCCGGGGCTCCACGGGCAGCAGCCGTGGCGGCCGGGTCCCAGTTCCCCGGTTCCGCCCCAGCAGTCGCCGTACGGCGGGCACGCCACCCCGCACCAGCAGCCTGGAGGCCCGCAGCAGTCCGGCACGTCGGCCCCCGGTGCGCAGACGGGAGCGCCGCGCTACGGCACGAACGAGGGCCCGCGCTACGGGGAGACCCCCGCGACCGCACCAGCTCCCGCCCAGCCCGCGGCCGTCCAGCAGCCCCGTCACGACGAGCCGCCGCGCTACGGCGAGCGGGTCACCGGCGCCGCGCCGACGTCCGCGCCGGGGTCCGCTCCCGCGTCGCCGACCTCGGACGCGAAGGACGACGAGTCCCGCTGACGCGCGATCCCCGCGAGATCGCACTCCGGCGCGTTCGATTCCTGCCGAGATCGCACTCCGGCGGTGGTCGGCGGCGGTGATGACCGCGGAAGTGCGATCTCACCGCGGTGCCGACGGGGCCGACGGGGCCGACGGCGCCGACGGCGCCGACGACCGCGTGACGCCGGGCTACAGGACCTTCGAGTAGCAGATCGAGGTCGGGACCCCCGCGTACGGACCGAAGTTCGCGATGCGCGAGAACCCCTCGCGCTCGTAGAACCCGATCGCCCGCTTCTGCTCGTTGCCCGTCTCGAGCACGAGCGCCGGCGATCCGAGGTCGATCGCGGCCTCCTCCAGTCGACGCAGCAGGGCCGCCGCGACCCCGGCGCCCCGTGACTCCGGCCGGACGTACATCCGCTTGATCTCGGTGATGCCGTCCTGCACGACGCGCAGCCCGCCACACCCGAGCGGGGTGCCGTCCTCGTCGCGCGCGAGGAAGAACACCGCGATCGACTCGGCCGTGGGCTTCTCGCCCGGCTCGGTGTCGCCGCCGTACGCACGGTCGATCTCCAGCCGCTGGGCGGCACGGAGCCGCTGCGCGTCCGGGGAGTCGAAGTGCTCGACGTCGATCACGACGGTGCCCGCGTCGGGGCTCGACGGTGTGCTGGGGGAGACCTCCGGTGTCGTCACACGCTCAGGCTAGCGGCCGGAGCGGGCGATCCACCCCTCCACTTCCGAGGGGGTCCGGGGGATGCCGACCGACAGGTTCTCGGCGCCGTCCTCGGTGACCAGGATGTCGTCCTCGATGCGGACGCCGATGCCGCGGAACTCCTCGGGGACGGTGAGGTCGTCCTGCTGGAAGTACAGGCCGGGCTCGATCGTGAAGACCATGCCGGGCTGCACGGTGCCGTCGATGTACATCTCGCGCCGGGCCTTCGCGCAGTCGTGCACGTCGAGGCCGAGGTGGTGGCTCGTGCCGTGCACCATGTAGCGACGGTGGAACTGGTTGTCCTGCTGGAGGGACTCCTCTGCCGTGCCGGGCAGGAACCCCCACTCGGCGGTCTTCCGGGCGATGACCTCCATCGCGGTGGCGTGCACCTGCCGGAAGGTGATGCCCGGCTTGACGATCGCGAAGGCGGCGTCGGCGGCCTCGAGCACGGCCTCGTACACCAGGCGCTGCACGTCCGTGAAGGTACCGCTGACCGGCAGCGTACGGGTGATGTCGGCCGTGTAGAACGAGTCGACCTCGACACCGGCGTCGATGAGGATCAGGTCGCCCGGCTGCACGGCGCCGTCGTTCCGGGTCCAGTGCAGGATGCAGGCGTGGTGACCGGACGCCGCGATCGTGTCGTACCCGACCGTGTTGCCGTCGGCGCGGGCGCGGCGGTTGAAGGTGCCCTCGACGATGCGCTCGCCGCGGGGGTGCGCGAGCACGGCGTCGAAGTCGGCGATGACGTCGTCGAAGCCGGCCTTGGTGGCGTTCACGGCCTTGCGGAGCTCGTTGACCTCGTACGCGTCCTTCACCAGGCGGAGTTCGGACAGGTCGCGGGCGAGCGCGTCGTCGGTCGCGGGCACGCCGTCGGTCTCCGGTGCGCCGCCGACGGCGCTGCCGATCCGCTCGTCGAGCGTGCGGGTGAGGTCGGTGTCGGCGTCACGGACGAGCAACGCCGAGGCGTCGAGCTCGGCGGCCACCGTGTCGAACGAGCCGAGGTCGGCCGTCGCGAGGCCCAGGTCCGCCGCGACCTCGTCGAGGGAGGGACGCGGTCCGACCCAGAACTCGCCGATCTCCGGGTTGGCGTAGAACTCCTCGGAGTCGCGGCCCGCGGTCGCGCGGAAGTAGAGCGTGGCGTCGTGCCCGGAGCCGTTCGGCGTCATCACGAGCACGGAGCCGACGACGGTGTCGGTGCCCCACCCGGTGAGGTGCGCGAACGTGGAGTGCGGGCGGAACGGGTAGTCGCAGTCGTTCGAGCGGACCTTCGCCTGTCCGGCGGGCACCACGATGGTGCGGCCCGGGTGCAGCTCCGAGATCGCCGCACGGCGCTCGGCGGCGAAGGCGGCCTGCTCGCGCGGCTCGGGCAGCGGACGGTCGCGGTCGGCCCACTGCGAGCCGATGTAGTCCTTGAACGTCGAGGACCCGGGGGTCGTGGAACGGTTGCTCGTCGCGCGGGGAGTGGTGTCGGACATGCCTCCATCATCGCACCGCCCGGCGGACCGCGGCCTGTGCGCCTGCTCACCTGCGGATAGCATTGGCGACGTGCCCGATCCGTTCATCGACCTGCACGCGCACTCGAGCGTCTCCGACGGCACCGAGCGACCCGCGGACCTCGTCCGGGCGGCAGCAGCCGCCGGACTGGACGCCGTCGCGCTGACGGACCACGACACGACGGCGGGCTGGGCCGAGGCGATCGCGACCGTGCAGGACCTGCCGGTCACGCTCCTCCCGGGTCTCGAACTGAGCACCCGCGTCGGGTACCGCAGCGTGCACGTCCTCGGCTACCTCGTCGACCCGGAGGACCCGGGCCTCGTCGCCGAGACCGAGCGGATCCGCGACGGCCGGCTGGCACGTGCCCGCCGGATGGTCGAGCGCATCGGCAGGGACCACCCGATCACCTGGGACGACGTGCTCGCGCAGTCGCGGGACGGTGCGACCATCGGCCGCCCGCACATCGCCGACGCCCTCGTCGCCCGCGGGCTCGAGCCCGACCGCAGCGCGGCGTTCCGCGGCATCCTGCACCCGGCGTCGGGCTACTACGAGCCGCACGAGGCACCGACCCCGCTCCGTGGCGTCGAGCTCATCCGGCAGGCCGGCGGGGTGCCCGTCATCGCGCACCCGGCGGCGTCGACGCGCGGCATCGTGATCGACGAGCCGGTCCTGCGCGAACTCGTCGAGGCCGGTCTCGGCGGGCTCGAGGTCGACCACCGCGAGAACCTCGCCCACGGCAAGCGCACCCTGCTCGACTGGGCGGCGCGCTACGACCTGGTGGTCACCGGGTCGAGCGACTACCACGGCACCGGCAAGCCGAACCGGCTCGGCGAGCACCGCACGTCGCGGGCGGCGTTCGACGCCATCTGCGCCGAGGCGACCGGCAGCGCCCCCGTCGTCGGCGCCGGCTCCCGCCTGGCCTGACCCGGGCCCGGGCCTCGGCCCGGCGGACACCGCTCGGCTGCGCGCCGCCGCGATCCGTCCGGCAGGGCGAGGCTCGGGGCGCAGCCCCGACGGCCGGGGACGACGAAGGGCCCGTCGCGGATGCGACGGACCCTTCGGCCTGGAGGCGCTACTCGCCGTCCGACGTGCCCTGCGGTGCCGAGGCGGTGGCCTCGGACCCGGTCCCGGCGCCGCGGCGGCGGCGCCGACGGCGACGCTTCGCGGTGCCGTCGGCCGACGCGCCCTCGGTGCCGGCGGACTCTGGAGCCGACGACTCGTCGGACGCGGGCTGCGAGGCGGGGCGGTCCGTGCCTCCCGAGCGGGTGCGGGTGCGCGGCGGCCGCGAGCCGCTGCGCGGACGGTCGCCCGTCTTCTTCTCGGCGGGACCACCGGCCGACGCGGCGTGCGCCGAGGCGCCGGGCAGCCGGCCCTTGGTGCCCTTCGGGATGTCGAGCTCCTCGAACAGGTGCGGCGACGACGAGTAGGTCTCCACGGGCTCGGGGATGCCGAACTCGAGGGCCTTGTCGATCAGCGTCCACTTGTGCAGGTCGTCCCAGTCGACGAACGTGACCGCGATGCCGGTCTTGCCGGCACGGCCGGTGCGACCAGCGCGGTGCAGGTACGTGTCCGGGTCGTCCGGGATGGTGTGGTTGATGACGTGCGTGACGTCGTCCACGTCGATGCCGCGGGCCGCGACGTCGGTGGCGATGAGCACGTCGCGCTTGCCGGCCTTGAAGGCGGCCATCGCGCGCTCGCGCTGCTCCTGGTTGAGGTCGCCGTGCACCGCTGCGGCGTTGAACCCGCGGTCCTTGAGCTCCTCGACGAGCTTCGCGGCGGCACGCTTCGTGCGGGTGAAGATCACGGTCTTGCCGCGACCCTCGGCCTGCAGGATCCGGGCGATGACCTCGTCCTTGTCGAGCGAGTGCGCGCGGTAGATGACGTGCTTGATGTTGGCCTGCATGAGGCCCTCGTCCGGGTCCGTCGCGCGGATGTGCACCGGGCGGCTCATGAACCGGCGGGCGAGCGCGACGATCGGCGCCGGCATCGTGGCCGAGAACAGCATCGTGTGCCGCACGGCCGGGATCGCCTGGAAGATGCGCTCGATGTCCGACAGGAACCCGAGGTCGAGCATGCGGTCGGCCTCGTCGAGCACGACCTCCTGCACGTGCGAGAGGTCGAGCAGGCGCTGGCGCTGCAGGTCGATCAGGCGGCCCGGGGTGCCGACGACGATCTGGGCGCCGGCCTTGAGCTGCTCGATCTGCCCCTCGTACGCCTTGCCGCCGTAGATCGACACGATGGTCGTCGGGCGGTTCGAGGTCGCGAGCTCCAGGTCCTCGGTGACCTGCACCGCGAGCTCACGGGTCGGGACGACCACGAGGGCCTTCACGCCGGGCTCCGGGGTGGCCCCGAGTCGCTGGATGAGGGGGAGGCCGAACCCGAAGGTCTTGCCGGTACCCGTCTTGGCCTGACCGATGATGTCCTGGCCGGTGAGGGCGAGCGGGATCGTCTGCTGCTGGATCGGGAAGGGCTCGAGGATGCCCTTCGTCGCGAGCGCGTCGACGATGTCCTGCTCGATGGAGAGGTCTGCGAAAGTCAAAGAATCACCTTAGTTCTGGTGGAAGTCTCGACCAGTCTACCGACGGCCCGCTCGGCGGCGGTCGTGCGGCTTGTCGGAGGGCCCGCGCCCCCTATGCTGGACGGGTGGTGTCGTGGTGGAACCGGAAGCGCGCTGCGCAGCTCGCCGCCGCGTGGCTCGCGTCGCGGAACCCGCGGAACGCGTCCCCGGTGGAACGCCTGCAGCTGGACGACGTCAGCCCCGAGCTCGACGTGTACCTCGGCCAGGCGGCGTACCTCCAGCTCTCGCTCTACGAGACGATGGGCCGTGCCGGTGCCGGCGCCCCGACGCTCTCCGGTCGACTGGTCACCGGCGTCCTCGCGACCACGGCGCTCGAGCGGCACCGGACGATCGTCGCCGAGATCGAGCGGACCGGCGGTGACCCGGCAGCGCTGATGGCGCCCCACCGCGAGGCGATCGACCTGTTCCTGGACCGGACGAGCGGCGCGGACTGGTACGAGTCGATGCTCACCGGCTACGTGACCGCGGGGATCCTCAACGACCTGTTCGGCTCGTTGCTCCGGTCGCTCCCGGCCGAGGTCCGGCAGCGCCTGAAGACGGTGTTCGACGCGCGCGAGGAAGCCGCCGTCGTCGAGGAGCTCACCGCACGCATCGCGGACGACCCGCAGGTCGGTTCGCGGCTGGCGATGTGGGGGCGTCGGCTCGTCGGCGACACGCTGCTCGTGGCACGCTCCGCGCTGGCGTCGCACGCGCGAGAGGACCAGGAGCGGCTCGAGCCGGTCTGGACCGAACTCATCGCCGCACACACCCGCCGGATGGACGCGCTCGGCCTGACGGCCTGACGGCCTTCGGTCCTGCGCTCTCGGCTCAGGTGCGCTGGGCTCAGGCGCCCTGGGCCTTGGCGCGCTCGTAGAAGGCGGCGTCCGCAGCGGTGCGGCGCCGACCGAGCACCCACTCCGCCACCAGGGCAACCACGCCGGAGCCGACCAGTGCGACGACCCATATCCAGGTCGCGTCGTACTTCCAGCCAGCCCACGTGAGCGCTTCCCAGAGGACGGCGGCGGTGACCCCGCCGACGACCGGACCGAGCAGCGAGCCGCGGGTCGAACGCCACGGCACGACGACGTGCGCGATGGCGCCGGCGATCAGGCCGCCGAGGACCGCGAAGAGCAGTTCCACGTCGTCAGGCGACGAAGCCGATGCGACGGGCCTCTTCCGCGCCGACCTCGACGTAGGCGAGCGAGGCGACGGGGACGATGAACCGGCGGCCCTTGTCGTCCTGCAGCGCGAGGTGCGTCGACTTCGCGTCGAGGGCCTCCGCCACGGCCTTCTCGATCTCGTCGGCGGTCTGGGCGGTCTCGAACGCGATCTCGCGCGGGCTGTTGGTGATGCCGATCTTGATGTCCACGACCACAGCGTATCCGAGGGGCCGACGGGGGTACCGGGCGTTCGCCGCAGGCGCACTGGCCGTGGCGGCCCGACGTTGTCGGTCCCGGCGGTTACCGTACGAGGGTGCCCCAGACGACCCTGATGCCCGCCCCTGCGGACGCCGGTGTCTCGCGGGCCCTGACGACCGACCCGGCACAGGCCGCGGTCCTCGCCCTGCCCGACGGGCGGCACGCCGCGGTGCTCGGCGCTCCCGGCACCGGCAAGACGACGACGCTCACCCGGCTCGTCGCCGCGCGGCTCACCCGCGACGACGCGATCTCGCCGGACGGACACGCCACGGTGCTCGCGTTGACCTCGGCGCGCACGGCCGCGACGGCGCTGCGCGACCGGCTCGCCGCCGCCGTGGACCGTGCCGTGCCGGGGGCACTCGCCCGCACCGTGAACTCCCTGGCGTTCCAGATCGTCGCGCACGCGGCCGCCGTGCAGGGGCTGGAAGCACCGACGCTCCTGACCGGCGGCGAGCAGGACCGCGTCATCGCCGACCTGCTGGAAGGGCACGAGCTCGACGGCACCGGTCCGGACTGGCCCGCCCCGATCACGGAGGTCGTCCGCGAGCGCGCCGGGTTCCGCACCGCCCTGCGCGACGTGATGATGCGCGCCGTGGCCGCCGGCGTCGAGCCCGAGGACATGCGCGAACTGGCCGACGACACCGGGCGGCCGGAGTGGCGGGCGGTGGGTGACTTCGTCGACGAGTACCGCGCCGCGGTGACCGCGTTCCGCTCCACCAGCCTCGATGCCGCCGAACTCGTCGCCTACGCGACCGCCGCGGTCCTGCGCGGCGAACTCCCCGCGAGCGTCGGGGCGCTCCGGCTCGTCGTGGTGGACGACACCCAGGAACTCGTCGAGGGCGAGATCGCGTTGCTCGGGGCCCTCGCCCGGTCCGGCGTGCAGGTCGTCGCGTTCGGCGACCCGGACATCGCGGCGTCGGCGTTCCGCGGCGCGGAGCCGGACGTGCTCGGGCGGTTGGCCGTGCGCCTCGGCGTCGACCGGGTCGACGAGCTCGTCCTGACGACGGTGCACCGCCACGCCGCACCCATCCGTGCGCTCGTCTCCGGGATCACCGCGCGCATCGGCGCCGCCGCCGCCGGCCGGCAACGGACCGCCACGGCCACGGCGGCGGACGCCCGCCCCGACGCGGTCCTGCACCTCGAGGGCGCGAGTCGCGCAGCACTCGTCGTGGCGGTGGCCCGGCGACTCCGCGAGCACCGGCTGCTGGACGGCGTGCCCTGGCACCGGATGGCGGTAGTCACCCGGAGCGGCGCAGCCATCCCCGAACTCGTCCGTGCCCTCTCGGTGGCCGAGGTCCCCGCGACGGCCGGCGCCGCTCCGGTGCGTCCGCGGGACGACAGCGCAGCGCGGTCGCTGCTCGATGCCGCTGCCGTCGCGCTCGGGGTCCTGCCGCTCGACGCGGTGCTCGCGACCGCGTTCGCCACCGGGCCGCTCGGTGGCCTGGACACCCTCGCCATGCGCCGGCTCCGACTCGCACTCCGGCGTGAGGAGCTCGCCGGCGGGGGCAGCCGCACCGCCGACGAACTCCTGGTGGACGCACTCGGGGCGCCCGAGCGCCTCGCAACGGTCGACGCCGGGTTCGCGCGTCGAGCGACCCGACTCGCCCGCAGTCTCGTGCAGGCCCGCACGGACGCCGAGGCCGACGCCAGCATCGAGGAGATCCTCTGGGGTCTCTGGGAGCGGAGCGGCCTCGCCGGCACGTGGGGCGGGCAGTCCCTCGCCGGCGGGGTCGGCGCCGCCGAGGCCGACCGGCACCTCGACGCCGTGGTCGGGCTCTTCACCGCGGCCAAGCGGTTCGTCGAGCGCACACCGGACGCCCCGGCGCGGGTGTTCGTCGACGACCTGCTCGGGGCCGACCTGCCGGAGGACTCGATCGGCCCCGACCGCACGGCCGGACGGGTCCGCGTGCTCACCCCCTCGGCCACGATCGGTCTGGAGTGCGACGTCGTGGTCGTCCTGGGACTGCAGGACGGCGTCTGGCCGAACACCCGCGTCCGCGGCAGTCTGCTCGACCCGGACGGTCTGGTCCGCGCCGCCGCCGGCACCGACCACGCTGCGATCGACGACCGCGCCGCCGTGATCGCCGACGAACTCCGGCTGTTCGCCCGGGCCGTGTCACGTGCCACCACCCAGGTCGTCATCGGCACCGTCGCGAACGACGACGAGGCCCCGTCGCCGTTCGTCCGGCTCGTCCCGGTGCCGCCCGACCGCCAGCCCACCGTGCACCCGCTGTCGCTCCGCGGCCTCGCCGGGTCGCTCCGTCGCCGCGTCGTGTCCACCGGCGACCACGAGGCCGCGTCCGCGCTCGCCCGGCTCGCCGAGGCCGAGGTGCCCGGGGCGTCGCCGGACGACTGGTACGGGTTGCTGGAGCCCTCGACCGAGGAGCCGCTGGTCGACCTCGCCGCCGACCCGGAACCCGCGCACGAGGGCGGGGAGCCTGTCGCCCCGACCGTGTCCGTCTCGCCGTCCCGCATCGGCACGTACGAGGAGTGCCCGGTGCACTGGTTCGTCCAGACGTTCGGCGGCAGCGCCCCGAGCCCGGCGATGGGCATCGGGACGATCGTGCACGAGGCCATGGAGCACGCCACCGCGGTCGACGTCGAGTCCCTCTGGCAGCACGTCGAGGGACGCTGGGACGAGCTCACGTTCGAGTCGCCGTGGATCGCCGACCGCGAGCGGGCGCGCACCCGTCGGATGATCGAGGGGCTCAGCGACTACCTCCGCACCTTCGCGAGCGCCGGTCGGCAGCTGCTCGGTGCCGAGACGTCGTTCGCCCTCGTCACCGGTCCCGCCCGGATGCGCGGCAGCATCGACCGGATCGAGGTCGACCCGGCTGGCCGCGTGAGCGTCGTCGACCTGAAGACCGGCCGGTCGATGCCGAGCGAGAAGAACGACATGCCCGAGCACCCGCAGCTCGGCGCGTACCAGCTGGCGGTCGAGGACGGCGCGGTCGAGGGGGTGCCGGCCGGATCCCCGATGGCCGACGCCCGGCTCGTCTTCGTGCAGAACGCCCGGGGCGGCCACGCCTACTCCGAACGGACCCAGGCCGCGTTCGACGACGACGACCGCGACGCCTACCGGCAGCGGCTGCACGCCGTCGCCGAGGGGATGGCGGGACGGACCTTCCTGGCGAACGTCGACGACCACTGCGAGAAGGCCCGGACCGGTATCGAGTGCCGGATCCACGTCGTGGGAGAGGTGACCTGGTGACCGGAGAACAGGTCCTGCGAGCGTCCGACGACGTCCTCGCCCAGGCGCCCCGCCACGACGCGGACACCATCGCCGACGCCCTCGGGCGTCCCCGCCCCACCGCCCAGCAGCGCGCCGTCATCGAGTCACCGCTGACCCCGGCGCTGGTGGTCGCCGGCGCGGGCAGCGGCAAGACCGAGACGATGGCGTCCCGCGTCGTGTGGCTGCTCGCGAACGGGATGGTCCGCCCGGACGGCATCCTCGGCCTGACCTTCACCCGCAAGGCCGCCGGCGAGCTGTCCGTCCGGATCAACGACCGCATCCGTGCACTCGAGGACGTCGGGCTGCTCGACGCCGGCGACGCCTTCGAGGCCCCGACCGTGTCGACGTACAACGCCTTCGCCAACTCGGTGTTCCGCGAGAACGCGCTGCTCGTCGGCCGGGACGGCGAGTCCCAGGTGCTCACCGAACCGTCCGCGTGGCAGCTCGCCCGCCGGGTCGTCGTCGCCGCGCGGGACGACCGGCTCGCCGGGCTCGACCGTGACGTCGACACCGTGACCGCGGCCGTCGTGGCGCTCGCCGGAGCGGTGTCCGAGCACCTCGTCGAGCCGGAGCGCGTGCGCCGGTTCGCCGTCGAGTTCGCCGGACTGCTGGAACTGCCCGGCAACAACCGCGGTGCTCCGTACAAGGCCGTCACCGACGCCGTCGCCGCGATCGGTGCGCTCGAGCCGCTCGTCGACCTGGTGGAGGAGTTCCGTCGGCAGAAGGTCGACCGCGGTTTCGTCGAGTTCTCCGACCAGATCGCCCTGGCCCTTGCCGCCGCCGAGTCCGCGCCGCGCGTGGTGGACGACCTCCGTGGGCGCTACGGCGTGGTGCTCCTCGACGAGTACCAGGACACCTCGGTGGTGCAGACACGGTTCCTCGCCCGGTTGTTCCGCGGGCACCCCGTGATGGCCGTCGGTGACCCGCACCAGTCCATCTACGGGTTCCGGGGCGCGAGCGCCGCCAACCTCGCGCGCTTCCCGCGGGACTTCGGGGGCGACGGTGGCGAACGTCCGGTGACCTTCGCGCTCTCCACCAGCTGGCGGAACCCCGTCGACGTCCTCGCCGGGGCGAACGCCGTCGTCGCGCCGCTCTCCGAGGCGTCCGAGGTGGACGTCGAGCGGCTCGAACCCCGGCCGGGAGCCGACGCCGGCACCGTGCAGGTGGCGTTCCCGGAGACCCTGCCGGAGGAAGCCGCGGCGGTCGCCCGGTGGTTCGCCGACCGCCGCGCCGCCGAGCCGACGGGCTCGCTGGCGCTGCTGCTGCGCTCCCGGAAGGACCTCGCGGCCTTCACCGGTGCGCTCGGCGACCACCGGGTGCCCTACCACGTGCTCGGGACCGGCGGCCTGCTCCAGCGGCCCGAGATCGTCGACCTGGTGGCGTGCCTCCGCGTGCTGCACGACCCCGCCGCGGGCAACGACCTCCTCCGGGTGCTCGCCGGAGCCCGGTGGCGGATCGGCGCCGCGGACCTGGCGGCGCTGCACGCCCTCGCGCGGTGGCTGTTCGGCCGCGACCACACCCAGCAGCGCCTCGACGACGACCTGACCGCGGCCTTCCGGGCGTCCGTCGCGGCGGGGGAGCACGGGTCGATCGTCGACGCGCTCGACTTCGTGGCGACGGCGCCGCACGAGCACGGCGCGCTCGCCGACATCAGCGACGAGGGGCGCCGGCGGATGCGGGAGGCCGGCAAGCAGCTCGGGGCGCTCCGGTCCCGTGCGGGCGGTGACCTCGTCGACTTCGTGACGCTCGTCGCGCAGGAGATGCGGCTCGACATCGAGGTCGCGGCGCACGAGCAGGGCAGCGGCGCGTTCCTCGACGCGTTCATCGACGAGCTCGCCGGCTTCGTGACCACCGACGACCGGGCCGACCTCGGTGCGTTCCTCGGCTGGATCGACGCCGCCGCACGGCGCGACGACATGGGCCCGCGGTCCGAGGAACCCGAAGCCGGCACGGTGCAGATCCTGACGATCCACGGCTCGAAGGGTCTCGAGTGGGACGCCGTGGCGGTGCCGCGCCTGGTCGAGGGTGCGCTGCCGGCCCGCCCGCAGGAGGGCTCGTCCGGGTGGATCGGCTTCGGTCGGCTGCCGTACGAGTTCCGGGGCGACGCCGAGGAGCTCCCGCGACTGGACTGGCGCGGCCACGACACCCAGAAGGACGTCACGGTCGCGATCGACGCCTACAAGGAGCAGGTGAAGGCGCGCAACGAGGACGAGGAACGTCGGCTGACGTACGTCGCGCTGACCCGGGCGAAGCACGACCTGCTCGTCACCGGTTCGTTCTGGGCCGGCGGGGTCCGGCCGACGGCACCCAGCCGGTACCTCCACGACCTGGTCGAGGCCGGCGTCGTCGACGGGTCCGCCGTGCCGAAGGCGACCGAGCACGAGGAGAACCCGCTGGGCGAGGCCGGGGCCACCCAGTCGTGGCCGCACGTCCCGTTCGGGCAGCGGGCAGCGCGCGTGGTCGCCGCGGCCGACCGGGTCCGGAACGCGAACCCGGGCGCCGCCGGCCGGTTCTCGGCGGACATCGACCTGCTGCTCGCCGAGCGCGCGGCGAACCGGTCGGCCCGGCACACGGTCGTCGTCCCGCACCGGGTGCCGGCGTCCGGGTTCAAGGACTACCTCGCCGAGCCCGACACCGTCGCCGAGCGGTTGCGCCGCCCGATGCCGGAGCGGCCGTACCGGGCCACCCGCCTCGGCACGCTCTTCCACCAGTGGGTCGAACAGCGCGCCCGCAGCGGTGGCGCGCTCGAGACGCTCGACGCCTGGGACGGCGAGCTCGACCTCGACCTCGACGACGCCGTCGACGCGTCGGTGGACGCCGTCGTGACGGACGACGACGCACGCCGCCTCGCCGACTTCCAGGCGACGTTCGCGCGGTCGCGGTGGTCCGGGCTGACCCCGGTCGAGGTCGAGCGGGAGATCCACATCCCGTTCCTCGGGCACAGCGTCGTCTGCAAGCTCGATGCCGTCTACGAGATCGACGGTCGTGCCGAGGTGGTCGACTGGAAGACGGGCAAGGCGCCGACGGGCGCCGACGACCTGGCGAGCCGGCAGTTGCAGCTCGCGCTGTACCGGGTGGCGTACGCCGAGTTCACCGGCCGGTCGATCGACGAGGTCGACGCGGTGTTCTACTTCGTGGCCGACGACCTCGAGGTCCGTCCGACCGAACTGCTCGACCGTGCCGGGCTGGAACGAGCCTGGCGCGACGCGATCGGCTGACGGTGCGCGCCGACGAGGCGGCGGCGGGCCGTGCCTCCAGGCCGGGGTGGGGCGGCGTCAGCCGTGCCGACGTTCGGTCGACGACAGCAGCTGCTCGACCTCGCCGATCTCCATCGTCTCGGGGGAGACCGACTGCAGCGGCGCCGCACTCGGCGTCTGCACCGCGTCGACGAGCCGGTGCATCATCGCGACGGCGTCGTCGACGACCTCCGTGCTCTTCGCCTGCACGCCGTGCAGCAGCCACTGCGCCGTCTCGAGCTCGTGGTGCACCCGGGCGCGCTGCGCGAGCTGCCGGTCCCGGCCGCCGCCGTTCGCCTCGTACGCGCTGAGGACGGTGTCGAACGCGTCCTTCCGGCCGGCCAGCACCCAGGCGAGGTCCTTCGCCGGGTCACCGAGCCGCAGCTCGCCCCAGTCGATGACGCCGGAGACCGCGTCGCCCTCGACCAGGATCGTCTGGGTGCCGAGCGAACCGTGCACGACGGTCGGTGTGAACTGCCAGAGCTGCTGGTCGCGCGCGGCGCCCTCCCAGCGCTCCTTGAGCGCGGCGGGCACGAGCTTCGTCGCGACCGCACGGTCCATCACGGACACGGCGGAGCGGAGCACCTCGAACGGGGTCAGCGACGGGAGTCCCGCGTCGGTGACGAAGCTCGTCGGCAGCTGGTGGACCGCGGCGATCGCGCGGCCGACGCTGGTGGCGAGTCCGGGTCGTTCGACGAGCGTCTGCAGCGTGGGGTGGGACCCGGGCAGGTACGAGGTGACGATGGCGCGGGTCGAGCCGATCGGCGCCTGTCCGCGGTACTCGGCCACAGCGAACGGGAGGCGCGTGCGGATCCCGGCGCTCAGGGCACGGATCGCGACGAGGTCGGCCGACTGCCGGGCCTCCGCGCGCTGGTTGCGTGGACGGCGGATCGCCGACTCGACGCCGTCGGCGTCGCGGAGGACGGCCGACTCGTAGTCCCCGGACGCCGCCGAGCCGAGCGTGCGCGTGCCGGTGACCACGAGGCCGGAGACGGCCGTCGTCGCCAACGCGGCTAGAGTGAACTGGGATCCCGCCATGCCCCTCAGGGTAGGTCCGCAGCCGGTGGTCGAGCGTGCGCCACGCTGGCCCGCGACAGCCCGGGCTCCCGAGCCGCCACCCCGACCCGACCCGAGGAGCCCCCTGCCGTGACCGTCGAGTTCGCAGCCAGGCTGCCCCTCTCCCGCAACGACCTCGACCGCGACGCGGAGTTCCGCACGACCGAGGACCTCGAGCGCGTGCTGCGCGAGGACCCGTCGACCCGGTACCTGCCCGTCCGCGGGTCGGAGATGCTCCGGAACGCCGACGGCACGCTCCGGTTCGTGTCGGCCGACGCGGTCCCGGACGGCACCGTCACGCTGTACCTCGCTCGCGCGGTCTCCGACGCCCCGGACGCCCCCGCCGGCACCCGGTTCGTGGCGGCGTTCGTCAGCCCGGACACGGCGGCCGCCATCGAGCCGGACGACGACGCGTGGGAGAGCCTGCGGATGTTCGGCACCGAGCTGTCCGCCCGTGACCAGGGGCTCGCGGTCGAGGCCGTGGCGATGGCGAACTGGCACGCGGTGCACGGCTTCTCGCCACGGACCGGGTCCGCGACCGACGTCGTCACCGGCGGGTGGGTCCGCCGCGACCCCGAGGGGCACGAGCACTTCCCGCGCACCGACGCGGCGATCATCGTCGGGGTGACCGACGCCGACGACCGGATCCTGCTCGGCTCGAACGCCGCGTGGGACGCGGACCGGTACTCGCTGCTGGCGGGCTTCGTCGAGCCGGGGGAGTCGCTGGAGGACGCCGTCCGCCGCGAGGTCTGGGAGGAGTCCGGCGTGCGCGTCGAGGAGCCCGAGTACCTCGGATCCCAGCCGTGGCCGTTCCCGGCGTCCCTCATGCTCGGGTTCCGTGCCCGTGCGGTGGACGGCGACCCGACGACCGCCCGGCCCGACGGCGTGGAGATCCTCGACGTTCGCTGGTTCTCCCGCGAGGAGATCCGGGAGCGTGCCGGCGACACCCTCCTGCTGCCCGGCAAGACCTCGATCGCCCGCGCCATCATCGAGGAGTGGTACGGCGGGCCGCTCGACCTGCCGTGAACGACGCGGTGCACCGGCGTGGTGCCGCGGGCGCAACCGGCGCCGCGGGCGCGACCGGTGCGGGGCGCACGCCCGGTGCGGTGGGCGCGCCTGGTGCGGCGGCGTCCGACGTGCTCCGTCCGCCGTCGCCCGACGAGCTGCTCGCCGCCCTCGACGCCGAGCAGCGCACCGTCGCCCGGACCCTGCTCGGGCCGGTGGCGGTCCTCGCCGGCGCCGGCACGGGCAAGACCCGCGCGATCACGCACCGCATCGCGTACGGCGTCGCGACCGGCACCTACGCGCCGAACCACGTCCTCGCGCTGACCTTCACCACCCGGGCCGCCGGCGAGCTGCGGTCGCGGCTGCGGTCGCTCGGTGCCGGCACCGTGCAGGCACGCACCTTCCACGCCGCGGCGATGGCGCAGCTCAGCTACTTCTGGCCGGACACCGTCGGTGGGCACGCGCCGCGGATCGTCGAGTCGAAGGGGCGGATCATCGCGCACGCGGCGGACACCATCGGGCTGCGCGTCGACACCCCGTCGCTCCGTGACCTCGCCGCCGAGGTCGAGTGGCGCAAGGTGCAGATGCTCTCCTACGAGGAGTACGAGGCCGCGGCCGCCGAGCGGGTGATGCCGCGGGACACCTCGCCGCGTCGGGTGCTCGACCTGATGCGCGCCTACGAACAGCTCAAGGACGACCGCCGGCAGCTCGACTTCGAGGACGTGCTGCTCGCCACCCTCGGCATGGTGGAGTCCGAACCGCGGGTGGCGTCCTACGTGCGGCAGCAGTACCGCTTCTTCGTGGTCGACGAGTACCAGGACGTCTCGCCGGTGCAGCACGACCTGCTCCGGGCCTGGCTCGGCGGCCGCGACGACCTGTGCGTGGTCGGCGACGCCAGCCAGACGATCTACTCGTTCGCCGGCGCCTCCAGTCGCTACCTGCTCGGCTTCGGTTCGGAGTTCCCCCGCGGCTCCGTCGTGCGCCTGGAACGGAACTACCGCTCCACCCGTCAGGTCGTGCACGCCGCGAACACGCTGATGCGCGGACAGCCGGGCGCGCTGGACCTCGTCGCGCAGACGACCGAGCCGGGGCCGGAGCCGACGGTGCTCGCGTGCGTCCACGACGGCGACGAGGCACAGACGGTCGCGCGCACGATCGCGTCCCTGGTCGCCGGCGGCACCTCGCCCGCGTCGTACGGCGACGTCGCCGTGCTGTACCGCGTCGGCGCCCAGGCCGCCGCGATCGAGTCGGCGCTCGGCCGCGCGGGCATCCCGTACCGCGTGCAGGGCGGCACCCGGTTCTTCGACCGGCCGGAGGTCAAGCTCGCCGTGCACCACATGCGGGGTGAGGCCGTCCGGCAGACCGACGACGAGCTCACCCGACGGGTCGGACTCGTGCTGCAGGTCAGCGGGTGGACCCCGACGCCGCCGGAGGGCACCGGGGCGGTCCGTGAGCAGTGGGAGGCCCTGCAGGCGATCATGGGGTTGGCCGAGGCCGCCCCGGCCGGCACGTCGATGCAGCAGTTCACGCAGGACCTGGTCGACCGTGCCGCGACCCACCACGAGCCGGAGCTCGACGCCGTCACCCTCGCGACCCTGCACTCGTCGAAGGGCCTCGAGTGGCCGCACGTGATCGTGGTCGGTGCGGCCGAGGGCCTGCTGCCGATCTCGCACGCCACGACCGACGACGAGGTCGACGAGGAACGTCGGCTCTTCTACGTCGGACTGACCCGCGCCCGCCGGTCGGTCACGGTCACGTGGTCCGCGCAGGGGTCCACGCGTGGGGGAGCCCGGGTGGCGAGTCGCTTCCTGGCAGCGCTCGGCACGCACACCGAGGATGGAACGACACCGGCTGCACGCTGACCGCCAGGTCGTCGCGGTCGAACACGAGCTGTTCGTCCTGCGGGCGCTGGGTGACGAGCGGCAGCCGCTCGAGCAGCATCCGGGTCGCCGACGCGGCGACGGCCGCGGTCCGGTACGGCGACAGCGGCGCCGCGGGGCGGCCCCACACCTGCGCCGCGATCGCCGGCCAGGCGGGGTCGTCGTCGACGTGGCCGTACTCGACGCACTGGAGGCACGGGCCGGCACCCGGGACGACGAACGGCCCGAGACGCACGCGTCCGTCACCGACGACGACCGCCAGGTGCGGCACCCCGCGGCGGGTCCAGGCGGCGCGCAGGGCCGGGTCGACGACGTGGTCGGCGACCACCACGGCCAGGGCGGGGTCCTGCGTCGGCAGCACCACGGGACCGCCGCGTGGCGCCGAGGTCCGGGCGACCGTCACGCCCTCGCCCTCGAGCAGCGCGGCGATGCTGTCGGCCAGTCGGCCGGTGCCGTGGACCTCGACGCGGGCCAGCGGTTCCGGCAGGACGTCGACCACGGCGGGGGATGCCGCGCCGAGCACCCGCGCGGCGACGGCCGGAGGGCACCCGGACGCTGCCGCGAGGCCGGACAGCGCCTCGCGCCCGGTCTCGCGACGGAGTGCGGCGAGGAAGCGTTCCTCGCCGGTGCTCGGGACCGGCACGACGGCACGCGGTGGATCGACCCCGAGCTGCACGGTGGTCGGGTCGCGCCAGACGAACTCGAGCGTCGGATCGATGCGGATGCCCATGCCCCCACGCTGGCGGACGGCGCCGTCGTGCGGGGGTGCGTCAGGACATCTGTGGAGAACTACTGCTTCGTGTCGCCCGGTGCGTCGCCGTCGCCGTCGCTGCCGCGCTCGTCGTCGCCATTGCCGTCGCGCCCGCCGTCGCTCTCCTCGACGTTGCCCGACTCGTCCTCGCGCGGACGGTCGCCGGTGGTGTCGTTGAGGAGGTCCTCGAGCGCCTTGTCGAACTCGTCGTCCTCCGCGGACCGGCCCGGGTTCCGGAGCCGCGCGACGAAGGCGTCGGGCGCGTCGATGTCGTCCGACGTCGGGACGGCGTCGAAGTGCGACCACAGTGCGTCGCGCTGCTCGGTGCCGAGCTCGTCGGTGACCCGCTGCCACATCGCCGCGGCCTCGCGCAGCCGACGGGGCCGGAGCTCGAGCCCGACGAGCGTGGCGAACGCGGACTCGGCCGGACCGCCCGCGGCCCGGCGCCGGCGCACCATCTCGGCGATCGCGCCGGACTTCGGCAGGCGCGCGGTGGCGGCTGCGGTCACGGTGTCGACCCAGCCCTCGACGAGCGCGAGCATCGTCTCGAGGCGGCCGAGCGCTGCCTCCTGCTCCTCGGTGCGGGGCGGGATGAGCGCGCCGGACGCCAGCGCGTCCCGGAGCTGCTCCTGGTTGGTGGGGTCGATCTCCGACGCGAGTTCCTCGACGCGGTCGAACGGGATGTGGATGCCCCGCGCGTAGTCGGTGATCGAGGAGATGATGTGCAGCCGGAGCCAGCGCGCCGAGCGGAACAGTCGGGCGTGCGCGAGCTCGCGGACGGCCAGGTAGATGCGGACCTCGCCCTCGGGGATGTCCAGGCCCTCGGCGAACTCGGCCACGTTCTGCGGCAGGAGCGCGGCGACCTGCTCGTCGAGGAGCGGCACGCCCACGTCGCCGCCGGAGACGACCTCCTTCGAGAGCTGCCCGACGACCTGGCCGAGCTGGATCGCGAAGAGCGCCCCGCCGACGCCGCGCATCGCCTTGGACACGTCGCCGAGCATGGCCTTGAGCTGCTCCGGCGCGCGCTGCTCGATCGCCTCGGTGAGGGCGTTCGAGATGCTCAGTGCCACCGGTTCGGCGATCTGTGCCCACACCGGGGTGGTCGCCTTCGCCCACTGTTCGCGGGTGTACAGGCTCGGGGTCGCCGTGAGCTCGGCGACGGTGGTCGCCTCGTCGAGCCAGAGCGCGGCGACCTGGAACGCCTGGTCGGCCGCCTGCGAGGTCGCGGGGTCGACCGGGTGACCGCCCTCCCGCGCGATGGCCACCGCGCGCTCGGACGCCACGGAGAAGTCGATGCCGTCGCTCCCGGACTGCGCGGCACGCTGCAGCTGGCTCATCAGGTTCGCGACGAAGGCCGGGTCGTTCGGCAGTCCGGCGGCACCGGCGAGCTGCGACGGGTCGATCTGGCCCTCGCCGGACAGGAGCTTCCGGAGCATCTCCTGGAAGTCGTCGTCCGGCCCCGGCTGCGGTTCATCAGGCATGACGACTACGCTAATCGCTGCTCACGGGGCCGCACCTGGGACGCCCCCGTGGGTCCGCCCGAACCGCTGCGCCGAGGGCGAACACCCCGCCCTGGAAGGACGTCCGTGACCCTCTTCGCCGCCGAGCCCCGTCGTCGTTCCCGCTCCCGGACCGTCGGGTGGGCGTTCGTGATCGGAGCCGTCGTCCTCGGGCTGCTCGCGAGCCTCCTGCCGAGTCCGTACCTCATCGAGGTGCCCGGCCCGGTGTACAACACGATCGGCACGCAGGAGCAGGGCAGCGGCAAGGACGCCAAGGCCGTCAAGCTCATCCAGATCGAGGGACACGAGACCTACCCGACCGCCGGCGCGCTCGACATGCTCACCGTCGGCATCCAGGGCGACGCGACGAACCGCCCGGCGTGGACGAGCGTCATCCGCGCGCTGTTCACGAAGTCCCAGGCGGTCATCCCCGCGTCGGCGATCTACCCCGAGGGCGTCTCCACCGACCAGGTGAACCAGCAGGACGAAGCCGACATGCAGTCCTCGCAGCAGTCCGCCGTCGCAGCGGCGCTCATCCAGCAGGGCTACCGGCTGCCCACGGACCTCGAGGTCGGCACGGTCCAGAAGGGCTCCGCGGCCGAGGGCGTCATCGAGAAGGGCGACGTCATCCGGTCCTTCGACGGCACCGCGCTCACCACGAACGCCGACGCCACGTCGCTCCGGGAACTCGTCGCGAAGCACGGCACGTCGACCCCGGCGAAGGTCGTCGTCGAGCGCGACGGTGCGCAGGAGACGGTCGAGGTGACACCGCGGAGCGAGCAGGGCACCGCGCTCATCGGGGTCGGCGTCACCGAGCGGTACGACTTCCCGTTCACGGTCTCCATCAAGCTGCAGGACGTCGGCGGTCCCTCCGCCGGCATGATGTTCGCGCTCGGGATCATCGACGAGATCACCCCGGGGAAGCTCAACGGCGGCAAGCACGTCGCCGGCACCGGCACCATCACCGCCGACGGCGAGGTCGGCGCGATCGGCGGCATCCGGCAGAAGATGTACGGCGCGAAGGACGCCGGTGCGACGGTCTTCCTCGCCCCGGCGGACAACTGCGACGAGGTCGTCGGACACGTCCCCGCCGGTCTCGACGTCTACAAGGTGAGCACCCTCGACCAGGCGGTCACCGACCTGCAGACCATCGGCTCCGGGAAGAGCACCGCGAAGCTCGCGCGCTGCACGTCCTAGCTGGCGCGCTGCAGTGCCGGCCAGGCGCGTCACGCGACGTGCGGGGACGTCGCGATCCGTTCCTCCAGGCCGTCCGACGGGAGGCCCGGATCACCATCCTGAGTCTGCGTACAGTTTCAGGGGTGCTCGGGCCACATAGGATCGATGCACTGACGGCCCGCCGCGCCGGGCCCGCCGGTTCGACACGTCTGGAGCACATCAAGTGACGACAACCTCGTCCGCCTCGGGTTCTTCTTCTGGGCGGCGTTCGCCGCGGGTCCCGATCGTGGTCACGATCATCGTGCTGGCCGCACTGGTGATCGCCTTCTTCATCTTCGCCAGCCTGTACACCGACTACGCGTGGTTCGCGCAGCTCGGCTTCCAGCAGGTCCTCACCACACGGTGGATCGCCGGGACGCTGATGTTCCTCGCCGGCTTCCTCGGCATGGCGGTGCCCGTCTACGCGAGCATCGCGATCGCGTTCCGCTTCCGGCCGGTCTACGCGAAGCTGAACTCGCAGCTCGACCGCTACCAGCAGGTCATCGAGCCGCTGCGCCGTGCCGTCATGATCGGCATCCCGGTCGTGCTCGGCATCTTCGCCGGGCTGTCGACCGCCGGGCGCTGGAGCATGGTGCTCGAGTACTTCAACCGGACGCCGTTCGGCAAGACGGACCCGCAGTTCGGGCTCGACATCGGGTTCTACGTGTTCGAGCTGCCGTTCTGGCGCTCGATCGTCGCGTACTCGTCGGCGGTCGTGCTCATCGCCGGTCTCGCCGCGCTCGCCGCGTGCTACCTCTACGGCGCCATGCGCTTCGGCGGGCGTGAGGTCCGCATCTCGAAGGCCGCGCGCATCCAGCTCGCGATCACCGCAGCCGTCTACATCGCGCTCCAGGCCGTCAGCCTCTGGCTCGACCAGTACGCCGCGCTGACGAAGTCGAACTCGCTCATCACCGGTGCGCAGTACACCGAGGTCAACGCCGTCATCCCGGGTCGCGAGATCATGGCCGGCATCGCCGCGATCGTCGCGATCCTGTTCATCGTCACCGCGGTCATCGGCCGCTGGCGCATCTCGATCGTCGGCACCGGGCTGCTGCTCGTCGCGGCGATCGTGATCGGCGGCATCTACCCGTGGATCGTCCAGCGCCTGCAGGTCAAGCCGTCGGAGCGGACCTTCGAGTCCGCGTACATCGAGCGGAACATCAAGGCCACCCGCGACGCGTACGGCGTCTCCGGCGTGCAGGAGCAGAACTACGACGCGACCACCGAGGCGAGCTCCGGCGCCCTCGCGCAGGACGCGCAGACGACGGCGAACATCCGCCTCATCGACCCGAAGATCGTCTCCGACACCTTCAGCCAGCTGCAGCAGTACCGGCAGTACTACCAGTTCCCGAAGGAGCTCGACGTCGACCGGTACGACGTCAAGGGCCAGACCGAGGACACCGTCATCGCGGTCCGTGACATCGACCTCGACGGGCTGAGCTCGGCCGCGAACACCCCGTACAACCGCGCGTTCGTCTACACGCACGGCTACGGCGTGACCGCGGCGTTCGGCAACCAGCGCGCGAGCGACGGCAAGCCGGTCTTCCTCGAGTCGGGAATCCCGTCGAACGGCGCCCTGGGCGACTTCCAGCAGCGCGTGTACTTCGGCGAGACCTCGCCGGCGTACTCGATCGTCGGTGCGCCGAAGGGCTCGAAGGACGTCGAGCTCGACTACCCGTCCGGGTCCGACGACGACAACGGCGGCAACGCCACGACGACGTACGCCGGTGACGGCGGGCCGAGTCTCGGCAACTTCTTCAACCGGCTCGTCTACGCGGCGAAGTTCCAGTCCGAGCAGATCCTGCTGTCGAACGCGGTAAACAAGGACTCGCAGATCCTCTACGACCGCGACCCGATCACCCGTGTGCAGAAGGTCGCGCCGTACCTGACGCTCGACAGCGACGCGTACCCGGCCATCGTCGACCACCGCATCCAGTGGGTCGTCGACGGGTACACCACGAGCGACGCGTACCCGTACTCGCAGAGCCAGAGCCTGTCGGACAGCATCGCGGGTTCCGAGTCCTCGGCGTACCGCACCGACCAGGTGAACTACATCCGGAACTCGGTGAAGGCCACCGTCGACGCGTATACGGGCAAGGTGACCCTGTACTCCTGGGACACCAAGGACCCGATGCTCAAGACGTGGCAGAAGATCTTCCCGACCTCGGTGAAGCCGGTGTCCTCGATGAGCGCCGAACTGCTCGACCACGTGCGGTACCCCACCGACCTGTTCAAGGTGCAGCGCTCGATCCTCGGCACCTACCACGTGACCAACGCGAACTCGTTCTACTCGGGTGACGACGCGTGGAACACGCCGCAGGAGCCGACCTCGGGCACGAACGACTCGTCCGACACCTCCGACACGTCGACCACCACCAACACGGGGACGAACGCGCTCGGAACGACCACGACGACGTCACGGGCGAACCTGCAGGACCCGTACTACCTGACGATGAAGGTGCCGGGGCAGGGGACCGCGTACACGCTGTACACGACCTACATCCCGCAGCAGTCGGCGGGGTCGAACAACCGCAACGTGCTCACCGGGTACCTGGCAGTGGACTCCGACGCCGGTGGTGCCGGCAAGGGCAAGAAGGCCTCCGGGTACGGCAAGCTCACGCTGCTGACGATGCCGAAGACCGACAACATCCCGGGCCCGGCGCAGGTGCAGAACCTGTTCAACTCGGACACCACCGTGTCGCAGGAGCTGAACATCCTGAAGCGGGGCAACTCGACCGTGAAGCAGGGCAACCTGCTGACGCTCCCGGTCGGCGGCGGCTTCCTGTACGTGCAGCCCGTGTACGTGCAGTCGACGTCGAGCGGTTCGTACCCGCTGCTGCAGAAGGTCCTGGTGGCGTTCGGCGACAAGATCGCGTTCGAGGACACCCTCGACCAGGCACTCGACAGCCTGTTCGGTGGGAACTCCGGTGCTGCCGCCGGCGACCAGGGCGCGGCAGGTGGGTCGTCGGGTTCGGACTCCGGTTCGTCCTCGGGCTCTGACTCCGGCTCGTCGTCGGGTTCGGGTTCGTCGTCGGGCTCGGGCTCGGGTTCGACGTCGGGTTCCGGTACCGACAACGCGGCGCTGCAGAAGGCCCTGAACGACGCCAAGCAGGCCCTGCAGGACCGCCAGGACGCCTACGCGGACAACGACCTCGTCGCTGCCGCCGAGGCGGACCAGCGGCTGCAGGAAGCGATCCAAGCGGCCACCGAGGCCGAGGGCGGGAACTAGACACACCGTGGCGGGGCACTCGATTTGTGCCCCGCCACGGCCCCGTGTAGGCTGTTCAACGTGCCGCGGGGTGGAGCAGTTCGGTAGCTCGCTGGGCTCATAACCCAGAGGTCGTAGGTTCAAATCCTGCCCCCGCAACCAAGCGTCACAGAGAAGGCCCCGGTCCATTCGGACCGGGGCCTTCTTCGTGTGCTGGCCGTCCGGTTCGGTTCGGCACGGCTCGCGCCGCCGAGCTTCGGCCCGGAGGACACCGCTCGGCATCCGGGAGCCGTGTTCCGTCCGCCACGCCGAGCTTCGGGGCGGCAGGTACGCTCGGCGGATGGGCACCCTGACGATCGCGGCGGCGCAGTTCGCTCCGGTGGACGACTCTGCCGCCAACCTCGAAACGGTCCGTGCCGCGGCCGTCGACGCCGCCGCTCGCGGGGCCGATCTCCTCGTGACGCCGGAGTACACGTCCTACTTCACCGCCGAGATCGACGACCGGTTCGTCGCCGCCGCACAACCGCTCGACGGCCCGTTCGTCACCGGGTTGCAGGACATCGCCCGCGAGAACCGGATCGCACTCGTCGTCGGGGTCGCCGAGACGGGTCCGAGCGCTCGGTTCCGGAACACCCTCGTCGCCGTGCTGCCCGACGGATCGATCGCGTCGGCGTACCGGAAGGTGCACCTGTACGACGCGTTCGGTTCCCGGGAGTCCGACCGCATCGAGCCCGGCGACCCCGCGCAGCTGCCCGTCTTCGAGCTCGACGGCATCCGGGTCGGCCTGGAGACCTGTTACGACCTGCGCTTCCCCGAGGTCACCCGACGGTTGTCCGCGCCGGAGCAGGGAGCGGCCGACGTCGTCGTGCTGCCCGCCGAGTGGGTGCGCGGTCCCGGCAAGGAGCATCACTGGCGGACCCTCCTGACCGCCCGCGCCATCGAGAACACCGTGTGGGTGGTCGGCGTGGGACAGACGCCGCCGATCGGCATCGGTGGGTCGGTCGTGCTGGACCCGTCCGGGGTGGCGGTGGCTGCCGCGGGTGCCGTGCCGGGGATGCTCGTGGCAACGGTGGACACGGCGGTCACGGACACCGTTCGTCAGACGAACCCGTCGCTGTCCCTGCGTCGCTACGAGGTCACGGTGCGCGACTGACGTCTGGTCGGGGCCAGCGTGCGTTCAGGTGTCGGTGTCGCGCTGGTCGGTCCGCCCTCGCCATGGGGATGTCACGCCGTGTCGTCCGCGGGAGCGTGCTGCCCGGTCGTGCACGGGCGCGCCCTGCCCGGTCCTCGGGAGCTGCTCGTCGCCGATCTCGCCCGCTGGCGGACGCGCATGACCCCCTGAGCGCTCCGAACCCCGTCACCGACCGCGCGAGCGGGTGAAATCCGCGGCCGCTTCGCGATCGATGACGCACATTTCGCCCGCTGGTGTTCCCGGGGCTGGGAGGCGGGGTCGTCCTCGCGAGCGGGTGAAATCGGTGGGCGTGCGGCGCTCGAAGCGATCGATTCCGCCCGGTCGTCGTGAGCGGGCGAAATGCGCGAGAGGTGCGGTCGTTCACGCGCGACTTCCGCCCGCTCGATCGAGCCCCGCAATCGTCCGACGACCAGCACGCAGCGGGATCTGCGTCGAACGGGCGGAATCGGTTCCGACGACGCGCTGTGCGGGACGGGATTCGCCCGCTCGCGTGCGGGCAGGCAGGCGGGACGGGACGGAAGGCTGCGGTCAGGAACGGGGAGCGAGACCGGCGAGGTGGTACGGGACGGACGGCTGCGGGTCAGGAACGGGGGGCGAGACCGGCGAGGCGGGTGGCTGCCTCCTCGAGCACCGAGCGGCGCTTGCAGAAGGCGAACCGGACGAGGGAGCGGTACCCCGCGGCGTGGTCGGGCCGCACGAACGCCGACACGGGGACGCCCACGACGCCGGCGAGTTCCGGCAGGCGCAGGCAGAAGTCCCGTGCGTCCTCGTACCCGAGCGCCGCGACGTCCGCAATGACGAAGTAGCCGCCGTCCGGACGCATCACGTCGAATCCGGCCGTGCGGAGTCCGGTCGCGAGCAGGTCGTGCTTCGCGGACAGCTCGGCTGCGATGCCGGCGAACACGGCGTCGGGCAGCCGGAGGCCTGCGGCGACCGCGGGTTGGAACGGAGCACCGTTCACGAACGTCAGGAACTGCTTCACGGTGGTGATCGCGTCGACGAGTCCCGGGGGAGCAGTGAGCCAGCCGATCTTCCAACCGGTGGTGCTGAAGGTCTTCCCAGCGCTCGAGATCGTCACGGTGCGTTCAGCGGCTCCCGGGAGGCTGGCGATCGGCACGTGCGGAACGTCGAACGTGAGGTGCTCGTACACCTCGTCGGTGACGATCGCGGCGTCGTACCGTGCCGCCAGCTCGACGACGGTCGAGAGCACCTCGGTGGGCAGGACCCGACCTGTGGGGTTGTGCGGGGTGTTCACGAGGACGACCCGAGTCCGGTCCGAGAACGCAGCGCGGAGCGTGTCCTCGTCGGGGAGGAAGTCCGGGGAGGTGAGCGGAACGGTGACGTGGGTGGCCCCGGCGAGCCGGATGAGTGCACCGTAGGCGTCGTAGAAGGGCTCGAAGGTGACGACCTCGTCGCCCGGTTCGACGAGCGCCAGGATCGTCGCGGCGAGTGCCTCGGTCGCGCCGGCGGTGACGAGGACCTGCCGGTCGGGATCGACCTCGAGGCCGTACCAGCGCGACTGGTGCTCGCTGATCGCCGCACGGAGGTCGGGGACGCCACGTCCGGGCGGGTACTGGTTGACGCCGTCGCGGATCGCGGCCACGGCAGCGTCGAGCACCTCGACGGGGCCGTCCTCGTCCGGGAACCCCTGGCCGAGGTTGATCGCTCCGGTGGCGGCGGCGAGGGCGCTCATCTCGGCGAACACCGTCGGCGCGGGGACACCGTCGGGGCCGAGGAGCATCGCTCCCTCAGCGGCTCGCAACCAGGGTCCGGCCTGACGCATGTGGTTCCCTCCGAGGGTGTCGACGGCGCTGCGACGCGCTGAACGGACCCAACCTAGCCGCCGACGGGACACGTCCGAGGACCGGCGCACAGCCCACGCATAAGATCGCCATAGGTCGCTTGCAGCGTCAGCAGGAGCACCGCTCAGGTGGGTCCGACAGACTGCACGAGCTTGAAAGGAGCACGTCCAGCATGACCGACACCACGCCCCACGGGCAGGACGACGACTTCCGTCCGGAGGACACGGCCGCAACGGCCGCATCCGAGGACGCCGCGACGAACGACTCCGAGCACACGAACGACGCTCCGACGAACGATGCGCGGGCGGACCACACCGATGTGATCGACCCTGCTCCCGCGAACGAGACCGACGTCATCGCCGCGTCGACCGAGCACCCCACGGACCGCTACACCGCGCCGTACCCGACCACGACGCCCGACGGGCAGACGAGCCAGTACGGGCAGACCGGTCAGTACGGCCAGCAGCAGACGAGTCAGTACGTCCAGCAGCAAGCGGGTCAGTACGGTCAGACGGACCAGCAGTCGACGAGCCAGTACGGCCAGACCAGCCAGTACGGCCAGACCGGCCAGTCCGCTGGCGGCTACGGCCAGCACGCGACCCCCTACGGCACCGGGCAGGCCCCCACCGGCCAGAGCCAGCAGCCGACCCAGAACCCCTACGGGCAGCAGCCGACCCACAACCCCTACGGTCAGCAGCCGACGCAGAACCCCTACGGGCAGCAACCGACGCAGAACCCCTACGGTCAGCAGCCCCGCTACGGCGAGTACGCCCAGCCCGCTTCGGCGTCCGAGTACGCCGGAGCACCGTCAGCACAGGCGCCGACCTCGGCCACCAGCTCGTTCGGCGACGTCGACGGCTCGAACCAGCGCAACGGCCACTACTTCGGAGCAGCAGGAGCAGCAGGCGCTGCCGGAACAGCAGGAGCAGCAAGCGCGACCGGCACCCGCTCCCGCACGACCGGCCGCAACCGCCTCGTCCTGCCGGTCGTCGCCGGCGTCGTGATCGCCGGCCTCGTCGGCGGCGGCGCCGGATGGCTCGCGGGAGCCAGCCAGGGCGGCGGCACCGTTGTCGGCTCGTCGAACTCGCAGAGCGGCGGCAACCTGACGGTCAACGACTACAACAACGCGACCGTCGTCACCGCGGTGGCCGCGCAGGCCACTCCGTCCGTCGTGACGATCAACGTCTCGTCGAGCAGCGAGGCCGGCACCGGCTCGGGCGTCGTGTTCAGCAAGGACGGCTACATCGTCACGAACACGCACGTCGTGACCCTCGACGGCGACAGCTCGAACGGCAAGATCACCGTGACGACCTCGGACGGCAAGATCTACCCGGCGAAGCTCGTCGGCACGGACCCGACGGTCGACCTCGCGGTCATCAAGATCGACGCGACCGACATGAAGCCGATCACCTTCGCGGATTCGTCCGACCTCAACGTCGGTGACACCGCGGTCGCCATCGGTGCTCCGCTCGGCCTGTCGAACACCGTGACCGACGGCATCGTCTCGACCCTGAGCCGGAGCATCCAGGTCACCTCGAGCGCTCCCAGCCAGGGCGGCGACTCGAACGAGGGCGGGAACGGCAGCGGCGGCCCGTTCGACTTCTGGGGCAACGGCGACAACGGCAGCAGCTCCTCCTCGAACAGCACCGTGTCCCTGCCGGTCATCCAGACCGACGCGTCGATCAACCCCGGCAACTCGGGCGGTGCGCTGCTCGACTCGAAGGGCAAGCTCATCGGCATCAACGTCGCCATCGCGAGCGCGAGCAGCTCGTCGGACTCGTCGAGCCAGTCCGGCAGCATCGGCGTCGGCTTCTCGATCCCGTCGAACCTCGTCAAGCGCGTGGCGAACGAGATCAAGGACAACGGGTCCGCGACCCACGGCCTCCTCGGTGCGACCGTCGGCGATGCCGCCGAGGACGCCAACGCCACCCAGATGGGCGGACTGATCAAGTCCGTCTCGTCCGGCGGAGCAGCGGCGAAGGCCGGGCTGCAGAAGGGCGACGTGGTCACGAAGATCGGCTCGGCGTCGGTCTCCGACGCCACCGACCTGACGGCGCAGGTCCGCTACTTCGCGGGCGGGGCGAAGACGACGATCACCTACATCCGCGGCGGTGAGACGCGGGAGACGGACGTCACCCTCGGGACCTACAAGGGATGACGCGCGTCGCCGTCGACTGACGGCGTGACGGCCTGGAGGCACGGTGCCAGCTGGCACCGTGCCTCCAGGCCGTCTCCCGGTTGCGACCTTGATAGGCTCGGGGTCGCTCTGCGGGGCGGCACCGTCCGCGGTGCGTCCCGTGCACCCAGCCAGGACCCCGAGGTACGCATGCAGACAGACGGACAGCCCCTGCCGGGCGTCTCGTACGTGATGCCCGTCCTCAACGAGGTCACCGAGGTCCGCGCCGCCGTCCAGAGTCTGCTGGACCAGGACTACGCCGGCCCGTTCGAGGTCATCCTCGCCCTCGGGCCGTCGATCGACGGGACGAACGAACTCGTCGCCGAGATGAGCGCTGCCGACCCCCGCATCCGGGCGATCGACAACCCCGTCGGCTCGACGCCGGCCGGGCTGAACGTCGCGATCCGGGCGTCGGTGCACCCCGTGGTGGTCCGTGTGGACGCGCACTCGGTGCTGCCGACGGACTACACCCGCGTCGCGGTCCGCGTGCTGCAGGAGTCGGGCGCGGACAACGTGGGCGGGATCATGCACGCCGAGGGGCGGACGCCGTTCGAGCAGGCCGTCGCGCTCGCGTACGGCAGCCGCGTCGGCCTCGGCGGGACACCGCACCACGTCGGTGGTCAGGCGGGCCCGGCCGAGACCGCGTACCTCGGCGTGTTCCGACGGGACCGGCTGTTCGAGGTCGGGTTGTTCGACGAGGGCATCAAGCGCGGCCAGGACTGGGAGCTCAACCGTCGGTTGCGGCAGACCGGTGGCACGGTGTGGTTCACACCGGAGCTCGTCGTCACCTACCGCCCGCGCCCGAGCCTCAAGCGCCTCGTCCGGCAGTTCGTGGCGACCGGCCTCTGGCGCGGTGAACTCGCCCACCGGTTCCCCGCGAACAACGGCCTCCGCTACTTCGTGCCGCCGGCCATGGTCGCCGCGATGGCGCTCGGCCTCGTCGCCGGCGTCGTCGGCATCATCGGCGCTGCCGTCGGCTCCGGGGCTGCTTGGGCGCTGCTCGGCTTCGTGGTGCCCGCGGTCTACATCGTCTTCGTCGTGCTGGGGGCCGTCGCGGTCGCCCGGCGGTCGGGGCTGCCGACGCTCCTCTGGCTGCTCGTGGTGCTGCCCTGCATCCACGTCGGCTGGGGCATCGGCTTCATCATCGGCTTCCTCACCCGGACGTCGGATCTGACCACGCACACGGGACGGTGACCTGACCTCTTGACCGATCACACGACCGGCCGCGGGAACGCCCGCCCGACCTCGATCGCCGAACTCCGTGCGATCGCACAGCCCGACGAGGTCCGCTCGCGGGCGAACGCCGAGCACTGGACGGCGTCGCTCTACCTGCGGGACGTCTCGCCGTACCTGACCTGGGTCCTGCTGAAGACCCGGGTGACCGCGAACCAGGTCACCGGGCTGATGATCCTGGTCGGGTGGAGCGTCGCTGCCGCCCTGCTCATCCCCGGCATCTGGGGTGCGGTGCTCGCACTCGTTCTCGGCCAGCTGCAGATGCTCGTCGACTGCTGCGACGGCGAGGTCGCTCGGTGGCGTGGGACCCGGTCGCCGGCCGGCGTGTTCCTCGACAAGGTCGGGCACTACACGACCGAGGGGCTCATCCCCATCGCGCTCGGTGTCCGCGCGGCGACGTGGCCGATCCACGGGGCCGACTGGATGTGGACGACGATCGGCTGCGCGCTCGGGCTCGTGATCGTGCTGAACAAGGCGCTCAACGACATGGTGCACGTCGCCCGCGCGAACGCCGGCCTCGACAAGCTCGTCGACCGCCGTGACGCCGGGACGGTGCCGTCCGGCCGCCGGCTGGCCACCCTGCGCCGCGCGGCGCGGTTCCTGCCCTTCCACCGCCTGTACCACTCCGTCGAGCTGAGCATCCTGGCGTTCGTGTTCGCGCTGCTCGCACTGGTCATCGGTCACCCGCTCGCGGACCGGATCCTGGTGGGGGCGTTGCTGCCCCTGGCGGTGCTCGCCACCTTCGGCCACTTCGTCGCGATCATCTCGTCGAAGCGGGTGCGCGCGTGACTCCCGGCACCGTCCGACGGCACGCGGTCCCGCACCGGGACCGGCCACGGGTCGCCGTGGTGAGCCTGTCACAGGGCACCCGTCCGGACGACCTGCGGCGCGGACTCGAGAGCGTGCTCGCCCAGCAGGACGTCGAACTCGACGTGGTCTGCGTCGGCAACGGCTGGGAGCCCACCGGTCTGCCGGACGGCGTCCGTGCGCTGGCACTGCCCGAGAACGTCGGGATCCCGGCCGGGCGGAACGCCGGTGCCGAGCTCGTCGACGGTGACTACCTGTTCTTCCTCGACGACGACGCCTCGGTGCCGTCCACGACCTTCCTGCGTGACGCGATCGGGCTGTTCGAGCGGGATCCGTCGCTCGGACTGGTGCAGCCCCGGGTCGTCGACCCGACCGGGGCGGCGAACCCCACACGGTGGATCCCGAGGATCCGGAAGGGCGAACCGGACCACTCGTCGCCGGTGTTCTCCGTGTGGGAGGGCGCCGTCGTCCTGCCCGTGGACGTGTACCGCGCGACCGGTGGGTGGGGCGCCGAGTACTTCTACGCGCACGAGGGCATCGAGCTCGCCTGGCGCGTGTGGGACGCCGGACGCCGCACCTGGTACGCCGGTGACCTCGTCGCGAACCACCCTGCCATCGACCCGGCACGCCACACCGAGTACTACCGGCTCAACGCCCGGAACCGGGTGTGGCTCGCGCGCCGGAACCTGCCAGCCGTCCTCCGCCCCCTGTACGTCGGGTCGTGGGCCGTGATCCAGGTCGCCCGTTGGTGGCGGCACCCGCGGCGCCTGGCGACCTGGTTCGGGGGCGTCCGCGAGGGCTGGACCACGGACTGCGGACCCGTGCGGGTCATGGGGTGGCTGACCATCGGACGCATGACGCTCGCGGGCCGGCCGCCCGTCGTCTGAGCCATCGGGAGAAGGACCATGCCGATCATCCAGGACGTGCGGACCGCTGTGCGGCTCGCCGACCGACTGCTGAAGTCGCGACGGAGCCGCCGGGAGCTCGCGCGCCGGCTGCCCTCCGCGCCGGTGCCCGCTCCGGGCACCATCGAGATCGCGGTGTACTTCGCCGACGGTCCGGTCAACATGTACCAGGTGCGTCAGTGGTACGCACCGCTCGCCGAACTCGCCGCCACGCACCCGGTGGCGATCGTCTCCCGCAGCCCGGGCACCATGCTGACGCTGCTCGAGGAGTCGCCCGTCCCCGTGGTCTACGCGCGCCAGGTGGTGGACCTCGAACGGTTCGTCGACGAGCAGGCGCCGAAGATCGTCCTGTACGTCAACCAGAACGCCCGGAACTTCCAGATGATGCGGTACGGGCGCATGTGGCACGTCTTCGTCAACCACGGCGAGAGCGACAAGATGTACATGACCACGAACCAGTTCAAGGCGTACGACTACGCCCTGATCGCCGGGGACGCCGCTCGCGACCGGCTCGCCGAGGCCCTGTGGGACTACGACCTGGACGGGCGCACCATCGCGATCGGACGCCCGCAGGCCGACCACTTCGCCGGTGACGCGCCGTACCCGTCCGACGACCGCACCGTGGTGCTCTACGCCCCGACGTGGGAGGGCGACCGGGCGGCCGCCGCCTACGGGTCGATCGCGACCCACGGGACGACCATCGCCGACCGGGTGCTCGCGTCGCCGGCGCACCGCCTGGTCTACCGCCCGCACCCGCGCAGCGGGGTCAGTGACGCGGTGTACAAGGCTGCGCACGAACGCATCGTCGCGGCGATCGCCAGCGCCAACGCCGCCGATCCCAGCGCGCACCACGTGTACGACGACGGCGCCGACCTCGGGTGGCAGCTGGCCGACGCGGACGTGGCCATCACGGACATCAGCGCGATGATCTACGACCGGCTCGCCGTGGGGCGCCCGCTCATCGTCACCCGTCCGGTGTCGCCCGAGGCGGACGTCGACGAGCGCGGGTACCTCAGCGACGCGAACTGGCTGCTGGCCGAGGACGCGACCGACGTCGTTGCCCGAATCGACGCCGCCGCGCACGACGCCGAGGAGCTCGCGAAGCTGCGGCACTGGGTGCAGCGGTACTTCGGCGACACCACGCCCGGGGCCGCGACGGCACGGCTGCACGCTGCGGTCGAACGACTGCTCACGCGGTGGCACGAGGTGGCGGCAGGACGCGGCGAGGCCTGACGGGCTGCGCGTCGCGACGGCCGGCATCACGCCGGGCGACCGTCGCCGACGAGCGACATCCGCCAGAGGTACTCCGACCGGTCTGGGCGGCGCCAGCGGACCACC